>CAJUES010000114.1 GCA_910585765.1 uncultured Lachnospiraceae bacterium | reverse complement strand
AAATTCGCCCCTCTCGACGTGAATTTCTTCATCAGCGTGTCCTTGCGGTGCTTTCGCCATCCGGAGACGACATCCAGATCGTGCTCCTCCATGTACTCGATCATCATCGGAATATCGGCGGGATCGTTCTGCCTGTCCCCGTCCATTGTCACGATATAATCATACTGCGCGGCCTTGATCCCCGCATCCATCGCCGCTGTCTGCCCGAAATTCCTGCGCAGCCTGATATACTTCAGCGGGCGCAGCGTCCTGCATACCTCCTCCGTACGGTCCGAGGATCCGTCATTCACAAAAATGATCTCATAAATATAACCATTTGCCTCACACATCTGTTTGATCTCCCGATGAAGCTCGGCAACATTCCCTTCTTCGTTGTATACAGGAACTACGACAGATATACTTGTCATCCCAATATCCTACTCCCTTCTCCATCTGCTGTATCGATGAATGTATCCGTCAGATATCGCAATCATTTCTCCCAATCCGACTATCTTAGGAACTGTTAAAGAATTAATCTTTACATCTGACTTGTCTAAATCTTCTTATGCCGCGTTGTCGTCAATCGGCGTACCCCAGTACGCCTCATTCCTCCGCCTTGCATAAAAAGATTTATACTGCGTCATCTGCAAAGTTAATTCTTAGCAGTTCCTTAGGAACTGCAGGAAAATAACCGATGCAACTTGCGCAGGATATTTCTTCGAGAAAAAACATAGACGCAGCGGGATACGGCGAGGCTTTTTGATATGCATCACCGGAGAAATAGACAAGTCAGGATGCGTCAGTTATTTTTCTGCAATTCCTTATTAGTATAATACAAAAGGACAGAATAATCCAGTCTAAAACGATTATTCTCCCAAATCGTGTCTTGACACAAAATAGACATCCGACTCGTGTGTCCTTCCCACTTCCAGCACGGTGTAGCGCCCCGACGACGCCAGCTCCTCTATGATGTCCCGCCCCTCGTCCACTCTGAACCAGAGCAGCACATCGCTGTGCCACGCGTCATAATCAACGTTCTCGCGGGATGTGAACATCACTTGCGTATCCTCATCGGCATACACCAGGCATTCGTACATGATCCGGTCATCAAAATGACAGTCGACGACCACCGAATCCGTTCCCTGATACGACCGGATCTGCTCCACGGCATCCCTGTCTTCCCGATACAAGTTGTCGACGCGCGGGATGACGGCTGTGGCGATGGCTGCCGCCAGGATCACGATCCCCATGCCCGCCGCCGCGAGGCGCCTGCTGTCCAGCCGGCGCGCCAGGAGCATGACAAACACAGCCGCGCAGACTGCAAGCTCCGGGAAGATGGACGAGTTGTACCGTATCGCTCCCAGATCCAGACAGACGGACACCACGCAGTAAAAGGCGCAGGGGCAGACCGCTATCAGAAAAAAGCGCCCGTCCAGCTCCCCTGTCCTTCTTTTCTTAGTGCATACAAGCCAGACCAGAAGCACCGCCGCGAGGAGCAGATAGGCCCCTAAAACCAGTGCATGTCCAAACAGATACCGGCACACGACATGTGAGAGCTCTGTCATGCGCTGCACAAACGCACCAGGAGTCAATGTCAGAAAATTCCCCAAAAGACCTGCCGTCGCGACGTTGGTGACGTCCGCATCGGCAAATTTCTCCGGATGCAGGATGTACCCTGCATAGTCGGTTTTGAGAAGGACATACGCAAGACCGCCGCCGACGATCGGAATCCCGTAGGCAGCCGCCTGCCGATAGCGTTTTCTGATCAGCAGCCCCGCAAGGAAGGCGCACACCATCCCAACGCCCTGGATCGCCGCAAGCGGCGAATCCCTGTACGCCTGGTAGAGTATGACCACGGACAAAAACTCCATGAGCAGGTTCTTCACCATGTTGTCCTCCTCCCACATGCGCACATGCAGACAGGTATAGAGCGTCATCCAGAGCGTCACCAGCATATAGAACCGCACATAGACCGTCATGCTCGCCGCCATCCCCGTAAATCCGTAGAGCGCCACTGCCAGCACAGCCGCCGTTCTATCCCCGGATATGCCGTGCGCCAATCGGTATAAAAGGATCTGGTTCAGCAGAAACAGCACGATGTTGAGCGCGATCGCGCTCCATTTGCTCAGTTCCCCCTCGAAGAAAAGCGCCTGCACATAATGAAACAGGACCATGTAGGGATATCTGGTAAACCACACTTTGATATTGTAGCCTGCGGGATCACGGAGCAGCGCCTCCTCCCTCGTGACCGTCAGCGTGCTCTTGAGCTCCGAGATCTCATGCCACTCGTCGTAGGTGAGAAAATCGGCATCGTACAATTTGATCCGCTTCGGCGTCGATGCCGACAGGTAGTGCGCATTGTCGTAGGTAAAAAATTCATCCACGTAATAGCCGCTCTTCTGCGTTCCCCAATAAACCATAAAGATCAGCTGGATCGCGATCACCACGATCACAGCTGCCTGTTCCTTCCTGATAGCCTTCATGCTGCCCCCTTGTCTGTTTTCTATTTCAAGGGGGGCTGACAGCCCCCCCTGACTTCCATATCACTCATTTATCATAATAGAATTCCCTCCGTTTTGCAAGTGGATCCTTATCCCTCTTCCTGATCCCTTTCATGATCTCTTTCTTGATCCCTCTTCTTGTCCGGCTTTTTCTGCTTTCTGCGCGCGCCGGTCTTTTTGACTACTGCGGTCAGCACGATCAGGACTGCCGCTGCCGCTGTCGCGCAGATGATCACGACCATCCTGTCGGAGGTGTGCTCGGCGACACAGAAATACGCATGTGTGCCGGTCATGACAACCTGCAGGTACTGGCCTCTGTTCTTGCTCTCAAGCGCTGTCCATGTCCCGTCAGCATAGCCGTAGACCACCGCGTCCTCGTATGGATTGAGGATCCTCAGCGCGAAGGTGTCCGTCTCCTTGATGCCGCTGTTTTCCAGTGTCACTTCGTACACTATATGCTGCTTTCCCGCCGCCTCCCCTGGCGGATCCATGTCGACCACGCCGGCATTGAGCACCGTGTCCTCGGTAAAGATATCCTCGATCAGTGCGTATGCCCTGTTCCAC
>CAJUES010000113.1 GCA_910585765.1 uncultured Lachnospiraceae bacterium | reverse complement strand
GACAGCAAGTTCATAATAAATGATGTCGTTTGGAAGCCTTCATGAAACAACCCTGACCGTAAAGGATATATTGATTGACAGTGATTTGCCGGAGGCGTATAATGAGAAGGGATAGTCAGCTGATGAAAATAAACGAATTGTATTGGGGGATTGAGAGTAGAAATGGCAGGATTTGATAAGGATGCGTTTTGGTCGAAGATACTGTCCATGTACAATGAAGCGAAGGAGAACAATTATATCCTAAAGCTTGACGAGGAGCAGATCCGGGAACTCAAAGCGCTTTATATTGATTTGTACATACCAATGGAAAATCTGGGGCACTATGATGATGAGACTTTGATGAGAAAGCTGATGACGGCGATCTCGTCGATCTACAAGGTTGACAAGGACACCATGGGAGATTCGGGAGAGATCGTTCAGCTGGTCAACACGGTCAACTATGACGGCAGGAATATGTATATCCGGTTTGCCAGGATATCTCCGGTGAAGATGCGCCGTCTTGAGCTGGGCAAGTCGAGGCAGCAGATCGCGGAACGCATGGGGTACAGTGTATCTGCCGTGCGGAACTGTGAGGCGTCTGTCTGTGATCTGACCAGACAGCCCGAGAAGCTTGTGCACAAACTGGCAAGGGCGCTGGAATGTGAGCCAGAGACACTGATGCAGTAGGGAGGTATGTGAATGGGCAGCTGTTTTTTTACAGAGTTGGAAATAGATGCGATCGGGGAGATATCAAATATATGCCTGGGCAACTCGGCATCGACACTCAGCATGCTGGTGCGGCAGACGGTTGACATCACGCCGCCGCGGGTGGAGATCATCGAGAAGAGCGAGTACACGAAAAATGTGTCCTCCAAGAAGGTTTTTGTGAAGGTCAATTATGTGGAGGGTGTCAAAGGGTGCAGTATACTGATACTGGAAGAGCAGGATGCCAAGGCGATCGCCGACCTGATGATGGGAAGTGACGGGAGGGGCGATTTTGCCAGGATGGAGCTGGGCGAACTGCACGTGAGCGCGGTCTCGGAGGCGATGAACCAGATGATGGGGGCGGCGGCGACTTCCATGAGTGTCATGCTGGAGCGAAAGACGGATATATCGACGCCGGAGGCGAAGTTTATGGAGGATGGCGAGTATCTGGCGTGTGAGTTTCCCGATGATGACCGGTTTGTAAAAGTAGGATTTAAGTTGAAGATCGGGGATATCATTGACAGTCCGGTAGTGCAGCTGTATCCACATGACCTGGGAAAGGCGATCAGTGACCTGTTCCTGATCAAGAAGGCAAAGGAAAAGGGACAGCAGTAAGAATGCATGGAAAAAATAAAAAGCGAATAACAAGAAAAGAGATCAGATTGATCTATGAAATAGCATACAGTTTTGTATCAAAGGTAAAATACGACCACGTGTCCTCGTTCGCAGGGCACGCGGCTTTATTTTTACTGATGTCACTGTTTCCGATGGCGATGTACTGCATCTCGGTCTTCAGCTATCTGCAGATCGACACGGCGCGTTTCACGCAATATCTGATGAATATCATCCCGGAGGGATCGATGCCGCTTGTGAACCAGATCCTGGAGGAGGCATACGCGGGGAGCACTGCGATGATGCAGTCCTTTTCGATCATCGTCATGCTTTTTTGTGCATCCAAGGGGGTGTATGCGGTGATCATCGGTATGAATGCAGTGTACGGCATCCGGGAGACGAGGGGAACGCCTTTGCTGTACGCGCTTGCAGTCTCCTATGTGGTGATCTTCTTTGCGGTGATCGGACTCATGATGGTTCTGATCGTGCTCGGAAACAATATATTTAACTGGCTGCTCCAGTTTGTGCCGGGCATGGCGGTCTTCTCAAACTTATTCCGCTATGGGAAATATCTGTGTATGATCGTTCTTCTGATCCTCTTTTTCCTGCTGATCTACATGAATGTGCCGAACAGAAGATCGAAGATCCGCTATGAGTTTTTTGGTTCCCTTTTTTCTGCGATCGCGTGGCTGGTGTACTCTTGGGCGTTTTCCTTCTACATCAGCAATTTTGCAAACTATTCCGTTACATATGGGAGCCTTGCAACTGTCGTGATATTTATTTTGTGGCTCTATGGCACGATGAACATCATCTTTGTGGGAGCGGAGATGAATGTTGTCCTTCGCAAATTTGCGGAATATGGGTATAATTACAGGAGGGCTTACGAGTACTATAAGGACAAATATCATGGTGAACTCTTGAGACAGAAGGGGATCACGGTGAGACTCAGGGCAAGGAGAAGGGCGGCAGAGCGGGATAAGGAGGGTTGACCGCGGACTTTTTATTCGTTTGTGATGATCACAAAGCTCGAAGAGATGTATGCTTCGGAGCCTTCATAGAGGATTTTTGTCCAACCGTTGTCCTGGATCTCAATGATCTCAAAGGTGGTGCCTTCGTCGACTGTGCTGAGCACTTTTGCGTTCTCGGAAGCCGCATCACGGATATTTACCCTGGTCGATGTCTTGCCGTGCATGGTGCTTTGGGGCTGCTCATCGACCGGCGCTGTCTCGGGGACGCTGTCGGCGACCGGGTTCTCAGGCTGCTGCGGTTCCTCGGCGAGATCGCTCACTTCTGTGATCGTGGCGGCTGTCTCGGGCTCATTGACGATCACGTAGCGCGGTCTGGTCATGATACAGAATAAAAGGAAGCAGATCGATACGGACATAAGTGTTATGATAGATATCAGTATCGCATTGATTGTCGTTTTCTTCATATATTGTCACCTCGGTTATATGCGGAGCATAAGTATATGCATAGTATATCTTATGTTGTCCATGTTGGCAAGAAATCGATTTTTTAGCCTATTCTTCTAATATTTCATTAATATAATCGTAACATTTTATGGGGCAGTGTGGGATGAGTTGCTTTTCACACCCATGCCAACGTAGTGGGAATCATGCGCCAAAATGCGTTCTCTTTAGCACTTTGTGTGCAAAATCTGTTATGATTCACACCTTAATAACTTATAATCTGATAAAACCTGGTGTAGGTGTGAATTGCAACTGGGATGGTTACTGTTCACTCGTCAATAAAAGTAGTGAAAAGCGTGCGCCAAAATGCTTGCA
>CAJUES010000112.1 GCA_910585765.1 uncultured Lachnospiraceae bacterium | reverse complement strand
TACTCGGACAAGGGCTGGATCGGTGCGCTGTTTGCGGAGGCAGGGATCAGGATTGCATACACGCGGGCAGGGATCACGATCGCCATGGTGTTCGTGGGGATCCCCTTCGTGGTGCGGGCAGTCCAGCCTGTGCTGGAGAAGCTGGACAGACAGTATGAGGAGGCAGCCGAGATGCTCGGGGCAGGCAGGATCTACACATTTTTCCGCGTTGTGATGCCGGAACTGTTTCCTGCACTGCTTGCCGGTTTCGGGCTGGCATTTGCAAGGGGGATCGGTGAGTATGGAAGCGTGGTATTCATAGCCGGAAATATCCCGAATAAGACGCAGATCGCGCCGCTGCTGATCATGACGAAGCTCGAGCAGTATAAATATGCGGATGCCACAGCGATCGCGCTGGTGCTGCTTGTGATATCCTTTCTGCTGATGCTGTCCATCAATTCTGTGCAGCTGTACATGCAGCGGTTTAGCAAAGATTAGTTAGGGAGGAAAAAGAATGAACACCCATCTTGATGCCCTCGAGGCAGAAGCAATATACATCATGCGGGAAGTGGCGGCGGAGTGTGAGAAACCGGTCATGCTGTATTCCATTGGGAAGGACAGCTCGGTCATGCTGCACCTTGCCATGAAGGCATTTTACCCGGAAAAGCCCCCGTTCCCTTTTCTGCACATCGACACGACATGGAAATTCAGGGAGATGACCGCATTTCGTGACCGCATTGCAGAGGAAAAAGGGATCGAGATGCTCGTCTACACCAATGAGGAAGGTGTGAGGCAGGGGATCAATCCGTTTGACCATGGTCCGGCATATACAGATATCATGAAGACCCAGGCGTTGAAGCAGGCACTCTCGAAATACGGATTCACCGCGGCATTTGGCGGCGGGCGGAGGGATGAGGAGAAGTCGCGGGCGAAGGAGCGCATCTTCTCGTTCCGCAACAGCGAGCAGGCGTGGGATCCGAAGAATCAGCGTCCCGAGATGTGGAACCTGTACAATACACAGATCCACAGGGGCGAGAGTATCCGAATCTTCCCGATCTCAAACTGGACGGAGAAGGATATCTGGCAGTATATCGCGCGGGAGCGGATCGACATCGTGCCCCTGTATTTTGCGAAAGAGCGCCCTGTCGTGTACAGGGACGGGAACATCATCATGGTGGACGATGACAGGATGCGGCTCCTCCCGGGGGAGGAGGTACAGCACTGGAGCGTCCGTTTCCGGACATTGGGATGTTATCCCCTGACAGGCGGTGTCGAGTCGACAGCAGACACGCTGGAGGATATCGTGAGGGAGACGCTCGGTGCCGTGACATCGGAGCGGACGAGCCGCGTGATCGACCATGAGGCAGCCGGGAGCATGGAACGGCGCAAGAGGGAGGGGTATTTCTGATATGTGTGCAAAGAGGAACAGCAGCGGTCTGCTGAAATTTATCACCTGCGGCAGTGTGGATGACGGGAAATCGACACTCATCGGACATATGCTGTACGACGCCAAACTTCTGTTTGCTGACCAGGAGCGTGCGCTGGAGCTGGACAGCCGTGTGGGGAGCCGCGAGGGCGGGATCGACTATTCTCTCCTGTTGGACGGATTGATGGCGGAGCGTGAGCAGGGTATCACGATCGACGTGGCGTACCGGTATTTCACGACGGAGCACAGGAGCTTTATCGTGGCGGATACCCCCGGACACGAGGAATACACGAGGAACATGGCAGTAGGAGCCTCTTTTGCAGACCTTGCGGTGATCCTGGTTGACGCCTCGCAGGGGATCCTGACGCAGACAAGACGTCATGCAAGGATCTGCGCATTGATGGGGATCCGGTATTTCGTGTTTGCGGTCAACAAGATGGATCTGGTCCGCTATGACCGGAAGGCGTACCAAAAGATTGAAAAAGAGGTCAGAAAGCTTGCGGTCGATCTGGAACTGTATCATACAGAGATCATTCCTGTCTCTGCAACGGAGGGGGATAATGTCACACTGAAATCAGGGCGTATGCCATGGTACAGCGGGAAGACCCTGCTGGAATATCTTGAGTCCGTGGATGTGGATGACGGGGCCAAAGAGCAGGGATTTGTGATGCCGGTCCAGAGGGTATGCAGACCGAATGCAGATTTCCGCGGGTTCCAGGGGCAGGTGTCATCAGGGAGCATTTCTGCAGGGGATGAGATCACAGTGCTGCCAAGCGGCGAGAGGGCATGTGTGCAGTCGATCTTTGTGGCAGACAAAAATGTGCAGGAGGCGCACAGGGGGCAGGCACTGACCGTGCAGTTAAACCGTGAGGTGGATGTGTCACGGGGATGTGTCCTGGTCAGGGGAACACAGCTGAAGGTCAGCAGGATGTTCACGGCGTCGATCCTCTGGATGGACGATACGGAGTTAGTGCAGGGTAAAAATTTTCTGATAAAGATCGGCACAAAGATGCTGCCCGCCACAGTGATGGCTGTCAAGTACAAGGTCGATATCCATTCTGGTGAAAGCCTTGCGGCATCACGGCTGTATAAGAACGAGATCGCTGTCTGTGACATTGCCATGGCGGAGGATGCTGTCTATGACGTATTTGCCGCACACAGGGAGCTGGGGTGTTTCATATTGATCGACCGCATCACGAACATGACATCAGCCTGCGGCGTGATCGAACATTCCCTGCGGCGGGCTGACAACCTGACCTGGCAGAAGCTGGACGTCACGCGTGACACGCGCGCTGCCAGAATGGGGCAGAAGCCTGTAACACTGTGGTTTACCGGGCTTTCCGGGGCAGGAAAGTCAGCGCTGGCAAACGAGGTTGAGAAGGCGCTGAATGTCCAGGGTAACTACACTATGCTCCTGGACGGCGACAATGTGCGGATGGGACTGAACCAGAACCTTGGTTTTGAGGAGAAGGACAGGATCGAGAATATCCGCAGGGTGGCGGAAGTGGCAAAGCTTATGAATGATGCCGGGCTGATCGTGCTCACATCGTTTATCTCTCCGTATGAAAGTGACAGGGCGCGGGCGCGGGAGATCATCGGCAGCACCAATTTTATAGAGATCTATGTGAGTACGCCTTTGGAAGAGTGCGAGAGACGTGATGTGAAAGGGCTGTATAAGAAGGCGAGAAACGGCCTGATCCCCAATTTTACCGGAATCTCAAGTCCCTATGAACCGCCGGCCCATGCCGAGGTGGAGATCGATACGAGCCGGTATGTGCTGGAAGAGGCGGTTGACCATGTGCTGGGGGAGATCCGGAAATATCTGTGAGGAAAGCATACAGGGAGGCGTCTGGTCATGGATGAAGAAGATCCGGAAATACCGTGAGGAAAGCGTACAGGGGCGAAATCAATAAGTGGTATCACAGAAGCGGGGGGATCGTAATGGCTAAAAGGGTACAAAGGACATATCAGCAGGATATCGTGGGGGACGGGATCTCCTCCATACAG
>CAJUES010000111.1 GCA_910585765.1 uncultured Lachnospiraceae bacterium | reverse complement strand
CAGCAACCTCACGTTTCATCGCTATCATGTCACAGCAATTAGTAGTATATCGTAGCGTCCTGGCATTTGCAAGCACTTTTTGCATTTTTATTGTTTTTTTTTGAATACAATCGATTATCCTGCGATTCCGTTGAAATATCCGTTGAAAATCGTGTTGTTTTTCATTATACTAGAGCGTGTTTCAAAAATCATTCCCGCCATCTATACGCCCCACTTTGCGTGATATTTGCACCACATTCAGTCGACGTAGCCCGCTACGCCTCCTTCATTTGGCACAAATCTCCCACAAACTGTGACGTACATCTGACGGAAAGCATTTTTCAAACACGCTCTAGAGCGTGTTTGAATATAAAAGAAACGAACTATATGTATTTAATGCAGGAAGGATGCTATATATTATGTGGATCGCAAACAACTGGAAGGACTATGAAGTCATCGATACCGCCTCCGGCGAAAAGCTCGAGCGCTGGGGAAAGTACATACTGGTACGGCCCGACCCCCAGGTGATCTGGAATACCGAAAGAAAGGATCACCGCTGGAAGAAACCAAACGGACACTATCACAGAAGTTCTAACGGCGGCGGGGAGTGGGAATTTTTCAAGCTCCCACAGGAGTGGGATATCCGTTACAACGACCTCACATTTCATCTCAAGCCCTTCAGCTTCAAGCACACAGGGCTTTTCCCCGAGCAGGCTGTCAACTGGGATTGGTCTGCTTCTATCATAAAGGGTGCGCTTGCCAAGGATCCCTCGCGCGAGATCAGGGTGCTCAATCTCTTCGCATACACGGGTGGCGCTACGCTGAGCGCCGCGGCAGCCGGAGCGCATGTGACGCATGTCGACGCCTCCAAGGGCATGGTCGGCTGGGCAAAGGAAAATGCCGCCTCGTCCGGGCTCTCCGCCGCCCCGGTCCGCTGGCTTGTGGACGACTGTGTGAAATTTGTGGAGCGCGAGATACGGCGCGGCAATACTTATGACGCCGTTATCATGGATCCTCCCTCGTACGGCAGGGGGCCAAAGGGGGAGATCTGGAAGATCGAGGACAGCATCTATCCCTTCATCAGGCTCACGGCAAAAGTCCTGACCAAAAAACCGCTTTTCTTCCTGATCAACTCCTACACTACAGGGCTGCAGCCAGCCGTTCTGACCTACATGCTCGAGACTGCCATTGTGCCGGAGCACGGCGGCAGCGTGGACGCCTCCGAGATCGGTCTGCCCGTCTCCTCAAACGGGCTTGTCCTTCCCTGCGGCGCAAGCGGCAGGTGGACGGCCGGATGAGATCTGCGTCAAAAAACGGCAGTGTTTCAGATCACTGCCGTTTTCCTGTCCTCACAAAAACTGATTTAATAATATAACCCCGTATCTGCAATCGATGCCAGGATCGCGGCAAACGCGCCGCCCATGACGATCGCAAGCACAAAGCCGATCGCCGTCCACACAAGCATCGCCTTGAAGTAATTGGATTTACTCTTCTTTGTGTTTGATCCAAATGCCCAGACAAAGATCATGATAATGCCCACACAGGGTATGCACATGATCAGTGTCGAGATCATCCAGTCCGCAAAGGTTACTGGCTCCTCAAGATCCGTATTCCCCTGATACGACTGCTGCTGATAGGGCTGCTGTTGATACGGCTGCTGCGGCTGGTAGGGCTGATACGGCTGCTGCGGCTGGTAAGGCTGCTGTTGGAACTGTCCCTGATCCCCACTCTGGTTCTGATTGTCCTTTTCATATAAGTTGTTGTTGTCCATCAATATCTCCTTCCGATATTCCATTGCTCTGATACTGCTGATTCTATGTATACATACTACAACCGTAATGATACCACAAAAAAGCCGCCTGATGCAACAGATATCACCCAAAAATTTTTGATGCGCCCCTGTATAGATGCTGTCAAAAATAATCGGGATAGGATTCAAAAATCCGTTTCACTACATCATAGGACAATTTCCGCCTGCGGTACTCGTCGACGATGCCTTTGTTGTTCATCGTCCGCGGGCGCCCGCCAAACCACTCGTCACTGATGCGGACATCGCAAAACTGCCAGACATACACGCCGCTGCAGCCCTCATGCTCGAGGACAGCCGCAAGCTGCTTTTCCAGCGCCTGCGCCTGGTACTCCTCCGTCCACTTGGCATGGTGGTTGTTCCGGCAGCCGTAGATCGCGCCTGCACCGATCTCGGTGATCAGAAACGGCTTCCCGCTCCCCTCGGTCTCATCCTGCACCCATCGGTACAGATCGTCGAGGTATTCCGCGGGCGGCGTGTCGTGATACCAGAGCGGATAGATATTGTAGGAGACGACTTCGGGAAGCCCCAGGCAAATGTCTGTCTTGAACTGGCAGCTCGCCGAGGAGCGCGGTCTTGACGCGTCGAGCGACCGGATGATGTCATACTGTTTCCCGTAACATTCCTTTCCGTACTCGCTGTGGCTGGCACACTCGTTCAAAATACCCCAGATATAGATACAGGGATGATTGTAGTGGAGCGGTATCATCTCGCGGATCACAGCCTCTGCCTGCGGTTCAAAATTTGGATTCTGCATGTTCTCAAGGCTCAGCCCCCTGGCATGGTTCTCCTCCCAGACCAGGATGCCCTGCTCGTCACACAGATCCAGGAATATCTCATCGTCCGGATAGTGCACGGCGCGGATGGAGTTGGCGCCAAGATGCCTGATCAGCTCTATGTCGGCTGCGACCGCGGCATACGGCAGCGCACAGCCAAACTGCGGGTGATCCTCATGCCTGCAGAATCCTTTGATCCTGACAGCCCGCCCGTTCAACAGGATCCTGTTCTTGTCTGTCCTGATCTCGCGAAATCCAAACCTGTCGATGAGATCGTCCACCTTGCGCCCGCCCTGTTCCAGCTCCGCCCTCGCCGCATACAGATGAGGCTTGCCGATCTCCCACGTCTCCACCTGGTCGAACGAAAAGTCCTGACACAGCGTGACTTCCTCATCCGCCCGGATCGTCACCGCCTCCCATCGATGTGCTCTGTCCGCGACCGAGATGCCGACATCCACAGCCTGGTCTTTTTCAGAGAGATTGACAGCCGTGATCTCCGCCTTTGCCATCCATTTTCCGTTAGCCAGATGCGGCGTGATGTGAAGCTGTCTGATGTAAAGTCCGCCGAGCTGTTCCAGCACGACAGGTCTGCTCACGCCGCCGTAGGACATATAGTCGTTGGGAATGTGGAGGGCGCTCCCGATGCCGAAACGGTTGTCCGCCCGGATCGCAAGCGTGTGCTCCCCTTCCCCGAGATCCTTTACGATCACGCTAAATGCCGTGTAAGCATTGTAGTGGGAATCGATCTCCTTCCCGTCGAGCGTCACGCAAGCCGTGTGGCTCACACCCTTGAATTCCAGCCGGATCGTGCCACCCGCATAAAATTTCGTTCTAAAGATCCCCTCGCCCCTGTAATCAGAAAAATCAGGGAGATTCTCCCAGCAGCAGGGTGTCGCCACCTGAAATGTCCTGCCCTCGTATTCCCCCTGACAGGGCGTGAATTCCCACAGGCTCCCGGTGAGCTCCTGCTGCTTTCTCACATTGTGTGTTGTAAAAGTCCTGATCATCTTATCTATGCCTCCTCCAATTCA
>CAJUES010000110.1 GCA_910585765.1 uncultured Lachnospiraceae bacterium | reverse complement strand
ACGCTTTTCTGATCGTGTCGGCGAGTTTCGTCACGTCCTTTACGATATAGCCGTGCTTTGTGATCGGCATCGTCACGCCCGCGATGTCAACCTCCTGGAAAGAGTCTTTTCCGAGCAGCGGCAGCGTAACGTTCGCAGTGATGGCAACCATCGGCACGGAATCCATATACGCCGTGGCGATACCTGTGACCAGATTGGTCGCGCCAGGACCGCTCGTCGCCAGGCAGACACCGACCTTGCCCGTCGCGCGCGCATAGCCGTCCGCCGCGTGGGATGCACCCTGCTCGTGGGATGTAAGGATGTGCCTGATCTCATCACTGTGTTTGTACAATTCATCATAAATATTTAATATAGAACCGCCGGGATAGCCAAATACGGTGTCGACTCCCTGCTCCTTCAGACATTCGATAACAATTTGTGAACCTGTCAACTGCATACTAAATTCTCCTTTGGTCATAGTATTGTTATAGTGAAACGCTTGCACTCAGTTCTTTGGTATCTCAAGGATCGCTCCCCTGTTGCCGCTCGTGACGAGCTCGCGGTATCTTGCAAGGTAGCCTGTCGTGATCTTCGGCTCTCTGGGCTGCCACGCTGCGCGGCGTCTCGCCAGCTCTTCGTCAGGCACTTTGACATCCAGCGTGCACTCTGTGATATTGATGGAGATGATGTCACCCTCCTCGACAAGTGCGATCGGTCCGCCGACCGCAGCCTCCGGCGACACATGACCGATCGAGGCGCCGCGCGACGCGCCGGAAAAACGTCCGTCCGTAATCAATGCGACTGTGGAGCCAAGTCCCATCCCGGCGATCGCCGATGTGGGGTTGAGCATCTCGCGCATACCAGGCCCGCCCTTGGGTCCTTCGTAGCGGATCACCACGACATCGCCGGCGACGATCTTTCCGCCCTTGATCGCATCGATCGCGTCCTCCTCGCACTCAAACACGCGCGCCGGACCCTCGTGGACAAGCATCTCGGGCGCCACGGCAGAGCGCTTCACGACACTTCCGTCAGGCGCGAGGTTGCCTTTGAGCACGGCAAGCCCGCCTGTCCTGCTGTACGGATTGTCCAGCGGACGGATCACCTCGGGATTCCTGTTCTGAACACCCTTTATATTCTCTCCGATCGTCTTTCCTGTCACTGTCATGCAGTTCTCATTCAACAGTCCAAGCGTTGACAGCTCGTTCATCACCGCGTACACACCGCCCGCCTCGTTCAGATCCTCCATGTAGGTAGGACCAGCCGGTGCAAGGTGGCAGAGGTTCGGTGTCTTTGCGCTGATCTCATTTGCATAGGCGATATCAAAGTCAAATCCGATCTCATGGGCGATCGCCGGCAGATGGAGCATCGAGTTCGTGGAGCAGCCCAGTGCCATGTCGACGGTGAGCGCGTTGATGACCGCCTCCTTCGTCATGATATCGCGCGGGCAGATATTTTTCCGGAGCATTTCCATCACTGCCATGCCGGCGTGCTTTGCAAGCTTGATCCGCTCTGAGTACACTGCAGGAATCGTACCATTTCCCTGCAGCCCCATCCCGAGCGCCTCGGTGAGACAGTTCATGGAATTTGCGGTGTACATGCCCGAGCATGAGCCGCATGTAGGGCACGCCTTATTCTCAAACTCGCACACATCCTCCTCACTCATGGTTCCGGCTGCATAGGATCCGACCGCCTCGAACATCGACGAGAGGCTGCGCTTCTGTCCCTTGACATGACCAGCGAGCATCGGACCGCCTGACACAAACACCGTGGGCACATTGATGCGCGCCGCCGCCATCAAAAGTCCGGGCACATTCTTGTCGCAGTTTGGCACCATGACCAGTGCGTCGAACTGATGTGCCAGCGCCATGCACTCTGTGGAGTCGGCGATCAGATCCCGCGTGACGAGGGAATACTTCATGCCGATGTGCCCCATTGCGATGCCGTCGCAGACTGCGATCGCCGGAAATACCACAGGTACGCCGCCCGCCTCCGCCACGCCGAGCTTTACGGCATTGACGATCTTATCCAGATTCATATGGCCGGGCACGATCTCGTTATAGGAACTTACGATCCCGACCATTGGCTTGCGCATTTCTTCCTCTGTAAATCCCAGTGCATTGAACAGGCTTCTGTGTGGAGCCTGCTGCATCCCTTTTTTCACATTATCACTTCTCATTGCTGTCTATCCTCCATATCTCTTATATTCTGTTTGAGATCAGGTCGCCCATCATGGCGGTGCCGACCTGGTTGACGTCCGCGCGCCTGCTCGCCTCCTGCGGCATGATGTCAATCGTGCGGAAACCGTCCTCGAGCACCTTCCTGACAGCGGCCTCTACCGCGTCAGCCTCCCTGTCGAGATCAAACGAGTAGCGCAGCATCATGGCGGCACTCAGTATCGTTGCGATCGGGTTTGCGATCCCCTTTCCCGCTATGTCCGGGGCTGATCCGCCGCTCGGTTCATAAAGCCCGAATTTCGTGTCGTTTAAGCTCGCCGACGAGAGCATGCCGATAGAGCCTGTAACCATGCTCGCCTCATCGGAAAGTATGTCGCCGAACATGTTTTCGGTCAAGATCACATCAAACTGCCTGGGGTCTTTTACGAGCTGCATCGCACAGTTGTCGACGAGCATGTGCTCGAGCGTTACCTCGGGATAATCCAGCGCGACATCCTCAACTACTTTTCGCCAAAGTCTCGAGGAGTCAAGCACGTTTGCCTTGTCGACACTTGTCACCTTTTTCCTGCGCTTCATCGCGATATCAAAGCCTTTGACGGCTATGCGCCGGATCTCGTTCTCTGTATAGGTAAGTGTGTCCACCGCGGTGACAATACCGTTCATCGTTTTGGTACTGCGCTCCCCGAAATAAAGGCCTCCCGTGAGCTCCCGCATGATCATCATGTCAAATCCGCTGCCTATGATATCCTCTCTCAGCGGACACGCCTCTTTCAATTCCTTATATAAATATGCCGGTCTCAGGTTTGCGAACAGATTCAGTTCCTTTCTGAGTCTCAAAAGCCCTGCTTCCGGTCTCAGATGAGGCGGCAGCTTATACCAGGGCGACGTGGAAGTATTGCCGCCGATGGAGCCCATCAGAACGGCGTCTGCAGCCTTGGCTGCGGCGATCGCTTCATCTGTGAGCGGTTCCCCGCATGCGTCGATGGAAGCGCCTCCCATCAATATATCTTTATACGAAATGCTGTGGCCATACTTCACGGCAACTTTGTCAAGCACTTTTTTTGCCTCCGCAACGATTTCCGGTCCGATCCCATCACCGGGTATACACACAATATTCAGATTCATTCTCACTATCTCCTTTTCTTTGGCTGAGGATCCAGCCAGTGAATAAATATACACATATTCAATCATATTACATTCGACAGAAAATTTCAACAGATTACATAAAAAAATCTGGGATTGCATGGCTATCCCAGATTTAATTCCCTATCCGCGCTGAGTGCTGCCGTCGCGAAGCCGGGTTTCAATATGGTTCTGCAGGCGGGATTAACAGAACTAATCGGGCAGGGAATGATCGCCCTGCATCTTCCCCCCAGCCAGCCTGTCACCGATCACATTGACGAGCAGTCCGATGCCGATCCCTGTCACAAGCCCGCCCAGCACATCTGTCGGGTAATGGATCCCGACGTACAGTCTGGAAAAGGCGATGAGTGACGCCAGCACGATGAAAAAGCCTGCCATCTTCCGCGGCAGCTGCCGGGATATGGAAACCGCTGAGGCGAAACTGGCACCTGTATGTCCAGATGGGAAGGACGCATCGTGCGCGGGTGCAACAATGCAGTGAAGCCCCTCCACCAGCTCATAAGGTCTGATCCTGCCCACCAGATTTTTCAGGATCAGATTGTTGATCACCAGCGATGCAGCCAGGGCACATGCAGAGTAGATCCCCGCCCTCCTGGTCTGACGAAAACACAGCAGCACGACAGTCAGCAGGATCCAGAATATACCCGCGTCACCCAGATGTGTGATGCCTTTAAATATGAAATCGAACACCGCATTGCGCAAATGCTCCTGTATAAAGAGCAGGATCTGTCCATCCATATAAAACATAAG
>CAJUES010000109.1:2504-4093 GCA_910585765.1 uncultured Lachnospiraceae bacterium | reverse complement strand
AAATGCCGCAAGGGATTTTACAGCAATCTTACTTTTAGCAAAGATATTGCTATTTTTCGTCCTAAGCTTACTGTTCGCATTGTAAAACGCTGCTGCAGGCACCGCAAGATAAGTGTATGTATCATCCTGTGTCACTCCTCCCGCATCAACCGTCACTGCCCCTTTGTTTGCCATCGCTCCGGCTGCCTCGACACTGCTGGCATTGGTAAAGGTCTTTCCCGTCAGCACATCCCCTGTCCCAGCCGTCCCCTTTTTGGTCGCGGTCACGCCGGCATTGTACCCGTTTTTGTAGTTGGCGCTATTGGTGTTTGTCCGTGCATCCGCGTCCACCATACCCTTTGCGTATGCACCCGCACCAGACACATATCCCTGCCCGTTATGGTGCCCGGCTGGAATCGGTACATTGCCATTGCCCGTGGTTTCTCCCGTCCATGCCCCGTTTTCCGGCATCGTCCCGGCTTTTTCGATTCCAGCTGCGCCGCTGAAAGTTTTTCCGGTCAGCACGTCTCCTGTTCCGGCTGTACCCCTGACTGCCGGGACAGATACCTGGCTCAGCCCGTCGTAATCCGCATCGGGCTTTATTGTCTGCGCCACGTTTGATAGGACTGCCGTTTTACCCTGCAGTCTTGCCGAACTCCTGATCTTTGCTATATTTGCCGCCATGGTTGCAAACGTATCGGATACCAGCGTCGGTACCCCCTTGCCAGTAACGGCGTCTGCAATCAGTTTTTTCCCGTCACTGGCATTCCGAAAACACTTATCTACCCGGTTATCGATGTTATTGATCTGCGTCTGCAGGTCTCCCTTTCCCGTCACGTCAACATCACCGACGAGTAATTTCAGCAATGTCCAGATCTTGAGCCAGACCTTGATCAGACCATTCTTGTTAAGCTTTTCATCTTCCATAATATCAGTCTCCTTTCTTCTCTTTCACATCCCGTCTGCAGGACCGCTTCCAGCGGCCGCCCCCATTGCCGATCCTGTGATGTTACACTTTATTACTCCGCAGGGATCACACAGATCGCGTCGATCTCTTCTGCGGTAATGTTTCTGATATCGCCCTTCATGAGGAAATTCGAAAAATCGAAAATTCCTGCAAGGCAGTCCCAGCCGTTCTCCGTATACGCAACATTCGTTCCTGCTGGATATGTCTTTCCCGATCCGTCGACAAATGCCTCTGTGGTTTCAAATTCATCTTTGATATTGTAGGTGTCCCCTGCTTTCATGTTTTCTGTGGGCAACTCGGCAAAGTTTACGCTACCGAGGAACCTGTACACTCCGGACACTGCCTGTGCTACTGTATCCGTCAGCTCTTTTTTGGACGCAAAATTCTCAACTGCATTGCCCCAGACCTGGGACAGACCTGTCTTGTCCAGATACTTCGGTGTTGCTGTTTCTCCTGTATTTTCCTGTGTTGTTCCCATGATTGCTCCTCCTGATTTCATTAGATTCATTGTTTGTATGTTTCCTATAGGCTGACGGGGGCGGCCTCTGAAAACAGTCCTGTATGCAGGCATTATAAAACTGCATATTTTATTGCTTCTGTTATCTCGCCGGCGCTCAACGCTTCCGGATCCGGTGATGTCTGT
>CAJUES010000109.1:0-2404 GCA_910585765.1 uncultured Lachnospiraceae bacterium | reverse complement strand
CCGTTCCATGGTGTGTTTATGGCTTCCACTATTTCATCAGCACTCAAAGCTGATGAATCCGGTGATGTCTGTCCGTTCCATGGTGTGTTTATGGCTTCCACTATTTCATCAGCACTCAAAGCTGATGGATCCGATATATCCGGAAGATCCCCGGAATCTCCGAATACGATACGGTACTGCTCTTCCGCCGTCTCCGCACAGCCGTCATAATAGGAGGCATCTTCGCCGTCCCACCCGGCACAGATCAGATCCCTGATCTCTTCCGCCGTAACCTCCGTGCCATAATCCTCCCATGTCAGTCCCGTGTCAGTACTGATGCGGTCAGGCTCATGTGTATAGACCTGCCGGAAGCATGCCTCTATCACACTGTAATACGGAATATACCGAAAGCAGAAAACCTCGTCAAAGGCTTTCTGGATATCGTCCAGGTTAAACAGTGCCGCAATATCGATCTCCTTCAGCAGCCGGTACAGGTAATTGACCTTTTCCTCCTGGAAATTCATGATCATGTTAAACTGCTGTGATGTCGGTATGCCGTTGATGCCACCGACGACCTCGTACCACCCGCCCCGGTACTCCCTGTCCGTTATGGCTGCCTTCTGCCCGTCCTCGGCAAATGCCACCTCAAATACGCGCTCATCCATCCTGTCCCTCCTCCATGCAGGTCATACGCCTGTCGCAAACTTTCCGACACCGAACCCGAGTGCGTACCGGTTGGTATCGGAAAAACCAAAAAATTCCCTCACAAAACACGTTATCCGCGGCTGCACCCCGCTCGCCCTGATGGACAGGTCGCTGGTACTGATCAGTGCCAGGAGATCCTCGGACAGATCCGTCACGCCGAGCGTCAGCGCGAACGATGCCGGATGTTCGTCATCCTCCCTGTAGTAAACGGGATCCGCATCAAACAGCAGCTTACAGCCGGCGATCATCTGGTCATATGTACACTGTGTGCTGTTCCTCATCGCCTTGTACTTGATAAACAGCCGGTACCGCTCGTCATCGATCACGTCAAAGCTGACGTCCGAACAGTACAGGGCTGATTCCGCCCTTGACAGCGCCACGATATCCCCGCAGTTGTCGAGCTGTTTTCCGGTTGCGGTATTCATGGAGCGCATCGTCTCCAGCTGGCGCATCACTGCGGAAACTTCCTCCATCTGCCGGGCAAGGGCGTCCAGAAGGCCGTATATCCTTTTTTTATCCTTAAACTGCTCCGGAAGGTCGCGGACCAGGTCATCAATCACCATCAAGCAGCACCTCGATCCTCATCGCGTCAAACTGCGCCTTCTGTCTGGACAGCAGCGTTATCACATCCATGTCGTATGCCTGTGGCTGTCCGGTGTCGGCAGATGTCACGGCTGCCTTGACCTCGATATACTGCACGCCCGTCACTGCCCTGTAGAGGTGTGGAAGGAACTTCTGCAGGATCACTTTTTCCCCAAGACCGTAATCATTGCAGTTTTCCATCACCGCGTTCTTGGCAAGGACCACGTAATTGGGTGCCATGGTCTCCTTTGTGTTGCGCTGCATCCTGATCCGCAGCCACACATACCTGTAATCAGGGCGGGAGAAACCGATCCCCACGATATTGCCATAGGCATCCGATATGTCAATGCACGTAGTGCCGTACGCACGTATTCCGGGACACCGCCTGTCAAAAATGACCTGTGCGATCTCGGACTCGTTCCCTCCGTCGACAATGATCTCGATGCTGTGCGGCGGTCTTCCGTCTCCGTCTGTAAAATCGGTGTAATTTTCCATTCCGATTGCAGACAGCACGCCGTCGACATTCTGGTAAAGGTCCGCAACAATGCCATCAACGATATTCTTGCTCCGTATGGCGATCCTTTTGATGTAGCTCTGCCTGGCGGCAATGTCGCTTTCCTCGATACGCCCCGCCGTCGGGGTAATGTCATTCGTTACGCTGTCCAGTCCCATTACGTTCGTCACTATCGTGGTTATCGTGTTGGTCGGAACCGAAATGTTCCCATATTCAATCGATTCGAACAGTATGTTACTCGTGACCTTCCTGACAATGATATTGTCTGTCAGGACTGCCCTGTATGAGCTCTGTGCAAGCATTGTCTCGATCACAAGTGTCTTGACTGCTTCATCCTCCGGATCATCTGTTACAGCCACTATGACACCGTTATGTGCAACTGCCTCTTTCAGCCCGTCCAGGATCTCGCCTGCCCCGTCCCCGTCCTTCCTTATATAGCTGTAGGCATGCCCCTCGATCTCGATGCCGTATTCCGCACTGTCGGAACCGGCATTTACGGAGAGCACCAGCCTCCGGAAATTCTCCCTGCTGACCTTCTGCAGGAGCAGGCACTGGAAGTCCTTTGCCGGGGTGGTCACGCTCCTGATGAGCGTGCCGTAAAGTATGTCCGTCCCGTCGTCGCCC
>CAJUES010000108.1 GCA_910585765.1 uncultured Lachnospiraceae bacterium | reverse complement strand
GGTGCGTGCAGCAGCGCTGCTAATTTCCCTACGCACCCCTGCGCATAAAAAACCTGCCTTGATACAATCATTGTATCAAAGCAGGTTTTTTCATGTTTGTCGGTTTTATGGAACCTTTATGAAGTTTTTCTCACGGGAATCTTACGATTTTCTTACTATAACATGTTCTGTATTTTATATTCCCCTAATCCGTCAGCCTCTCGATCTCGTCAATGATCTCCCCGATATAGGCTATGGTGTCCAGCAGCGGCTCATCGGTCGTGATATCGATCCCTGCAAGTTTTGCCAGTCCTACAGGATCCAGCGTGCTGCCTGCGGCGAGCACCTTCTTCCAGTCCTCCACGGCACATGCTCCCTCCCGCTCGATGCGCCTGCACGCCTGCGTGGCAACGGTGAGCCCTGCGCTGTAGGTGTAGGAATACAGCCCCATGTAATAATGCGGCTGGCGCATCCAGGTGTGCGCGGCATCGTCGGAGATCTCCACGTCCTCGCCCCAGAATGCCTGCAGGGTCTCCCGCATGAGCCGGGTGAGCGTCTCGGCATTGACGCTGCCGCCTCCGTCAACGATCCTGTAAACCTCTCTCTGGTAAGCCGCCTCCATCAGATGTGTGACAAAATTGTGATAGTACGTGTTGCCGATCATGCAGGAGAGCACCCAGCGGCGGAAGCGCGGATCCTGGTTCGTCTTTAACAGATAGTGTGCCATCAGCAGCTCGTTCATCGTCGAGGGCGCCTCCACAAAATAGGTCGAGACGTCGGTGTCAAAGAGGGACTGGCTGCTGTTGCAGGACCTGAAATGCCCGGCATGTCCCAGCTCGTGCGCCAGCGTGAAGACGTCCGACATGCGCTCATTCCACGACAGCAGGATAAACGAATTTTTCCCGTAGGGGCTGGCGCAGAAACCGCCTGTGGATTTTCCCTGGTTCTGGGCAAAGTCGATCCATCGGTCGCGGTATGCCTCCCGCACCATCTCCACATACTCCCCGCCGAGGATCGCCAGACCCTTTTCGATGTATTCCCTGGACTCCTCGATCGTCACCTTCGGATCATATTCCGGGTCGACGGCGATCTTCAAGTCCGCGAAAGTCATGCGGTCGAGCTTGTGTATCTTTTTGAGCAGTCTGGCGTATCTGCGCATATGCGGTGCCAGCTTTTCCGTGATCAGGTCTATCTGGCGGTGGTACATCTCCTTCGTGACCTTCTGCCCGAACAGCAGGCTGTCAAACACGGAGTCAAAGCCCCTGAGTGTCGCGAGTGTCTTCTCAGTCTGCACCTGCGTGTTGTAGGCGGCTGCCGTCACATTCTCATACGCGCGTATCTTTGCGGAGAACGCGGCAAAAGCGGCGCGGCGCACCTCCTTGTCCTCCTCATACTCATAATTGTTCTCGAAAAGGGAATAGCCCAGGGGGTACTCCCTGCCGTTTGCGGCAAACGCGTCAAATTTCATGTCCGCCAGCTTTGCCATATTGTAGATCTGATAAGGCGCCTGGATCGTCTGGGACAGCGCTGCAATGGCGCGCTCTGTCTCCGGGTGGAGCAGATGCGGTTTCATGCGCAGCAGATTCTGCAGATAATGCCTGTTTTCCGCGGAGATCTCAATTGCCTCCCGGATCACATCGTCCTCCTGCCCCGCGATCTCGTTGTCGATAAAGCTGAGCCTGCTGAACATCTCTGCAGCCAGATTGGAAAACGCCTCGTTGCGCTCCTGGTTGTGCGTGTCGTAATAGTCGACGGACACCGCCAGATCACAGTAGCTGCCGACCAGCACGATCAGGTGGTGAAACGCTCTCAGATCATCCAGGCACGCCTTGATCGAATGCGGTGTGTCCAGCTTTCCCCTGTAATCCCTCACGATGCTGTCACAGAGCGCTTTTGCCCGCTCCACATCGCGGTTCATCTCCTCCTCTGTCGCGTAGATCAGCGACAGATCCCATGTCAGTTCCACAGGAATGTCCCTGCGTGACTTTAATTCCTTTTCCATTAGAAATCCTCCTCATTTTTATTTATATTTCTATCCGATCAGACACTCTTTTCCCTGAAATGCAAATCCGTATTTGCGGATCTGCTCCGGCGCAAAGCCCTCCGAAATGAGTTCTGCCGCATACTGCTTTTCTTCGATCTGCGCATGCGCGCTGGCAAGCGTGTCTTCGAGCGTCTTCTCATCGTCATCGGGATCCAACACTTTAAACTCAAATATAAATGCCTTCTTTGTCTTGTCAAACGGTTTTATCATGACATCATACCGTCCATAACCGCTCTCCCTGTTCGAGCGGACTTTGTAGGTTTCCGCGAGATTTACCACCATGCCAAGCACAAAGCCATGGTAAAAACGCTCGGGCTCCGCCTGATCCGAAGGCCTGTTCCCACTGTCAAAGGCGCTGAACGTATTGAGCGCTACCTTATTCATAAATGTGTTCATCTTCCTGACATTATCATTCAAGAGCGCTTTGATGAACTCATTGTAGTACACCCCGCTGCTGCCGCCAAACCAGCCCCTGACCATATCCTCGAAGATGCGCTCCACCTCCATGTTGGTGAGTCTTAGCGTATACATCTTCCTCTCCAGTCTTCCGACCTGCTCGAACTTTTCGATCCTCAGATATCCTGTCGCGAGCAGCAGGCTCCAGACTGCATCCGCACTGCCGCCCAGCTGGCCAAATACGATCGTCTCATCCAATTCCGTCTCGAAGCTTTTTCCCTGCAGCAGCGCCTCCATCGTCTGCTTGATACCAGGTTCTCCCGTCTGGACCAGCGAATTTACAAGGTCATTTCCGCTCGTGTTTGCCCAATAAGCATCGAATTTTCCTTTTTTGATAAATGACACAATCGACCATGGATTATATATATCTGTTTGTGTGCCAAAAGTAAAACCATCATACCATTCTTTTACTTTCTGTTTCTGTTCCCCCAGTCCCGCATCATCAAGTGCCTTAAATACTTCTTTTTCAGTAAATCCAAAAGAAGTAGCATACTCGTTAGATGTCGTTGTGATGACATCCAGATGATTCATACCTGTAAAGATACTCTCTTTGGCAATCCGTGTGATCCCAGTGAGCAGTCCGCGCTCAAGAGCGCTGTTTGTCTTAAATGTGGCATTGAAAAAACTGCTGAAAAACCTGACCGCATCATCCCAGTATCCATACAGCCACGCCTCCTGCATCGGTGTATCGTATTCATCGAGAAGAATGATCACCTTCTCACCGAAATACCTCTCCATAAACCCCGCCATGGAACGGACTGCATCAGCCGCCTCATCAATTCCCATTCTCGGTTTTACATTTTTATAGTATTCCCTCTCATTCCCACTCAGCGTATCCCCCGCAAGCAGGTACGTATTCTGATTATACAGATCCGAGATCACTTTAGTGATCTTGTACTCCATCTCCGCGAATCTCGCCGCCTTAATGTTCGCAAAGCTCAGAAAGATCACGGGAAACGCCCCCTGCAGCTTCCTGTATTTGTACTCCCCCTCCGGCGATCTCTCCTCCCAGACAGAAAGTCCTTCAAACAGATCACTCCTGCCTGCGTACTGATTGGAGAAAAAACATTCCACCATGCTCATGTTGAGCGTCTTGCCAAACCTGCGCGGGCGCGTGATCAGCGTCACCTTGTCCGCGTACTCCCACCACTCCCTGATGAAATCCGTCTTATCGATATAAAAAATATGTCCGACCCGCACTTCCTCAAAGTCCTGATAACCGAGTGCCGCCCTGTTTTCATACATGTGCAGTCCCCCCCTTCTCTTATATCATTTCCGCTATGAAATATTATAGCAGACCTTAGTCAAAAATAACAGGGCGAAAAACAAGATGTTTTCCGCCCTGCGGTGCAGGTGTTATATATGAAAATCCTTTATATTATCCCAACGGCTGCTACTTTTCTCTCATCGGAAATTTAATGTCATAAATATCTGCCCCATACGGAATATCAAGTTTTTTGTGCTCATCAAGTATGTATTCCTTTCCGCCGATGACAAAGACTGAGCCGACCGCATAGTCATCTAATATATTTGTGTTCATGAACATATTGTAAGTTCCGTCATACCGTCTTTTGGGAACTACCGCACCTGCTGCTCCGTTTGATAAAAACAGCTCCTGTCTCTTATCGCCCACCTGAACACTGAAAAATCCCTCCTGGATCCCTGCCTCTTTCAGTATCTTTCTCTGTTCTTCATCTGAATAATACTTACTGCCATATACACCCTCACATCCAATACAGCCCCAGAATTTGCCCATTTGAAAACTCTCTTCATTCTGCCTCTTCATTGTCTGTTCGGAATATGGCTGTGAAACACTATTTCCCCTGCAATCGAGAACATGATACTTTCCTTCACGATCCTGAAACTTATAATACTTTCCACGTTCAAATACAATTTCATTGTTCTCCGCCCTGATCTC
>CAJUES010000107.1 GCA_910585765.1 uncultured Lachnospiraceae bacterium | reverse complement strand
CCTCGTAAAAATGCCGTATCTATTAGTTTCAATTATTCTTCGTGAAACAACCCTGAAACGATAGAAGCGCCCCGTAGCGCATAAAAAACTGACACAGCCTGACTGTTCTATCTCTCCGAACAAAACCACCACGGCAATTTCAATCGAAAAAATAGTTAGCACAACCTGTATCAGTTATTTTCCTGCATTTTTTAGTCAATGCCCATCCCGGTCCTACAGCAGATCCTTTGTCTCCGCATTGAAAACGGACAGATACACCGACACTGCCGACAGCACGAACAATACCACAAAAAACGGAGTGTTGTTGACCAGACTGACCGTTCCGACGTTTCCCTGCGTGAAGAGGACAAGGATAACAGCCGTCACGATCGTCGCCCTGGAGGATTTCATCCTCAGACCCACCGGCAATGAGATGTAGGTTATACTCACCATCGCCGCCGAGCGGATCAGAAGATCGAGCCAGAAAGACAGCGATCCAAACTGGATCTCCGCCATCGATATCCCCAGGACAGGGCTTGACAGCAGCAGAATGGCATAGATCAGCAGCTTGCTTGCGATCATCGCGGTCATGTTGAAGATCCACACCGCCGCCATCTGCGACAACAATATCTTCCTGCGCTTGATCGGATAAGAAAACATCAGGTGCATGGTCTTTTTGGTATAGGCGCTCACGATAAAGGACGCAAGCATGATCGCTGTAAAAACGATGTACGCTATATCGACAAAAAGCTCCACTGTCGTTCCCACGATACCCTTTCCGTACAGATAGGAAGCATCGATCTCATCCCGCTGCAGTTCTCCTGCCATCGGCAGGATCAGAATCGCAATGACAGCCGTCATGATCGCAGCATTCCTGACAAATTTTAAAATATTGTTTTTCTTCCATTCCAGTCGTATCAGCTTCATCATGACCGCACACCCTCCCCCGTTAACTTCAGGAAATAATCTTCCAGACTTTCTGATCGTTTTCCGATAAAATAGATATCCACATCGTTCAATGTGAGCGCTTTTGACAGCTCCTTTGTGGTTGCCTGTTCATCGTAGACGCGGATCGTATGCCCGTCAACCACCTTAAAGTTCTTTAACAACAATTTATCCGCCAGGACGTACGCCGCCTTTTTCGTGTCCTCCACGGCAATCTCAATGTACGCGGTATTCATCTCGGAGATCTCCCGCATGGAAATCTCTTTCATCATTTTTCCGTGATCGATGACACCGATCGTGTCCGCGATGCTCTCCACCTCCGAGAGTATATGGCTGGAAATGATGATCGTGATCCCGTATTCCGTGCACAGCATCCGGAACAGATCCCGAAGCTGCTTCATGCCCGCCGGATCCAGTCCGTTCGTCGGCTCATCGAGCACCAAGAGCTCCGGTCTGCACAGGATCGCGCGGGCGATCCCCAGGCGCTGCTTCATGCCCAGCGAGTAGCGTTTCACCAGCTGGTCTCCCACGCCCTGCAGCCCAAGCATTTCCAGTGCGTGATCCACACTGTCAGGCACATAATAGCCCATGTACTCGCAGTGCAGCTGCAGGTTCTCCCGCCCGCTCATGTGCTCATAAAAACACGGAAATTCGATGATACTCCCCATACGCTTTAACACCTCATACGACGTCGGCGTCAGTGTCTCGCCGAACAGCTCCACCGTCCCGAACGTCGGCTTCCACAGATTGGTGAGCATCTTCATCACCGTCGTCTTACCCGCACCGTTTGGTCCGAGAAATCCGTAGATCTCTCCCTTTTTCACATGGATATTGACCTCCTTGACGAGCTCCTTGCCGTCGATGACCTTGGTCAGCTGATTGGTCTGTACGATATTTTCTGATCGATTCTTATTCATTGGCATATACGCTGCCTCCTCTCCGAAAACCAGTATAGCAGTACGATTTTTCAAAACTATTGCCTAATTCTTACGAATTTCTTTCGAGCCACACAAAACACCAAAAAACCGACCAGCAACAGCAGATAAAAGCTGATGCCCCGCGTGATGCACACCGATACCACCAGATATTTCCCCACAAATATATCGCGGAACACACTGCGGTACATCGCCTCCGTGATCCCCTGTGCGCCGGGGATCGGCAGCATGTCCACCGCAATGTAGACAGCCGCCTGTACCAGCACGACGTCCGCCATCGCCACACCGGAAAGCCCCAGCCCGCGATATACCATATACGTCATCACAAACACGCTGAACCGCTGCAGAAACGTCCCTGCGACAGTCATTCCGATCAGCCGCCTGTGGCTTTTCAGGAAAAGAACTGTCTGCTGATAACCGGACAAAAACTGCTCCATCTTATCCCTTCTCTTTTCCGACCCCTTCCACAGCCGAAAACGCACCATGACATTCTCGATCCGATAAAAGCATGTCCTGATCGTCCGCTGCGAAAACATGACCATGAGCAGTATCACCACCAGAACGATATTCAGAAAAAGCCCCAGAAAATACAATCCGCAATACGCCTGCAGATACCGTCTCAGCGGCGCGCCCCAAAACAGCAGCAGCCCGATCCCGATCAGCACAAGTACCAGTTTGTAGATGACAGCGACCGTCATCAGGACAACGGAAGCCGCCGACAGCGAATTGCCGTCGCGCTTCATATAGTAGAGCTGCATCGGCTGCCCTCCGGTCGCAGAGGGCGTGATCCCCGAAAAGAAGAACCCGATAAACGAGTACGAGACACAGCGCGGGAGTGTCGTCCGCTCCCCGATCCCCCTCAGCAGATACCAGATCATGCAGCCCTCCCCCGCCACAAAAAAGACAGCGAGAAAGGCAGATGCCGCCAGGTACACCCCCGACATCTGCCCGATCGCGCCGACAATCTCCGCGATATCCTGCCCCCGGAAAACGCTCCAGAAAGTCAATCCCATGATGACGGCAAAAATGCCCGCATTCATGACCAGCTCACGAATCTTTTTCTTATTCATAAGCAGTGACTCCCTCTATCTTTGCGCACGCCGTATTACAGCATGACAGTTTATGGCATGTCATTTTACAGCATGACGCTTTACAGCACGGGCTCCCGTCCGCAATTTCGCATAATCTTCCCTCGAATATCACGCGCATCCTGCCATATGCATAAAAATCCTTCGGCGTCACAAGCGAGAAATGCTTCCCGGCGATCCGAATCCCATTTTCCTGCAATACCTTTGCAATATACGACGAACAGGTATACTGATCCCTGATAAAAAACGGGATATTCATCAGAATGAACGGCAGCCCCAGCACTGCGTAGTGTATGTGAAACCGCCTCTGATAGTCCTCCTGCAGCTGCTTCATGATCCCCCGTTTCTGTGCCTCCGTGCATTCCAGCTCGCAGATGCGGTAATATGCCGTGGGAAAGGCACGCAAAATGCGGTTCTTGTCTTCCTTCTCAAACCCTGCAAAGACAGGGACTGCCGGATTGCGCCTCCCCACACTGTACGCCTCCCTCAGCTCCGCGTCGGACGCGATCACGACATGAATATACCGCTGTCTCAAAAATCCCCGGATCAGCGCCGCAAAAAATCCCGGCGTGTCCACAAGGGCTATATACATATGCGCCATACCAAACCCTCCTCACCCTATTGAAACTGATAGATCTTCCTCGCCAGACGGTAGCCGCCCACTGTCGCAAGCTTTCCCAGTTTTCCCGGAAGATTGGTAAATCCACTGAGTTTCGTATAGCGCAATCGGTAGTATAACCCCGGATTGCTCCTCTTGATATCCGACCAGAGCTCAAAATGCCTCGTTCTCGCCCGCTCATCACCCCGGAGCAGCAGATGGATCGACGAGATCGCCATCATGATCGAGATATTGCGGCACATATAATTAGCCAGTTTCGGATACTTTCGTCTGACTGCGTTCAGATCCACGCTCTCCGCCACCATCTTCGTCACCTTGATCTGCTGCTCGATCCGGGAGATCAACACCTTTTCATTCACCGACTGGTCTTCCCTGCCCAGATAATACTGGTACAGATCGATGTTCATATAATAAAGTGTCTCCACATAAGGCAGCGGACAGTACGCAAAGAGATTGTCCACATAAAAAGTGTGCTCCGGGAGGACGACATTTGATTTCCTAAGGATATCCGTGCGGTAGACAAGCGCGTGCATCACCAGATACTGGGAGGGACGGAACGCGCCGATCTGATCCCAGGTGCACACTTTTCCCACAGGAAAAACATTTTTGTAATGAATCGTCTTTTTCGTTCCTTCATCCAGATGATTGTATGTATAGTTGCAGACCACCAGATCAGGACCAGATCCCGCCTCGCACCACCTTCCGATATTTTTCAGGAGCTCCAGATAAGCATCCTTCTCCAGCCAGTCATCGGAATCCACAACTTTAAAGTACATTCCCGAGGCAAGCGCAAGCCCCGTATTGACGCCGGAACCATGCCCTCCGTTCTCCTTGTGCACCACAGTCACGATATCTGGGAACTGTCTGGCATAGCGCTCCGCGATCTCCCCCGTCCGGTCCGTGGAACCGTCATTGACGATGATGATCTCCACATTTTCCCCGCCGACGACCAGCGAGTCGACACAACGCTCCAAGTATTGCTCCGAATTAAAACAAGGTACAGTTATCGTTAAATGTTTCATAGAAAATTTCATAAAGATCCCCTTTCTCTCTTGAATTCTAAGAAACATTATAACGGCTGTACCTTTCAAAACCCTTGACGAATTCTTACTATTTTCTTAAATGCCCCGAAAAAAATATTAAACTACTCTGCTTTTGTCACTTTCCCCAGATACTTCACCGGCACCCGCTCTACCAGCCAGACTCCGTTTTCTGACAGATAAAACACAAATCCATCTCTCATCATGCCGCTGGCATCAATCCTGAGCACTGCCGGAATGCCATGCCGCATCCCCACTTTCACTGCCGTATCGAAATCCTTCGACAGATGAACATACAGTCTGCTGCCAGCCCTAAGGAATTGTGCAAAAATAAATTTACACTTTCATCCATTGACAATTACCTTCTG
>CAJUES010000106.1 GCA_910585765.1 uncultured Lachnospiraceae bacterium | reverse complement strand
GTCACAAATATCAGGCACTGTTTTTCACTGTTATTTAGGCAATGCTGTACTAGGAGGATAACATGAGATTAATAACACGTTCTGATTTTGATGGTCTTGCCTGCGGCGCACTTTTATGCCCGTCAGACACCCGGACAACTTCAAAGCGGTCTTGCGAGTAAAAAGGAATAAACAGAAAATTTCAGAAAGAAAAAACCTTGGTAAACTCTGAATTTACCAAGGTTAAATGCGGAAGATGGGACTTGAACCCACACGTCGTTACCGACACAAGATCCTTAGTCTTGCCTGTCTGCCAATTCCAGCACTTCCGCGAACAAAAATTATTTTACCGCATAATCTTCCTTTTGTCAATCACTTTTTTCTAATTTGACACATAATTCGATATCTTTTTTTGTAAATCTGTCCGATCAGGCAGTGAAAACGTTTCCTTCCTGCGTGCCCATGTGCACAAACAAGGGCTGCTATTTGTATCAGGACCTCAGTGGAAGTCCAGTAATTTGAGTATCTGTGACAGCTCATCGTCTCCACGACCGACCCTGGATTCTAAATATGATGAAATCCGATAAACGTATTTCCGTCATACCAATTGCTCATCCCGGAAAAATTCCTGCCATATAGACATTATTTCCGAACTGTTCCCTAGAGCGTGTTTGAAAAATGCTCTAGCAACTGTTCGGAAATAACTTTTCAATAGCGCGCAGGTCTTTTTCGAGAGCGCCGCCCAAAAATCACACGCTCGCTTCCACCGGGATCCTGAGCACGGAGAACGAGCAGGGCGGCATCTGGTACTGATCATTCGCCAGCGATACGTTCTTCTCCTCCGGCTGGATCAGTTCTTTTTCGAGTGTATTGATGTCTGAGAGCTGCCCGCCAGACAGACAGATCACGTTCACCTGCTGACCGGATCTCTTCCAGCAGCTGTCGAGGGCGAGCGTGACACTCTGCTCCTCTGGCGAAGCATTGACCAGCTTGATGATCAGCTCGCCTGCCTTCACATCATAGCTTACCTGGCAGGGCAGTCCGGGCACGGTGTCGGCATCAATATTATAGTCGCCCGGATTTGCCGCAAACATCTGCTGTACATAATAACTCGGCGTGCGGCACACGTTTTTGTCGTCAAACCAGATCAGATCCGGATTCCACTGTGCATATCCGATGCGCGCCAAAAGCGGTGCGTAGCAGGTCATGACCACCACATCGCTGTTGCGCGCCATCCCGGTCATAAATGCCGCCTCCGCAAGCGCCGCTTCGAGCGTGTTCCGCTCCGTCGCTTTCTCCGGGATCGGTCTGACAGGGGCTGTGGTGTGTGCCGCATACTCCCCGAAGAAGATCTTCGTCCGGCGCGATACCGTGTCAAAATAGTCGGTATGCGCAAGCAGCCATTCCGGTTTTACATAATAGTGCTCGTCCACCGCGTACACAAAATCCTCCGCCTCCTCATGCGCGCTGTAAAAATCCCATGCCGCCTGAAAGCGCGGGGAATCCAGCTCCGGTCCCGCCGTGCCGATCAGCTTGATCTCAGGGTATACTTTATGGATCTTTTGCTCAAACAGCTGATACCGATCAAAGAAACGGCTTTCCCCGTTCTCCCACTGCTCATTTCCGACACCGACCATCTCCAGGCCAAAGGGCGCCTCATGTCCCATCTGCGCGCGGACAGCTCCCCATCTCGTGTCTGTACCGCCGTTTGCAAACTCGATCAGATCCAGATACTCCTGTATATATTCGTCGATCTCCGGGGAATCCAGGTCTACTTTCTCGTGCGACTGGAACTGGCACGCCAGTCCCACGCCGAGAACCGGGAGCGGTTTTGCACCCAGATACTCGCACAGCAGGAAATACTCATAGAAACCGATCCCATAGGTCTGTCCATAGTGCGCATAGACGCTGTGGAATCCGTTCTCCTCGCTGTTTTCATGCGTCGCCCAGCGGTTCCAGTTGTATCTCCGATCCTCCCTGCGCCCCAGCGTGTCCTTGAACCGATACCGGTTTGCCAGCGTCGAGCCCTCCACGATACAGCCGCCCGGAAAACGCAGGAATCCAGGGTGCAGGTCCTTCAGGCATTCTGCCAGATCCCTGCGAAAAACGCCGCACACCGCATCCGCCGGCATCATGGAAAAGTGATCGAACTCCACAGTCCCCGCGCTCTCCAGCAAGACGACAAAGTCCGCATTCCGGACTTCACGCTCCGCGCACAGATCCAGCTCATACCGAACCCACTGATTCCACCCAAAGGCATCTGCAGATTCGGTCTCAACACTTTTTTCGCAGACAGTATTTTTGTCCTTTACAATGGCGATCGTCAAACTCCCCTGATAATCCACACATCTCGCATAGAAGGAAACCGTGTATTTCATGCCCGGGCGCATGTAGATGCCGTCGTACGCCTTGTTCGCAAAACCACACTTTTCCTGTGCCGCCTCCACCCTGAGATAATGCGGATTGTTCATGGATACCGGACTGCCCTGTATCACCGAAAGCTGTACCTTCGCATCCGCCGGATAGTTTCTCCACGCATACAGACCGTCATGCTTTACACAGTAGTCTTTTTTGCGCTCGCCCCCGAAAGCTTCCAGGCTCTCAAAATTCCTGTTCTCCAACAGTTCGGCATGCAGACCGCCGTCCACGGCATAATTGATGTCCTCGATAAAAAGCCCCACAAACTCCTTGGGGATATCCGTACCTTTATTCTCTTTGATCGTCAGCGTCCTGTGTGACTGCCACTGCAGGAGCCGCACGTACTCCGCATCCGTGATCTGCAGAACTCCGCCGTGACGCTTCTTTGTCCTTCCCATGTCGTATGCTTCCGGCGTCAATATCTTGAAGTCACCGGAGGACAGATCCTCCGTCAGCATCGGAAGATATCCCTTTCCTGTCATGAACTGATCCGCGATGAGGCACCATGTCCTCCCGTCGGGAAGCAGATAGCCTTCCGGCCCCTCCACCCCGTTCAGTCCCGCCAGCACGGGGGAATCGATCCGGGCAAACGATCCTGTGAGGGAGTCCGCCCGCTCCAGGATCAGTCTCTTTTCCGTCTCATCCTTTGACACACGGTAATACTGTCCTCCGCTCTCCAGTATCGTGGTGTCGATCACATCCTGCTCCTTCTCCATATAGAGGAAGGTCTCTGAAAACGTCTGGAAATCCTTGGTGTAGGTGGCATAGATTCTGTGTTTTCCCGCTGCTTCCCCCTCGTTTTTTACCTTAGAAGCAAAAAAAACCAGAAAGGCCTCCTTCTCCTTATCGTACACGGCTTCCGGCGCCCACACACAGCCCGCCCCGGGAATACCCACCTCATGGCTGCGCTCCTTCGTCCAGTGCACGAGATCCTCCGTCTCCCACACGATGATGCTCCGGCTCCCGTTCTCCTGCGCCTCTGTCCAACCTCTGCCTGCCTCGATCCGCAGATCTGTGGCGATCATATAGACCGTACCCGTCTGCGGATCTCTGACCAGAAACGGATCCCGCACGCCGCAGGTACCCGTATGGGAATAAAGTACCGGATCTCCGCCGTTCAAGTCCTTCCAGTGCAGCCCGTCCTGACTCACCGCGAAATAGATCTGCTCCCCGTCCTTTTGTTCTCCAATAAAATGTGCAAATAAATATGCTGCCATACTGTTCTCCTTTCTTTTCCTGCTCCCTGTACGCGGTCCCGTTATTTTGTCAGCTGATTTTCTTTGCCACCACGACGAACCTGCCCTTATTCTCCTGATAGTCACACGTCGAGAGCGTCAGGAGCTGATCGCCATAACTTGCCGTCACTCCCGTGTCATAGAGCGACAGTGCAGCCATCTCGTTCATGGCGGAATTAAATTCCTTCTCCGAAGCAGCATTGATAAATTGATAGTACTTAAAAGTCACATCCTCCTCCGAGTAGACCTTGGATCGGAACACATACATCACCTGATACGTCCCTTTCTCATAGATCGTGTCAAACTGTATGACCGGATGCTCCTCATAGTAGGACTCCTTGCTGTATTTGTTTAATGTTCCGAACATCTTGCCGGATTTCATGTGATGCCCATATAATATGATATTGTCACAGCCCCTGATCACATCACACTGATAATCCATGAAGATACACCCGTTTCTGTCCTCCTCCTGGTTGAAGTTGTGATCCAGATAGTACTCGTTGTTCACGGTCTGCATCACCGGATAGTCAACGATCGTATCGTCGATCTTTACCCAGCCGATCAGTCTCTGGTTCTTCTGATGCACCAGTGTATATTCCGGCAGAATGTCCGGCGTCTCAACCGTGTCATCCGTGAGATGTATCTTGACCTCCGTCGATCCTCTGTACTGCGCGCCTGCCTCCTTCAGCGCGGCCAGCTCCTCGAACTCCCTCGCGCTCTTGGCGGACACCTGATAGTACGCGCCCAGATACCCGAAGCTTACGATACACATGAACAGACAGCCCGCGATCAGCATTTTGCGTTTTTGTTCCTTTTTCTTGAGGACTGCCACAATCTGTCTCTGCATATCCTTGTCGAAATCCTCCAGCCTCGCCCTGCCCTGCGCCTTATCCTGCTGCCCTGATGACCTTGAAGCATTTTTGACCCGCTGTGTCCTCTGTTTCCTCCTCTCTTTCCGGGCTGCTTTTTCCGCCTCCCGCTCCCGCTCTTCCCTCTTGATCCGCTGGTACAGCTCATAGATGTTGTCATCAAACTGCCTGCCCACTATGGATTCAAATGTATATTTGCCGTTCTTTAATTCCACGTACAATCTTTCAATGTCCTTTGGATTGTCCAAGTCCAGACTGCCGGTAATGGTATCGATAAGCTTTTTGTCCCTCAGCGCTGACTGGTACTCCTCCGCATTTCTAAAGCGCCTGCCCTCAACAGTCCATTTTATTTCCGCCATCCTATCGCCCTTTCTATCACACTCGATCTCTCTCTGATGCCTAACACGTCTCAACGCATCCATCTGAAATGATCTTGACATAAATTCTTGCATATACATTATTATTGTACTATATTTTCA
>CAJUES010000105.1 GCA_910585765.1 uncultured Lachnospiraceae bacterium | reverse complement strand
CTGCTCCTTTCTCAACTAGACATTAAGATGTGAGATATCAAAAATTTTCATCATTTCAGAAAGTGTCCTAAAAAGCTATACCCTACCCATGCAGAACAACCATACACTTTTTATATACCATAATTGTTCCAATAGAGCAGGAATACTATTTTTGAAACACTTCTTGAAACATATTTCATTTATCTCCTTTTCTTTTTAGAGCGAAATTAAAAGTACACTTTAAAAAATAAAAATGCCTGTATTCATTTCAATACAAACATAAAACTTTTGTAACATATCTCTATTTTTGGCAATTTGGCAACAAAAACAATTTATACTGTTTTAAGTCAATAAATATGTGATATAATAAAAAGACAGGAGTAGCTTGTCCTGTCTTTTTGCGTCACATACCCACATTATAATCCGATTACTGTATAAGGTTGATTGCTGGTTCTGTATTTTCTCGGCTCCAATTTTATCAAAAGTTCTCTATACAGAACTTTTCTAATTTTACTCAAAACTATATACGAAAGGGTATCGCAACCAGGGCTACAACTTCACCATCACTTCCTCCACAGCCTACGACCAGAAATGGATCCGCGGCAGGAACATATACGAAAATATCAGCCGCATCGTGGACTCCATCTTCTCGAATTACCTGTCGCGCCCGGGCGTGCGCCAGCCGATCTTTACCTCCTACTGCGACGGGAACCGCGTCACCTGCAACGGACTCTCCCAGTGGGGAAGCAAATATCTGGGCGACCAGGGCTACACACCGATAGAGATCATACGTTATTATTACGGAAACGACATGTACATCAACTCCACCTCATACATATCAGGTGTTCCCTCATCGTGGCCGGGCTATGATTTGACGGTCGGTTCCTCCGGGCAGAAGGTACTGCAGATGCAGCAGCAGCTCAACCGTATCGCACAGAATTATCCCGCCATACCGCGCATCTCCGAGGACGGCGTCTTCGGAACCGCCACCGCCAACGCAGTGCGCACTTTCCAGCGCATCTTCGGTCTTGCGCCGACAGGGATCGTAGACTACCCTACCTGGTACAAAATTTCCGAAATCTTTGTGGGCGTGTCACGGATCTCCGAGCCGGGCTGAGCCGCCGGACGATTCATTTGAAATAGTACAGCCTTTCGATCTCCTCGATCGCGGCGCGGGCGCTCGTCGCCTCCACGATCTCTTTACACAGGCGGTCATACTCCCCGATCGGTGCTATGACCGTCAATTCCACATCCGCCGCATACACACTGTCTTCTATATTAATATCCCTGCCGGCAAGGATGTGCTGGATCTTCCCCACCGCATTGTAGTCTGTCTTGATCTGCATCTTGACGCCAAAGTGCTGCCGGGCAGTCCCGCACTTTGCAAGCGCTTCCTTGAGCACGCCGGAGTATGCCCTGACAAGTCCGCCCGTTCCCAGAAGCGTGCCGCCAAAGTATCTCGTGACCACCACTGCGACATTCCTGATCCCGCTCCCCAGCAGTACCTCGAGCATGGGACGCCCCGCAGTCCCGCCCGGCTCCCCGTCGTCACTGCTTCTGGTGATCTGCGCCCTGCTGCCGATCACATACGCGGAACAGTTGTGCCTGGCGTCATAGTACTTTTTTTTCATCTCCTCTATGAACGCCGCTGCCTCCTCCTCGCTCGCCACAGGGCGCACCGTCGCGATAAATCTTGACTTTTTCTCCACCAGCTCCGCCTCCGCCCCGCTCACGAGCAACACCTGATCCTCATATTCCTGACTGTTTGTCTCCCTCTCCATGACCGACCTCCATCAATAGTACGATTGAAATAAATCGATTTTCTTTTGATTATAACACAAAAACAGCACAAACCAAACCTGTTTAGACTGTATAAAATAAAAAATACAGGACTAAACTATAACTGTCACGATTCACGCGCAGCGCCGCACTTTTCACAGGAGAATATAAACTCTACATAAACTCTGTGTAAACTCTCTAAAAAAATCCTTTATTTGCGCAAGGTAATTTGCTATAATGAGAAGAATGAACGCAATTGTGTACGTATCAAAGCGTTACAAATGAAATATGTCTTACGGAGGTGATCCTATGAATTATGGGAAAAGAGGAACAACAAAGATCCAAAAATCCCTTACTTCAAAAACCATAAAATTCAGGAAAATGTTCTTTGTCACCGCGCTGAAGATCCTGCTGATCGGCACCCTGTCGATCATGGTGGTCGGCGTGTGTTTTGGGATCGGCGCTTTCAAGGGCATCCTGAGCTCGGCTCCCGACGTGGATCCCGCAACCGTGCTTCCGCGGGGATTCGCGACAGTGGTCTACGACGCCAAGGGCAACGAGCTGACGAAGCTGGTCTCTGCCAACTCCAACAGGAGCTATGAGAAGATCGACATGATCCCACAGTATCTCTGCGATGCTTTCGTCGCGATCGAGGACCAGCGCTTTTATGAGCACAACGGCATCGATCTGAAACGAATCCTGAGCGCCGGTGTCATGGTACTCCAGTCCGGTGAGCTCAAGCAGGGTGCTTCCACCATCACGCAGCAGATCATCAAAAACAATGTTTTTGACAACTGGACCAACGAGAGCGATATCCAGAAGATCAAGCGCAAGATCCAGGAGCAGTACCTTGCCCTCGAGCTTGAAAAGAAGATGTCGAAGGAGCAGATCCTGGAGATCTACATGAATACGATCAACCTCGGGCAGAATACCCTGGGCGTCAAGGCGGCGGCACTGCGCTATTTCAACAAACAACCCTACCAGCTCACGCTCTCCGAATGCGCTGTTATCGCTGCCACCACATCAAACCCTTCCCGGTACAACCCGATCTCCCACCCGGACAACAACAAGACTAGGCGGGATATCGTCCTTGAGTACATGAAGGACCAGGAGTTCATCTCGCAGGCTGAGTACGATGAGGCGATAGCGGACGATGTATACAGCCGCATCCTGGCTGTCAACGAAGAGACCGAGAACAATTCCGTCTATACATACTTTGTAGACGAGGTTACAGAGCAGGTTCTCGCGGATCTGATGGAGATAAAGGGCTTCAATGAGACACAGGCGCACCGCCTCCTGTTCAGCGGCGGTCTGAGCATCTACACCACGCAGGATCCCGACATCCAGGCGATCTGTGACGAAGTGTACAGCAACGAGGAGAATTATCCGGAAAACGTAAAATGGCTTCTGAGCTATGCGCTGACCATCGAGAAGGCAAACGGCGAAAAAGAAAACCACAGCACGGAGATGTACAAGGCGTACTACAGGCAGCAGAACGCATCGTTCGATCTGCTCTACGCGACACAAGACGAGGCGCACGAGGCGATCGAGGCGTACAAGCAGGCTGTGATGGAGCCGGGCGACAAGGTTGACGGCGAGCGCATCTCGCTGACACCGCAGCCCCAGGTATCCATCACTGTCGAGGACCAGTCTACCGGATATGTTGTGGCGATCGTCGGCGGACGCGGCACCAAGGAGGCAAGCCGCACCCTCAACAGAGCCACGAACACGACCAGACAGCCCGGATCCACTTTTAAGATCGTATCCACCTACGCGCCCGCGCTCGACAGTGCCGGTCTGACACTTGCCGATGTGCAGAACGATGCCCCCTTCAACTACACAGGAGGCAGACCGGTGAGAAACTGGTGGGGCAGCAATTACAGAGGGCTCCTGAGTCTCCGGTACGGTATCGCACAGTCCGCAAATGTTCTGACAGTCAAGACGCTCACCCAGATATCCCCGCAGCTTGGTTTTGACTATCTCCAGAACTTTGGTTTCACGACGCTTGTCGAAAAGCGTGTGGAGAAGGACGGCTCTGTCGTCTCCGACATCGGACAGCCTCTCGCGCTCGGCGGCATCACGGACGGCGTTACCAACTTGGAGCTCAATGCCGCATACGCGGCGATCGCCAACCAGGGAACCTATATCAAACCAAAGTTCTACACAAAGATCGTAGACCATGACGGAAATGTCCTGATCGACAACACCGCACCTGAATCCAAGCAGGTGATCAAGCAGTCGACCGCATGGCTGCTCACCAGCGCCATGGTCGATGTCGTCACGACCGGAACCGGCGGCTCTGTCAATTTCGGAAATATGGCGATCGCAGGCAAGACAGGCACGACATCCGACTACAAAGATGTGTGGTTTTCAGGCTACACACCCTATTACACCGCGACGACATGGACCGGCTATGACAACAACACGAGCATGAAATCTTCTGCCGAAAAGAACCTGTCCAAAACCATGTGGAAGAAAGTCATGTCAAGGATCCATGAAAACCTTGAGTACAAGTCCTTCCCCATGGCAAACGGCATCGTCACTGCCTCCGTCTGTTCCAAATCCGGCAGACTGCCCATCGCAGGTGTGTGTGATGTACAGGGAAGCGTGAAGACAGAATACTTTGCGGAGGGAACCGTTCCCACGGAATACTGCGACGTGCACTACTTCTCCAACATCTGCCAGTACACCGGGCTCACCGCGACGGAGGAGTGCCCCTTCAAGCAGGCATCAGCCATTGAGCAGGTGCCCGCGCGGCTCCAGGACAACAACCTTGCCTCCGCCCTCACAAGCCTTCCTGAGACCGACACTGTCGACACCACACAAATGTGTCCTCATGACTCGGTGTTCATGACAGCGCCAAACGCGCAGGAAGTCCTCCAGCAACAGATCCTTGAAATGCAGCTGCGCGCAGCCGAGGCTGCTGCGCCGCCCCAGGCACCCGCAGAACCTGTATCTGACACCGATTAGGTACAGGTCGCGGCACACAAAAAAAGAATATCCGAAAGGATATTCTTTTTTTAAGCTGCTAACCGGAATCGAACCGGTGACCTCAACACTACCAATGTTGCGCACTACCGACTGTGCTATAGCAGCATCACCGAAAAATATAATACCACAATCAGCAGATCCTGTCAACTACATCATCAATATTTTGTTGGCTTTTTATCATCCCAGGTTACTGTTCACGCCCCAACTAATTCTGACACAATTTTATGTAATGAAGGCGT
>CAJUES010000104.1 GCA_910585765.1 uncultured Lachnospiraceae bacterium | reverse complement strand
TTTAGAAAAAAGGTATAGAATTATGAATCGTAAACTTACACTGGACATAGCGATCGTCATCTCTGCCATAACAGGGGCAGTGCTGTCCTACGCGTATCTGCAGGATCCCATGGAAAGACATATCAGCCTGGCAGTGCTTGGGGTGTTTGCCCTGATCTTTGCAGTGCTGGCAGTCCTCGATGCGACAGAGGGCAGACGCGTTCGGCGATATGGCATGAACAGGAGGGGGATGTCGGAGCTTCAGCTTCTTGGCGAGGACAGCAGTGTGACGGACACATGGGACATCTACGGGAAGACCTCCATCGTCTTCGGCAGGGATGAGGGCGAGTTCCAGGTGGATGTCAACCTCAAAAACACCGATTATGCAGGGACTGTTGACGGGGAGCACGCTGTCATGAACTACAGCGGCGGGAGCTGGTATATAGAGGATCTCGACAGCGAGAACGGAACACGCATCCAGCGCGGCGGGGAAGGGAAGATGTACAAGGTCTCCTCGAGGGAGCCGTGCAGGGTGGAGCGGGGGGATATCATCTATCTGGGGCTTGCGCCTGTCAGGATACAGTGACATTTGCTGTGGGAGCTGATATTCCCAGCGTGCGGCGTTGTACAGATGCGGCATCTGATGGGCTGAATTTTATAAGCAGATGCATTCACAAAATATTGAATATGTCACAAGGGGTGTCAGGCTGTCATGGCGTTTGAGTCATGGTTTAATCCTCATGAGCAGATTGGAGATGACGGTGCATGCGGTCTGATCCAGTTTACACAGATTGCGATTGATCAGATTAATCAAGATAATGATACGACATATACGAAAGAAAGTATTAAACAAATGGATATCGTGGAGCAATTGGATGTGGTTTATTTGCACTTGAAACCCAATGCCGGGAAAATGAAGAATCTGGAGGATGTATATGTAGGAGTGTTCGCATCAGGGAAAGTGGGAGCGGAAGAACTTTATAAAAAAAATGACGGTACAAATCATTATGAACAAAACAAAGGACTGGATGAAAATCAGGATGGAACAATAACAAAATCGGAGGCTGCAAAAAGTGTTATCGAAAGACGGGATACTTATTTTCGTTATGATGATGATTAAGGTGTTCATTCAGAGTAGTGTATCGGATTTGTCAGGGATGGTGAGAATTACAAGTGAAGAAAAAAGGTATTTATATCATCTGTTTTATAATTACAGCGGTTTTAATATGTTTAAATATTTACTGGAACACAGATCATCAGGAAGAAAATCTGGACAGCTGGATCGGAGAATATAGATATACAGAAGAGGTGAACAGTGAAAGCAGTACAGTTAAGCATATTTATCATAAGATCACAGTCTGGAAACAAGACAAGGATTACTATGCGTTAGTACAAAGCGAGAACTGGATTTCATCTTCCCTGCTGAAAGCATGGTCGTTTGCGTCTGTTTCAGGAGACAGGAACAAAATAAGTTTCATATTTTCACAAACGCTTGCATGGGATGATCTGTACGGGATCAGTCAGAGATATGCAAAAGGAGAAGTTCTTTTGCAATTTGAACGCAGGGGAGATGAGATACTCACAGAGTGGGGAGCGCTGCGTGATCAGAGTCCTGACTTGGTTCAGACGGAAGAGGCGGTCGTGGGTAGCTATTTTGAGAAGGAGGAGTACTACAGAGGAGAATGAAAAATCTGAATGAACGGATAAAAAGTCAACGGAGAATGCGAAGAAAGGGAAAAAAAGTTTTGCCAGGCATCTTATTCATGGGAGTAATAATTATTTTTATGATGATATCTGTTATTCAGTACAATAGCAGGAAAATGGACGGATGGATAGGTGGATACATTTATTCGGAGTTTTACCCGCACAATTCCGGTGAAATATATTATGATACCACGTATTGCATAACAATCTGGAAACATGACAATGAATATTATGCAACGATAGAGGGGAGTGGGTGGTTTCTGGATACATGGGAACTTGCATATGTATCTGGGGATGACCAGCAGATAGACATTATTGCCATGCAGACTCTGCCGGGGGACAGGTCGTTTGGGATATGCGAAAGATATGTAAAGGGAGAGGTGCTCGTGCATTTTGAGCGCAGGGGGGAGGAATTGATCACAGAATGGGAGGCACTGCGGGATCAGCACCCAATCCTGACAGACAGGAATGATGCGATCATAGGTAATTATTTTGAAAAAGTGAAATAGAGTAAGGGTCTTAAGCAGGGAATAAAACTTTTGCGGAAATTATAGAAGAATTCTTGGAACAAAGCTGACCGTCTATAGCAATAAGGGAGAGGAGAAAACAAATACCATGACAAAATACTTCGAACTCCAGGATACCCCGGAGCTGAAATACGCGCCGCGTGTCAAGAACCTGTTCGGAAAATTTGATATCAGGAACATCAGACTGGAGACATATCCCAAGCTGCCGAAGCGGCAGGTGTTTTTTATCGAACCGTCGGATCAAAACATATTTACAGACATGATCCTGTCTCCCTTCCTGATGATATCGCCCACGGTGATGGATGTCATCAGGATGTATAAAGAAGTATGTTTTTACCGGGAAATCATACTGATCGACCAGCTGCAGAGAAGATCACAGCTGTACTTTCTTCCGGTATTTGATGAGACGAAGGCGCTGCAGGTTGTAGGAAAAGAATACAGCCACGGGATATGTGTTTCTGAGCCTGCGGGGCAGCAGGGGGAAACCGTGACTGTAGATAAAAATATTTTCTGGGTCAGGGATCCCTTCAGACGGCACACCATCGTTTCGCTGGATCTGGTGGAGAGTCTGATCCGGAGAGAGGTGTTCGGACTGGGATTAAAAGAAGTGGAGCTGTACAGAAAAACAGAAGAGAGGAGCATATGGCGATGAGGGAAGAGAGGATCATTGTCCGCCCGTTTGAGGAACTGAGGGTGGAGGAGTATGAGGGGGTAAAACAGGTCAATGAACACGGATATGTGAGACTGACAGGCATGATTCCGTTTGAAAAGCGGGAGGAATACCTGGGACTTGCCAGGAAGCAGACCTGGGTGCGTATAACCGCCATGGCGGACGACATCCAGCATGTCCTGTTTTACGGCATCGTGGAACATGTGAAGATACATGTGGTCGGCGGAACCTGTACCATGCAGCTGACCGTGTATTCAGGAACCCTGCTGATGGATTACGGGGAGAGGATCCGCAGTTTCCAGGATCCGGGACTGACCTACAGGAACCTGCTCGATGTCTGCAGTCAGGGTTATGATGACGCCATGGGCAGGATGACGGTGGGGGAATGGCAGTGTACCGGGCAGCTCATCGTGCAGTACCATGAGACAGATTGGGCGTTTATCCGGCGGCTTGCAAGTATGAACCAGACAGTAGTTATCCCATGCTGCACAGAGCGGGGAGAAAAGTATTATTTCGGGCTTCCCGACGGAATGGGTGCGGCAGCATCGCCCGCGGAGTACCGGACGCAGTGTGACATGGACGAGTACTGGCAGAAAAAAAGCAGGGGAATGGACATCAGTCCGCAGGTCATCGTCTCCTACATCTGGGAGGACAGGGAGATCTACGAGCTGGGCGGGGTGGGAACCATCGGCGGACAACAGATGACCATATGGAAGATAGAGACGCACATGAAAGGGAGCGAGCTGTACCATACATATTACATGCGGCGCAGGCAGGGGATCAGCGTGCCGGTAGAATACAATGCGCGACTGTCCGGTGTCTCACTGTTCGGCAGGGTGACAGGGGTGGAAAAGGAGAAAGTGACAATCCGGCTGGATGCGGATGAGAACAAAGACGGCGCGGGGGCGTGCTGGTTTCCGTATGCGACCGTCTACTCTTCGCCGGACGGGACAGGCTGGTACTGTATGCCGGAACCCGGTGATAAGGTCAGGCTTTATTTTCCGACAGAGAAGGAGACTGATTCCTATGCGGCGGGCGCATACCATGAGGGCGACGGCGGACTGCGGACAAACCCGGCGTGCAAGTTCTGGCGGAACAAAGACGGCAAGGAGATCCAGCTGTCACCGGGGAGGATCCTGATAACGAACAATAACGGTACTTATATAGAGCTGTCCGACACGGAGGGCATAACGATGGCAAGCGGCGGTTCCGTGACAGTCCATGCGGGCGGCGCCATTTCCATATCCAGCGCCTCGGCAGGTATAGTATTTAACGCGGACAAGAAGATATCACTGATACAGGGCGGCACGGCGATGGATCTGGGAGGAGACCTGCATCTGAGCGGTGCGCAGATAAAATTATAACCAGTAGGAGGGATTTGTATGGAGATCAATATCAGCCATGGGCTGCGGCTGGAAAGTGCACTTCCGCTCCTGTCAGTGGAGGACTTCTGTTATGAATGGATGCCGAACCGGCATGCTGTTCTTGAAGTGAACGGATATATTGCCCCGGAGATTCCGTATGGAGTGGCGGCAGTCTGTGACAGCAGGATCCGCATCTGGAGGGAAGAGGGAAACGAGACGCTTTTTCACGGGTATGTGGTGCGGGTATCGGAAGAAAGTGCGGGAGAAACGAGGAGGGTGCACATCGAGGCGCAGTCTGCGTCCTGCATGCTGGACAGACAGCTGCGGAGGCGGTCATTCCAGGCTGTGGGAAACACATATGCGCAGGTAGTCCGTGAGGCTGTGGAAGACCAGAACGGGCAGATTGTATGTACGGAGGGAAACGGCACATCCATCGGGAAACCTGTGATCCAGTATGATGAAACAGTATGGGCGTTCACCGGACGTCTTGCAGGCCGTCTGGGAACCTGTGTCATTGCGGATATCATAAGCGGGGAGCCGGCACTGTGGTTTGGCATGCGCGGCGGAAATACGATTCCGGCATTCCGGGAGGAGGAGTACGATGTCAGTGTGGCAAGAACCGTGCACGGGGACGGAAGGCAGACAGAGACCGTGTTTGAGACGGGGAGCCGGGATTTTTATCAGATTGGTGACAAAACGGTATTCTGTGGACGGCAGCTGGTGATATGCGGTGTGTCCGCCTGTTTCGGGCATGGAGAACTGACATTCCGGTATCAGCTGAAAGACAGGGAATCCTGCAGGGAGCTGTTTCAGGAAAGCTTTACCGGGCTGGGACTGTCTGGGACAGTGACAGCTGTCCGGAATGAGCAGGTGAAAGTCGCCCTGGATATTGACGGCGGCAGGGAGACAGGCGACTACTATTATGACTGGTACCCGGTGACGGGGAATGCCCTCTATGCAATGCCGGAGACCGGGGCGCGCGTGGAAGTATGCTTCGGGAGCCGGGATGAGCGTGAAGGGGTTGGACTGGACAGTTTCCTGG
>CAJUES010000103.1 GCA_910585765.1 uncultured Lachnospiraceae bacterium | reverse complement strand
TTAATTTTGTTGAGAAATAAATATAATCTGTCCCAAACTGATGTTGCCCATCAGATCGGTGTGACACCAGCTCTGATCAGCGCATATGAAAAACTGGAGCGAAAACCGAGTATCGACAAGCTTGTTGCACTTGCAGATATCTTTCATGTTTCAACTGATTATATCCTTGGCAGGACTTTCAAGGATGACAGCGCTGCCGTTTTGAGTGTGGATGGACTATCCGAAAAGCAGATCCGGATCGTCAGGGAATTGATCTATGAATTGAGGAGCAACGGCAAAACAGAATTTTGACAACCGCCTTCTATAGTGATATAGTTATTACTGAGAGGATGCAGTGCTGCAGCTGTGTCCCCACCATATTTTGAAAGGATGATAGACATGGCACCTGAAGATCAGGAATTATTGGACCGCATCAATGAGTATGCCGACCAGGTATTAAAGGACTTCGATCCCCAAAAGACACGCGTTTCCTTCCAATTGGAGAAGCTCAAACCCATAATGGAGGAGATCGCCAGGGAAAAAGATGCGACTGTGGAAGAAATATTCATCAAATACATGGATCTGGCAAGCCAGGTCACTGTCAGCCGCGAGACAAAGTTCCAGAATACCATCGGGAACATGACCAAATACGGCGATGTCCATGACGCATTTTAGAATCTGCTTAAAGGCAACAAAAAAAGGATGTGTGACATCCTTTTTTTGTATGTTCCTTTTACACATTTTTTGGACACAGTTCTTTTGTACAGCTTTCTCCTCTCACACATTTCCCCCGTACACATAACAACTTTCTATACAAACTTCCCCAAATCTGTCTTTGAAAGTACAGCCCTTTTACACAAACAAAATTCCATAAACCCTTTTAAGATACCGCTGGAAGAACCTTGTTCTCAAAAATATGTAACGTTGTTTCTATGTATTGATTATTGCATATTTATTACGCAATGTCAACTATTTTCTTTACTTTTTGTTAATATTATGTGACAAAAAATGTGCATTCAAAAGCCAAAATAAGAGCATTTTCAACAAAGAACACTGTTACCAGTCTTTATTTCACGACTCTTACGCGGAACACGCCGTCAATACGCTTTAACTGTTCGATGATCTTGTCGTCCGCAGACTTTTCGATATCCATCAGCGTGTAGGCGTACTCGCCTCTTGACTTGTTGGTCATATCGCTGATGTTGATGCCTGCCGCGCCAAAAGCCGCAGTAAACTGTGTGATCATATTGGCAATATTCTTGTGAAGGACTGCGATCCTTCCCACATTGCCGCACACGCCCATGTCGCATGCCGGGTAGTTCACACTGTTTCTGATATTGCCGTTCTCGAGATAATCCTTGAGCTCATCCACTGCCATAACAGCACAGTTGTCCTCCGACTCCTCTGTGGAAGCGCCCAGATGCGGGATCACAATGCAGTTCTTCTGTCCGGCTGTTGTCGGATTCGGGAAGTCAGAAATATATTTTCTGACTTTTCCTGACTCGAGCGCTGCAATCATATCTTTTTCATTGACAAGAAGATCCCTTGCAAAATTCAGCACTACCACGCCCTGCTTCATCTTTGCAATGGCAGCAGCATTGAGTTTTTCTTTCGTGTCATCCGTAAGCGGTACATGGATCGTCACAAAATCACACTCCGCGTAGATGTCATCGACGTTGATGACATGCCTTACCTCGCGGGAAAGTTTGAGTGCCGCATCGACAGACAGGTACGGATCATATCCATAGACATCCATTCCAAGTGCCACGGCTGCATTTGCCACCTTGATCCCGATCGCGCCAAGCCCGATGATGCCAAGCTTCTTGCCCATGATCTCGGTGCCCGCAAAGTTCTTCTTCTCCTTCTCGGCATCCTTGGCGATCGTCTCCACACCGGCATTGGCTTTCACCCAGTCAATACCTCCGACCACGTCCCTTGATGCCAGAAGCATACCTGCGATCACAAGCTCCTTGACACCGTTTGCGTTTGCACCGGGCGTGTTGAATACGACAATGCCCTTCTCCGCGCACTTGTCGAGCGGGATATTGTTCACGCCAGCCCCGGCTCTCGCAACTGCCAGGAGTGTCTCGGGCAGCTCCATCTCGTGCATGGACGCACTTCTGACCAGCACGCCCTCCGCCCTGGCGAGGTCATCTGTTGTCTGATAGTTCTCTGTGAATCTTGATAAACCTATATCGGAGATAGGGTTAAGACATTTGTACTGATACATTATAAGTTTGCCTCCTCAAATTTTTTCATAAACGCCACGAGCTTCTCCACGCCTTCGATCGGCATGGCATTGTAGATGCTTGCGCGCATACCGCCGACTGACCTGTGTCCTTTCAGATTCTCAAATCCGGCTTCCTTCGCTTCCTTGACAAACTTTGCATCCAGCTCCTCGCTGCCTGTCACGAAAGGTACATTCATCAGGGAGCGGTCCTCTTTTCTGACGGTTCCCTTGAAGAGTTTGCTCTCGTCGAGGAAATCATACAGGATCTTTGCCTTCTTCTCATTGTACGCCTTCATCTTCTCAAGCCCGCCCATCTTCTTGAGCCACTTGAACACTTTGCCGCAGATATAGATACCGTACGCAGGCGGTGTATTGTACAGGGAATCATTGTCCGCGTGTGTCTTGTACTTTAACATGGTCGGTGTCCCCGGGAGCACATCGTCCGTGATCAGGTCTTCCCTGATGATGACGATAACAACACCGGCAGGTCCGATATTTTTCTGTACGCCGCCGTAGATCACGCCATATTTTGAGACGTCCACTGGCTCTGACAGAAAACATGAAGATACATCCGCCACAAGGGTTTTTCCCTTTGTGTCAGGCAGTGTCTTGAACTTTGTGCCGTATATGGTATTGTTCTCACAGATATACACGTAATCTGCATCCTCAGAGATCGGCAGATCCGAGCAATCCGGTATGTAGGAGAACGTCTGATCCTCGCTCGATGCGATCTTGTTCGCCTTGCCGTACAGACATGCCTCCTGGTATGCTTTCTTTGCCCACTGACCTGTGACGATGTAGTCGGCAACCCCGTTTTTCATGAGATTCATGGGGATCATGGCAAACTGCTGGCTTGCACCGCCCTGCAGAAACAGTACTTTGTAATTGTCGGGAATATTCATGAGATCCCTCAGATCCGCTTCCGCTTCCTTGATGATCGTATCATACGCTTTCGAGCGGTGGCTCATCTCCATCACCGACATGCCTGTTCCTTTATAATCTAACATTTCATCTGCAGCTTCTTTAAGGACTTCTTCAGGTAAAACTGCGGGACCTGCTGAAAAGTTGTACACTCTGGACACTTTCTAATTCCTCCTGATCTTGTTTTTTGCGTGCACGCAGATGCGCGGCACGGCTATAAATTTATATAGACAACATTGTGCTGGCGCATATATATAATGTTGAATATTCCTGAATCTGATATGCTGTCAGTAAAACATGATGACTGGCGTGCCGGGTTCGACCAGCTATACCAGCATTTAACAAGTACGCATACTCTACCTGTTCGTCGATCTCGTTTCCGCAGCTGCCGCCCGGTATTTTGACGACATCACCTCTTGTGACATGAAATTTACGCTCTATTCCAACTGTATTGTAAGTTGCCGACAAATATGCCACATATTCTTTGATGAGCGTCTCGTCCAGCAGCGGAACATTGTGTTCGTCATAAACGATATCGCCATTCTCATCCAGCATCATCCAGTCTGCGACGACATTCTCGTCGATGACCTCTGTGCGGTCTCCGAACTGATAGGTTATATGGAGATCCTGAAATTCACGGATGCCGTCCCACTTTGCGAGTGTGTCTTTCATGCGCTCTGTGCAGGGGAGACTCTGGTAACATACCGCTCTGCCGTCTCCGGTCGAGAGATCGATCAATACATCCTGGAATTGACAGTCCGCAGCGTTCGTCAATTGATTGATAATTTTTTCACAGATCCATTCTACCGCATTTTCTTTCAAAAGTAAATCCCTGGTTTCATCGACAAGAGTATATCCGGATCCGGTGCTCCTCACGATCGAAACGGTATTCTCCGTATTGACTTGATTTATTGCTGCCGCTGTTCCAGATCCTGTGCGTCAAACGCCTCGCTGATCGCAGCTCCCGCAGGTACCATAGGGAATACCTTGTCATCCTCCTCGATCACGCACTCGATCACAACCGGCTTTTGCAGGGATACTGCCCTCTCAATGGCAGGTCCGACTTCCTCGCGCTTTGTGACGCGGATCGCCTCGCAGCCAAGTCCCTCCGAAACCTTCACAAAATCAACTTTGTCGGCTAATATCGTCTGCGAATATCTCTTGCCGTAGAACAGTGTCTGCCACTGCCGCACCATGCCGAGCACATGATTGTTGATGATGATCTGTATGATCGGGATGTTGTAGCGGCTTGCCGTCGCCAGTTCGTTCATATTCATGCGGAAACATCCGTCACCGGCAATGTTCACACAGATTTTGTCAGGCATGCCGACCTTTGCGCCGATGCAGGCGCCAAGCCCGTAGCCCATCGTGCCGAGTCCGCCGGAAGAGAGGAAGGTGCGCGGTTCCGTATACTGATAATACTGTGCTGCCCACATCTGGTGCTGTCCGACATCGGTGGAGACGATCGCTTTCCCCGCTGTCACGCGGTCAAGCTCCTCGATGATGTACGGACAGGTCAGCTTATCCGACTCGTACCGCAGGGGGTATTTTTCCTTGAGCGCTTTGATCTGTGCGATCCACTCACTGTGATCCTGCCGTTCCAGCTTGCTGTTGAGTTCCTTCAGGACAGTCTTGAGATCCCCGATGAGGGAGGCGTCCGTCCTGATATTCTTGTTGATCTCTGCAGCATCGATGTCTATATGTAGAATCTTGGCATTCTCGGCAAATTTTTTGGGATTTCCCACAACCCTGTCGGAGAACCGTGCGCCCAGCGCGATCAGCAGGTCACACTGGCTGACGCCGTAATTTGAAGTCTTGGTGCCGTGCATGCCGATCATGCCTGTGTACAGTGCACTCTTTCCGTCAAAAGCGCCCTTTGCCATAAGGGTATCACACACCGGAGCCTGGATTTTGTCGGCAAACTCCTTGACTTCCCGCGAAGCGTTCGAAAGGATCGCGCCGCCGCCGAGATAGATATATGGCTTTTTTGCGTTTTTGATCATTTCAAGGGCGACATCGATATCCTGTTCTGCGTATGAGTTCGTGACAACGGGTGTTTCCGGTTTTTGCGGAATGAACTCGCACTTGTTTGCCGTGGCATCTTTCGTGATGTCAACCAGCACAGGTCCAGGTCTGCCGGACTTTGCGATCTGAAACGCTTTTCTGATCGTGTCGGCGAGTTTCGTCACGTCCTTTACGATATAGCCGTG
>CAJUES010000102.1 GCA_910585765.1 uncultured Lachnospiraceae bacterium | reverse complement strand
AATATCGCGGGGTGGAGCAGTCTGGAAGCTCGTCGGGCTCATAACCCGAAGGTCATAGGTTCAAATCCTATCCCCGCTATTTCTGCCCAGATAGCTCAGTCGGTAGAGCAGAGGACTGAAAATCCTCGTGTCACTGGTTCGATTCCGGTTCTGGGCATTTGTGATGTCTGAGTGATATGATGTATGGAGCACGCTGCATAGCGTGTTTTTTTGTTACAAATTTCTTTTAGATAAATTTCTTTTGAACCTTTTTTCTTGATCGGATATATGATAGAATGTAATTCGGATCAACGTTGCGGCATGTGACATATTTTAGCAGTGTGGATTTTAGAGCGTGTTTGAAAAATGAATGGCAGGAATGAATATTGAAACACGCTCCAGGAACTGTAGAAACATTTTTCCTGCAGTTCCTTAGGGGCTGTACAGGAATGTACGGAAAACGGAAGTGATGTGAAAGTGGGAGAAAACATATGTATGAGTATGAATTGAAAAAATATGCAAATGATATTTTTGAGTCGGACAATTTTAAGAGCACCAAAGAATATATCCAACATGGAAATATGTCGGTGCAGGAACATTGTATCAATGTCGCAAAGGCAAGTTTGTACATCCGGGACAGATTTAAGATCAGGTGCAACACGAGGGATTTGATCAGGGGGGCACTGCTCCACGATTATTTCCTGTACGACTGGCACAAGAGTGACAAGGTAAATTCTCATAGGCTGCACGGATTTTTTCATCCGGCGAGGGCTTTGTACAATGCGCGGAAAGAATACCATTTATCACCGAGACAGCAGGATATCATCATAAAGCATATGTGGCCGCTCACAGTGATTCCGCCTATGTGCAGGGAGGCATGGATCGTGACAACGGCAGATAAATACTGCTCTTTGCTGGAAACGTTTTATATTCAGAAGGGCAGGATCCATCAGCACAGGGCAAAGGGAAAGTATGCCTATATGCGTGTCTCAGACCACGGGGCGGCATAGCCAGGCGTGACATGAGTTGCGATGCCGGGAGTTAAAGCATCGGAAGACATCGCGTATAAGGATATAAAGTATAAAATAAAAAAATGTAAAAAGAAAATATAAAGTAGCTAATATAAAAACAGAATGGAAAGGATTCGGATTTTTATGAGAAAAACGAAAATTATCTGTACCATTGGACCGGTATCCGAGAGTGAAGAGAAGCTTAAAGAGCTGCTTCTTGCGGGGATGAATGTGGCGAGATTTAATTTTTCACACGGTGATCATGCGGAGCATCAGATGAAGCTGGAGAGGGCGAGAAAAGCTGCGGCGGAGTTAGGGCTTCCGCTTGCGACGATGCAGGACACGAAGGGGCCCGAGATCAGACTGAGAGATTTTGAGGGCGGAAAGGTTTATCTTGAGACAGGCGCGACCTTCCGGCTTACGACTGAGGAGATCATGGGCACTGCAGACAGGGCAGCAATATCGTACAAAAATTTGAAAAGTGATGTCGAGGTGGGCAAAAATATACTGATCGATGACGGACTGATCGAGCTTACGATCAGGGCGATCGAAGATATGGACATTGTATGTGAAGTGATCAATGGAGGCTATGTGTCGAATCATAAGGGGATCAATGTGCCGGGTGCGATCCTGTCGATGCCTTATATCAGCGATGTCGACAGGGATGATATCTTATTTGGTGTGAAGATGGGCTATGATTATCTTGCGGCGTCGTTTGTGCGGTGTGCGGCTGATGTTCTGGCAGTCAGGGAACTGATCAGGGAGAACGGCGGCAGAATGAAGGTGATCTCCAAGATCGAGAACATGCAGGGTATCGACAACCTCGATGAGATCCTTGAGGTTTCTGACGGCATCATGGTGGCAAGAGGGGATATGGGAGTCGAGATCCCGCTTGAAGAAGTACCGATCCTGCAGAAGGAGATGATCAAAAAAGCGCTGCAGCTTGGGAAGATTGTCATAACGGCGACGCAGATGCTGGACTCGATGATCAAGAATCCGAGACCGACGAGGGCGGAGACGACAGATGTGGCGAATGCGATCTATGATGGCACTTCTGCGATCATGCTGAGCGGGGAGAGCGCTGCCGGAGCATACCCGATCGAGGCTGTGAAAACGATGAGCAGGATCGCGGAGCGCACGGAGCAGGATATCTGCTATGAGGACAGACTGCGGGAGAGAAGCCACAATTGGGTGAACAACGAGGAAGTGACGACCGCAATCTGCCATGCCTGCTGTACTACGGCTATGGATCTGAAAGCAAAGGCGATCATCACGGTGACGATGTCCGGATTTACGGCAGGCATGATATCAAAGTACCAGCCGGGGTGCAAGGTGATCGGCTGTGCGGTGGAGGAGATGGTATACCGCCAGATGTCATTGATGTTCGGCGTCAGCCCGTTGCTGATCAAGAAGGTAGACGACACGGAGGAACTGTTCAATGCAGCGGTGCAGGCGAGCGTAGATGCGGGGCTGATCAGTCATGGAGACAAGGTTGTGATAACTGCAGGCGTACCGCTTGGCGTTGCCGGCAACACCAATATGGTGCGCGTTGTGGAAGTGTAGTGCTTGCGCTTTGTGATCGCGGCGAAACGCACTGTCTCAAGCCTGCGGCTAATACACAGTAAAAAGGGGAACTGATGGGTAGCATTTTTTGTATCGTGGGAAAAAGTTCATCGGGAAAAGACACGATTTATAAGAGGCTTTTGGAGAATCTGTCTCTTCACTTGAAGCGGATCGTTCCCTACACGACACGGCCGATCCGCGCAGGGGAGCAGGAAGGTGTGGAATATCACTTTACGACAACGGAGAGGCTGAGCCGGCTGCAGGAGGAAAACAGTATTATCGAGTGCCGCGCCTACGACACGGTCTATGGCGTGTGGTACTATTTTATGGCAAAGGACAGCCAGATCGATCTGGATGAAAATGACTATCTGGTTATCGGAACGTTGGAATCCTACACAAAGATAAGGGATTATTTCGGCGAAAACAGGGTGGTTCCTGTCTACATCGACCTCGATGACGGGGAGCGGCTGTCCCGTGCGCTCGAGCGCGAGAAAAAACAGAGCCAGCCAAAGTATGAGGAAATGTGCAGGCGCTATATAGCGGATGGGAAGGACTTTTCACCGGACAATCTTGAGCGGGCCGGAATCACTGTAAAATTTGACAATCAAGACCTGGACAGCTGTCTGGACAAAGTGGAGGCGTATATAGCAGCGCATCAAAAGGCGGCTGATCCTGCCGATCTGGCAGTGAGCCGGGAAAGGAAGGATCTGCGCAATGCATGAGTGGGGTGATAGATAGATGGATTTTAAGGTAAATGAGATACAGCAGACGGTGCCGGTACAGCAGACACAGACAGCGCAGCCAACGGATGATTCGTTCAAGTTCATGCTGGCGAGCAATATCGAGGAGGCGGGACTCGCGGAGCGGTTGAACCTCATGATGGAAGAGATCGTGATGCAGGGTGACAAGATCGTCAAGCGCATGGATGTGCGGGACATGCGCAGATACCGCACGTTGATCAAAGAATTTATGAACGAGATCGTGAATCGCTCCCACAAGTTTTCCAGGGAAAACTTTTTGGACAGGCGCGGCAGGCACAGGGTATACGGGATCATCAGGCTCGTGGATGAGAAATTGGATGAGCTTGCGCAGGAACTGGTGAACGAGGAGAGCGACAAGATCGCGATACTTGCCAGGGTCGATGAGATACGGGGGCTGCTGCTTGATATTTTTGCATAGTTATGCCGCGGCATCAGGCAATCGGGAGCGTTTGGAGGATGTAATATGCAGTTAGTGAATGAAAAGGATAGGGAGAAGGGCAGCCAGGAGGCACAGATGCGTAGACAGCGTTCCATAGAGATACTGAGGGCACACAATGTTCCCTACATAGAGCATCTTCCTGTGATCGAGACATCGGACCGCGTCAGGATCCGAACTGCCGATGAGATCGCGGGGCGTGCGGTGGCGTGCCTGCTTGCGATCCAGGTGGCGTGCGATGCGTCCAGCGGGCGGTCGAGCCTGAAAAAGAGCCGGAAATTCTTTGGCGACAAGCTTGCCGAGTTTGGCGTGGAAGGGTTTCTGACACACAAGGAACGAAAGGTATTCCGGGAGAAGTGCACGGACCAGGAATTCTGCAGTATGACGTGGAAATACGAGGCGTACTGGGTGCTGCTGTGGGCGCTTGGCATTGTGGAGAGGCTGGACTATCCTGCGGATGCCTGCGACTGTGATTTTGCGATCAATGTTGTTGCGGACTGCGATAGCATGGAGGCGTTCATGGCAAAGATCCGGCTGCGGGATATCTCGGAGATACTGGATGAGGCGGATCTGATCTTCCGATATGACTGGGCGTGCGTGGAGGCGCGCATCCATGAGGAGGAAGTGCCGGCAGGGCTGAATCCCGATGTGGTGTTCGAGCGGCACTGCGGGTTGAACTGGCTGATCGATGCGGATGGCGCCGACGATTGGGACAATGTGTCCACAAACACCTGAAAGGAATGGATATGGAAATAGAGTCGGGGATCGGGAGCATGACGTGGAGTGATGTCGTGGGACAGAAGCAGCTCACGGATAATCTGCAGAGTGCCATAAAGCACAACAAAATTTCACATGCCTATCTGATACAGGGGGAAAAACTGTCGGGAAAGCGCATGGTCGCAGATCTCTTCGCGCGCGCGCTCCAGTGTGAGTGCGGACGGGAGGAGGAGGCGCATCAGACTTCTTTGTTTGACCTTGGGAGCGGCGCAGACAGCGCAGCGGGGCAGAAAAATGACACAGGTGTCAGGATGCGTCCCTGCAATCAGTGCAGATCGTGCAGACAGGCAGCCGGCGGAAACCACCCGGATCTGATCTATGTGACGCACGAGAAGCCCAATGTGATATCGGTTGACAATATCAGACAGCAGGTCAATGGGGATATTGCGATCAAGCCGTACAGCGGAGCGTACAAGATCTATATCATAGACGAGGCGGAGAAAATGAATGTGCAGGCGCAGAATGCGCTCTTAAAGACGTTGGAGGAGCCGCCGGAGTATGCGGTCATCCTGCTGCTTTCCACCAGGGCGGACGCGATGCTCCCGACCATCCTGAGCCGCTGTGTCACATTGAACACAAAGCCGGTTTCCGATGATCTGATCAAAAGATATCTCATGCAGAGGATTCAGATACCGGATTACAAGGCTGCGATCTGCGCTTCCTTTGCGCGGGGAAATGTCGGGCGTGCGATCGAGCTTGCCTCCAACGAGACATTCGATCACATGAAACAGTCTGTGCTTGGGATCCTGAAAAACATCCGGGACATGGAGATCAATCAGATCGCATCCGAGGTCAGGAAGATCACCGAGGAAAAATTTGACACGGACGATTATCTCGATCTGTGTTTCATCTGGTATCGCGATGTGCTATTATATAAGGCGTGCGGGCAGTATGGGGACAGGCGCCATATCATTTTCAGGGAGGAGGTTTCCGACATTGCCGGCGCTGCGAGGCGGTACAGCTATGAAGCGATCGAGAAGATCATCCATTCGATCGACCGGGCAAGGAGCAGGCTTTCGGCAAATGTGAACTTTGACCTGACGATGGAGCTGATGTTTCTGGATATGAAGGCGGGATGAGATTCCCGGAGAAGGCGCACGATAGGCGGACATGAATTTTATAGAAAGCGATAGTGAGGTAGATAGATATGGTGAAAGTGATTGGAGTGAGATTTCGGACAGCGGGCAAGATTTACTTTTTTGATCCGCTGGCGTTTGAGATCAAGCGTGGAGACAATGTGATCGTTGAGACTGCGCGCGGCATAGAGTATGGCACAGTGGTGGGAGATCCCAGGGAAATAGAGGAGGACAGGGTCGTACAGCCCCTAAAGCCGGTACTTCGGATCGCGACGAAACGCGATATGGAACAGGAGGCGGCGAACAAGCAGAAGGAGAAAGATGCCTTCAAGATCTGCCTTGAAAAGATCAAGAAGCACAATCTCGAGATGAAGCTGATCGATGCGGAGTACACGTTTGACAACAATAAGGTGCTGTTTTATTTTACAGCCGATGGAGATCGGAAGAGCACACGTCTGAACTCCAGTCACACAAACA
>CAJUES010000101.1 GCA_910585765.1 uncultured Lachnospiraceae bacterium | reverse complement strand
TAGATCTCCGCCTCCGCGATCGGATCGAGCGCCGCCGTGGGCTCGTCGAGTATGATAAACGGCGCGTCCTTGTACAGTGCCCGCGCGATCGCTGCCTTCTGTGCCTCGCCGCCCGAGAGCAGCACGCCCTGACCGTTCTCGTGCCCGAGCAGCGTCCGCTCCTTCTGCGGCAGCTCCTGCACGCGCTCCCAGATCCCGGCAAGTTTCAGCGCGCGCGCAAGGCGCTCCCTGTCGATCTCGCTGCCGGAAGCGATATTCTCATCGAGCGGAAAATCATACAGCCTGAAATCCTGAAAAACCACGGAAAAGATCCTGACATACTCCTTGTAATCGTATTTCTCGATATTGATGCCGTTTAGCCGGATCTCCCCCTCCGTCGGCTCATATAAACGGCACAAAAGTTTGATCAGCGTTGTCTTTCCCGCGCCGTTCAAACCCACGAGCGCGAGCTTCTCCCCGATCCTGAAGGTCATGGACACGTCCTTCAGGATGTCCTGATCCGTCCCCGGATAGCGGAAACTGACGTGGAACAGCTCGAGCCTGTACGCGTTGTCGTCGCGCTTCTCGATCGGCAGCGTGCCGTCGTAATGCATGTCCGGGCGCGTGATGAACGTCTCGTAGGTGGTCAGGTACTCGTTCATATAATTGATATCATGATACTTGCCAAGCAGATTCTGAACGCCCGCGACCATCGTGATGACTGCCCCGGCGTACATGGTCACTTCGCCGATCGTGATGCTGCCCGCGATCGCTTTTGCCGCGATGCAGATATACGTGACAGCCGCAAACATCTGCGCGGCAAAGGTCGGCACAGCACGGCACCTGCCGCTGTAACATCCCTGCTCCGTGTACATCCTCCCCACCGTGCGGAACACCTCTGTCTTTTTGTACAGATAGTCTTTCAGACCGAAAAGCCGGATATCCTTCACATACGTTTCCTTGTTGATCAGGTTCAGCAGATACGCCGACAGCGTATTGACATGCTCGTTTTTCAGCGCTGTCTCCACCATTACCTCGCCCTCTTTTTTCGAAAAATGATTGCTCAGCACAAACACGACCGCAAACGCGGCGATCATCAGTGCCGCCAGAAACACCGACACCGCCATATTCTCCTTGTCACTGTCCGTCCTTGCAAAGAGCACCAGCACAAAACCGCACGCGAAGACGATTCCCGCAAGCTCCCGGAAAAAGTCGAATATCGTCTGCAGCTGGCGCTCCACGCCGCCCATCCCGATCTCGCCTGCGCGCACCCTGCGGAACGCCTCCAGCGTCTCCGTTCGGTCGATCATCTCATACTCCATGGTAAATGCCTTCCGCGCAGTCCTTTTCTTGATCTCGTCCGCACACGGCTTGCAGTAGTGAGCCACGATCCGCTCACAGCCCTTTGCGGCGAGTTTCAGGACAAGCGCCGCGGACACCATCCACAGCACATATATGACAGCCGTGTCATATTCTGCGAGCACCAGGCGGTCCAGGATCCCCGCATAAAAGATATTGTTTACATAGGGCACTGCCGCCGCGGTCAGTGCACCGATCACGATCGCCGCCTTGATCGTCCTGTAGCCTTTTGTCTGAAATATGATATAGTGCCACATTTCCTGTATCGTCATATTTTTCTTCATGATACGCCTCCTATGATCCCCTTTTATGATCCCCTTCTACGAAATTGATCCATCCGGTTTTTCAGCCCCCTGCCCGGCATCCTGATAGTATCTGCTCTGCACCTGGAACATTTCGTGATATGCGCCCTGCTTCCGCATCAGTTGCTCGTGCGTCCCCTGCTCTACGACACAGCCCTCGGACAACAGTATGATCCTGTCGCAGAACCGGGTGGAGGCAAGCCTGTGCGAGATGAAGAGCACGCTTTTCCCCCGCAGCAGGGTCTGATACTTCTCGTAGATCTCCGTCTCCGCCAGCGCATCCAGCGCCGCTGTGGGCTCATCGAGCATGACGAGCGACGCATCGCGGTAAAGCGCCCGCGCCAGCAGAAGTTTCTGCTGCTCCCCGCCGGAAAGCCCTATGCCGTCCGGCACGATGTCCTTGCCAAGATGGGTATCGAGCTGCCCTGCCAGGCTTCTGACCTTCTGGTCAAACCCTGCCTGCGCGAGCACCTTCCACATTTTCTCGCGGTCGTACGTCTCCGCCAGCGCGATATTTTCACCGATGCTGTAGGAAGTCTGAAACGGCTCCTGAAAGATAGCCGCCTGCTTGGCAAAATAGCTTTTCCTGTCCAGATCCCTCGTGCTGACACCGTTGACATACACGGTGCCCGATGTCGGGAGATACAGCCCTGCCATCAGCTTCACGATCGTCGTCTTGCCTGCGCCGTTCACACCGACAAGGGCGATCTTCTCGCCCGCCGCCAGGCGGAAGCTGACATCGCGCAGCGTCTCCGCCTCCGCGCCGCAGTAGCGGTAGCTGACATGATCGAACTCGATCTCGATGTCCGTCCACGCGCTGCAGTCCACCGCCTCGCCGGACGGCTTTTCCTCCTCCAGATCGAGATAGGCGCGCAGGTCGTTGATGCTGTCACTGTCCTGCCTGACAGCGACCACACTTTTGCTGATCATGCCGATCCAGTTGGAAAATCCGGCGATCAGCCCCAGATAAAAGACAAACTCCGACAGACGCATGCCGCCAGCGAGCTGCAGGATCAGATACAGATAGCAGATCACGTCGCGCACCGCGTCCAGCACCGTGTCCAGGATATTGCTGCCGTACGAGCGCATATCCCAGCGAAAATGAAGCTGGCGGCACCGCCTGATCGCCGCGTCAAACTTCCCGATGATCCAGCTCTCCAGCCCGAAAATGCGGATATCCTTGCCGCCCTGGATGTCATCTACCTCGCGGTTGATGTAGTGCATCGTCATCTGCTGCTCAGCGACCGGATCCTTGATCTTCTGGTAATAGCGCGTCACCCCGTACGCTGCCGCCGCGCTGACTGCGGACATGGCGGTGAGCATTGCCAGGATCTTCCAGTTCATGCTGCCCACGAGCAGCGCATAGACCACAAGCCCCAGCACACTTTTCAAAAGATCGCTGTTGTGGCGGAAAAACCCTTCCAGACCAAAAAAGTTTGCCCACAGACAGTTGTCCGACTTTTCTTTTAATTTGTGGATCTCCTCGTCCTCATACTGCTCCATGCTGACTGTCAGATCCTTCTCGATCTGATCCATGATGAACAGTTCGGTCCTCGCCTCGATGTACTGCCCGTCGCCGCGCGCCTCCAGATAACCCTTTGCGATGTTCAGCACACCGCAGACGGCAAATGCAGCCAGGACGAGCAGGACAAGCTTTGACATGGAGATCCCCTGTTCCAGGCTGCCTATGATCATGGACGTGGTCATCATTCCCACGATCGGCACAAAGACGTAGAACACCGCCTCCGCGATCGTGCTGAGGACGATCTTTTTCTTTTTTTGCCACAGCGGTCCATACGTGTACCGATAATTGCTCCATATTGAATGCTGCTTCATAGTCTGTTCTCTCCCTTTCTTTTCCCCTATTTGCTCCGCTGCCGCCATCCTACCATTTTTTCCCGTTTTTTGCACAGAAAAAGGCACAGACGGTAAAAATCTGTACCTGGATGGTCTGGTGTATGTATGGGATCATATCGGCAGCATGATCTCCGTCACAAAGACGCCCGGCTCGTTCTTGCGGTTGATGTAGCCGTCGTATTTATTCACGATATTGTTGATGCGCTTTAATCCATGCCCGTGGTTGCCGCGCTTTGTCGTGATGTACTCCTCGTCGAGCTTCCGCACGGCCTCGCCTGTCGCATTGCTGACGGATATGTAGAGCTGCCTGCGCAGGATTCCGATATAGAGCCGGATAAACTGATGTTGTGGTTCAACCTCCTCACACGCCTCCACCGCGTTGTCGATCAGGTTGCCGATGACAACGCACAGGTCGATATCCGACACGGCAAGCTCCTTGGGCACGGTCGCCTTGTAATCCACCTGGATCCCCTTCCGGATCGCAAGGGAAATCTTGGAGTTTAAGATGGCATCCGCATTGATATTTCCTGTGTGAAACAGCAGGTCGATGTCGTCGAGATCCTGCTCGAGTCTGTCGAGATAAGCCCTCGCCTCATCCAGACTGTCCATCGCCAGATACGCCTTGACAGACTGCATATGATTGTGATAATCGTGCCGCCAGCCCCGCATCGTGAGATACATGTTGTGCACCTCGTCAACCTGGTTTTTCAGCAGCTTGTTCTGGTACGCGGCGATCTGCCGCTCATATGCCTTATCCATCGTGCGGTACAGCAGACAGACAATGATGACAAGCAGGAACAAAATTAACAGTATCACCATGATCCTTACCCCATAGCCATCGCCAGAGTCCAGTAATGATACACGATCACCAGGCACACCACACTTGGAATAAAAAATAAAAATCTTACTGTCTTTCTCTTTCCCCGCACAAAGAAAAAGCCGAAACCATTCGCGATCAGAAGCGGCACCAGACCGAACGTCAATATCATCCCCGCCCAATCCCATGCTTCGGCAGGCAGCATTGCATTCGGATTAACGATCCTGGTATCGTGGACGAGAAACGGAATGGCAAAATAAATGAGACCGATCACCCCGATCACATTGATCGAGATCACACACAATGACCTGATTTTAATTTCCTTCATATATTGCTCCTTTCGCTCTGCCTATATGCGGAGCCTCATTCCCTGTAATACCGTATGAACCGCTCATTCAGATCCTGATAGGAACTGCGGCTGACCGGCAGCCGCGTCCCGTCGGAGAGCATACACTCCGCGCGGCTGATCTTCTCGACACATGAGAGATTCACCACAAAGCTCCTGTGGCACTTCACGAACAGCTCTCTTTGGTGCAGCATCGCCGCAACTGCCGCCAGACTCTCCTTGATGCGGACCGCGGAGCTGTCCTTTAAGTGAAGCTGCGTGTAATGCCCCAGCACTTCAATATAGCAGATGCTGCTCTCCGAAATCTTTCTGACAGCCCCCTTCTCCCCGACTGTGATGCAGACAGTGTCCTGCATATCCTTTTCTGCCGCCTCCAACAGTTCGTCGAGCAGACTGCCAAGCTTCTCCGCCGTGACCGGTTTGAGCAGATACCGAACGGCATGCACCTCATATCCCTCGATCGCAAACGTCCTGTCCGCCGTCAGAAAGGCGATCGGAAGATTTTTGTCTTGTTGCCGGATCGCGCGCGCAAGTTCCACGCCGTTCATCTGCCGCATCGCGATATCCAGGAAAACGACATCATATGGAAATGTTTCATTCTTGAACAAAAATTCCTCCGCGCTCTCATACAAAATGACCTCCGCCGTGATCTTGCGGCTCCCCGCCCACCGCAGGATCATGGCGCGCACAAGCGCCGCCTGCGCGGGTTCATCCTCACAATACGCGATACGCATGCTGTTTTCCTCCTATCCTGACCTACGCTCGCTGTCCCTGCACATCCACAGACGGCAAGGCATTCAGTTTCTTTTCGTATATGTAGCTGTCATAGGTGATATCCATGTGATATTTCCGAAATCTCGCCGTCCGCTCCACAACAAATCCAAGCTTCCCGAGCAGGCGGTTCGACGCCGCATTCTCTACCGCGACCTCCGCCGTCACGCACTCCGCCCCCTGCAGTCCCAGCCAGCCAAGCATCAGCTGCAGCGCCTCGCTGCCATACCCCTGACGCCAGAATTTCCTGTGAACACAGTAACCAATGTCATATATCTTCCCGGTCTCGTCGGGAAACATGCAGCACGATCCGACACGTTCTGCCGTGTCCGCAAGCTCAATGACGAGGTAATAACCATGCGGACTCTCCCCGAGCGCGTCAAGCGCCTTCTGGTAAGTCTCATCGACATACTCCTTTGCCGGATCGCTCAAGTACTTTCCGTTTTCCGCGTCAAACCACATATCCGTGAGAAACACAAGGTCGGATTCCCTGTAATTTCTGATACAGATGCGGCTGCCGCGCATATCCGTCTCTATCTTCATCCCATTTCCTCCATCGCCGGAAACGACTCCGCGATTGAAACTGCTGCCAAAAAATGATACACTTACCTAAGGAACTGTAGAAAAACAATGCGTGAAACCAGAAAGGAGCCAGATCAATGAAAAGAAAAAGTAAACTCTATCTGCGTATGACGATCCTCCTGCTCGTCATCTATCTCTTCCTGCTGACTGTCCTCTGCCTGTCCGAGTATACTGACAGCCACGCGACAATCCGCTCCTTCGGGGACGCATTCTGGTACTCCCTCGTCACGCTGACCACCGTCGGCTACGGTGATCTGACACCCGTGACGCCCCTTGGACAGGCGGTGGGCGTCATTTTCCTGCTGCTGTCCGCGGGTATTATGATGACACTGTTTGGTGCCGTGATCTCCTTTGTCACCAGCGAAGGGCTGCCGCTGTTCCTGCTCAGCCGCCAGCGAAAGAAAAACTGGTACTACTTTGCAGACTGCAGCGTGGAATCCCGCACACTGGCAGCAAACATCTACAAAGAAGACGCGGACACCGTGATCATCTTCGGCGAAAAGAGAGACGACCAGTCAGAATTTCCAGACTATCCATGCCTGTTCATCAACGTCTCCCCCGCTAGGATCGTGGCGCACAAGAAAGGTGTCGGATCCAAATGCAGGATCTTCCTGATGCAGGAGAACGATATCGGTTCAAATCCCCGCGCGATCGATCTGCACTCGCTGCCCGTTGATGTGTACGCGAGAACGACGAACGGGCGAGACCATCTGTCGGGAAACATCAATTTCTTTCACAGCTACGA
>CAJUES010000100.1 GCA_910585765.1 uncultured Lachnospiraceae bacterium | reverse complement strand
AAAAATGCTTTCCGGGCAATCTGCGGCAAGCATTTGTCGTATGCGATATAGTGTATGTAGAAAAAAATAGCATATTCCAACAAATCCAGGTGCGATAACATTGACATCGATTTCCATGATTGTTAAAATAGAGAATACGAGTATTACGAAATATGAATCATACAGATTCCATGGGAGGTTTTCACATGTATCATTGTCATATAAACTTCTTTTTTCTGGGCAGTCATCGCAGGCTGTTTAAACAGATCGAGGCCATGGCGCCGCTGGAGAACTTTACGCACGAGTACTTTGAGAGCAAGACACCCTATGAATCCATGATCTCGAAGGCGGATGTCATCCTGACAGACCTGCACGACATGGATGCCGATGCAACGATACGGACGCTTCTTGCCGGAAAAAGGCATGACGCAGAGCTGATCGTGCTCGCAGACAAGGAGCAGATCCCCGCCGTGACCAGTCTGTCGGACTGCATGTCCGCCATATATGATATCTGGACGCTTCCAATGTCTGAGGCGGAACTGGAATTTCATTTCACAAAGTGGCAGCAGCACTACAAAATGCGAAAGGACTACTGGCAGACAAACCAGTATCTCGAAGCCACCATCAACAGCGTGCCCAACCTGATCTGGTACAAGACCAAGGACGGCATCCACGAAAAAGTAAACGACAGCTTCTGCATCACTGTCAACAAGACCAAAGCCCAGGTGGAAGGGCAGGGTCACGCATACATCTGGGATGTCGAGGCGGACGATCCCGCCTGCATCGAGTCGGAGCGCGAAGTCATGACCCAGAGAAAAACGTGCATCTCGGAGGAGACTGTCCTGACCAGCGACGGGACAAGACTGCTCACTACATACAAATCGCCGCTGTACGATCTGGACGGGAGCGTCATGGGAACCGTGGGTGTCGGCATCGACATCACCCTGGAAAACGAGTATAAGCAGCAGCTCATCTCCAAGACAAAGACGCTCGAAACACTGTTCACCACAATGGACTGCGGCATCCTGTGCCACTCTGCCGACGGCTCCAAAATCCTCAGCGTCAACAGCGCCGCGCTCAAGATCCTCGGCTATGATACCCAGCAGGATCTCATTGATGCCGGGTTCGACATGGTCGCTTCATCAGTTGCGCAGGAGGACCGCACAAGCCTCCGCGAGAGCATCCTGTCCCTGCAGAACGTGGGCGACAGCGTCAATGTCGCGTACCGCGTGAAGCACAAAAACGGAAGGCTGCTGCACATCATGGGAAATATCAAGCTGATGCAGGAAAACGGGGAATTGTTCTATCAGCGCTTCCTCTTAGACTGCACCGCGCAGAGACTCCACGAGGAGGCTGAACGGCAGGAGAGCGAAAAACGCCAGCTCGAACTTGTCCATGCGCTGAGTATGGACTACAACCTCGTGTGCTTCTTTGATCTGGATACGGGGAAAGGAAATGCCCTGCGGATCAGCGCCTGCAAATACAACATCCTGGAAGAGATCTTTCAGGGCGAGCTGTCCCTGGAAGACAACTTCGCCGAATACGTAGACCGATGTGTCTACGAGGAGGACAAGGAGATGATGCGGCATGCACTCTCCCGCGAAAACCTGATGCAGCGGCTCGCCGAGAAGACGATCTACTTTGTCAATTACCGCACGATCTGCCACGGTGAAATGCGCTATTTCCAGATGAAGGTTGTGTGCGCCGGGGACTGGAGCAACTACTGCGGGATCGTCCTTGGCTTCCACAGCATCGACGAGGAGATCCGCAAAGAGATGGAGAAAAATACCATCCTGGAGGATGCGCTGATCCAGGCAAACCGCGCAAACAAGGCAAAAAGCGTGTTCCTCTCAAACATGTCGCACGACATCCGCACGCCGATGAACGCGATCATCGGCTTTACGACACTGGCACTCAGCCGCATCGAGCACACGGACCAGGTTGAGGGGTATCTCAAGAAGATCATGACCTCCGGGAACCATCTGCTGAACCTGATCAACAACGTGCTGGATATGAGCCACATTGAGAGCGGCAAGATGCAGCTCTCAGAGCAGCTCTGCAGCCTTCCCGAGATCCTGCACGGACTGCGCAATATCATACAGGCGGACATCCATTCCAAGCAGCTCGAGCTGTACATGGATGCCATCGATGTACAGAACGAGAATATCTACTGTGACAGGCTGCGCCTGAACCAGGTGCTGCTGAACCTGTTGAACAACGCCATCAAGTACACGACTGCCGGCGGCATCGTCAGCATCAAAGTCACCGAGAAAGCCGTGGCGCAGGAAGGGTACGCCACCTACGAATTCCAGGTCAAGGATACCGGCATCGGCATGAGCGAGGAGTTCGTAGCCCACATATTTGAGCCGTTTGAGCGCGAGCGCAACTCCACCATCAGCGGTATACAGGGCACCGGTCTTGGCATGGCGATCACCAGGAACATTGTGTCGATGATGAACGGCACGATCAGCGTCACCAGCAAGCAGAACGTCGGTTCGGAGTTCACGGTCTCCTTCACCTTCCGCGTCAGCTCGGAGGCCAAGAAATCGCCGCTGATCCCGCAGCTGCAGGGTTGCCGTGCCCTTGTCGTGGACGACGACTTTAACACCTGTGACAGTGTATCCTACATGCTGCAGCAGATCGGTATGCGCGCCGAGTGGACCTTGTCAGGAAAGGAAGCTGTGCTGCGCACCCACCAGGCAGTCACCCGCAAAGACTGCTACTCCGTCTACATCATCGACTGGCTGCTCCCCGACATGAACGGCGTCGAGGTGGCTCGAAGGGTCCAGAAGGAAACCGGCGGAAATGTGCCGATCATCGTGCTGACCGCATACAACTGGGAGGACATCGAGGATGAGGCAAAGGAGGCGGGCGTCACGGCTTTCTGCAGCAAGCCTCTGTTCCTGTCCGAGCTCCGGGAGTGCCTGCACTCCATCACAAACGCGGACCACGAGCAGAAATCAGGCAGCCTCATAGAATCCGCACCCTTCCACGCAGAGCGTCTTCTGCTGGTGGAGGACAATGAACTGAATCAGGAGATCGCCATGGAGATCCTGCAGGAGGCCGGATTCTCCGTGGAGATCGCCGGAAACGGGCAGGTGGCGGTCGACAGGCTGACGGCTTCCGGGCCGGGGTACTACCAGCTCATCCTGATGGATGTCCAGATGCCTGTCATGAACGGCTATGAGGCGACACGGACGATCCGCAAACTCGAAGACCCGCAGCTTGCAGCGATCCCGATCATCGCCATGACTGCCAACGCATTTGACGAGGACAAACAGGAGGCCCTAAAGAGCGGCATGAACGGCCACATTGCCAAGCCGATCAACATCGACAACCTGCTCAACACCCTAAAGCGCGTCCTGCACTGACAGATACGACCGCGCAGGTGCCCGTGTGCAGCATAAATGCAGCATAAATGCAACATAAAAAGAGGGACTTCCCCTCTTTTTATGTTGCACTTATGCTGCACACGCCTTTACCACAGATCCTCAATATACATCTGATACCACTTCTGAAAGACATAGAATGACCACAGGATCGAACTGTAGATGATCTTGTCCGATCTCAGCTGCTTTGCGATCAGTTCCTGCACTGCATGTGGAACAAAAATGTCCTGTTTGCGCAGGATGTCCTCGTCCGCATACCGCGCGATCTCATCCTTTAGCACTGTCCGCAGCCACTTCTGCAGGGGCACGCCAAACCCTTTCTTGGGTCTGTCGAGCAGTTCCCTGGGAACATAATCATACGTGATCTCTTTCAGGATATACTTCTTGTCAAACCGCCGGTATTTGTACTGGTGCGGTATCCGGAACGACTCCTCCACCACCCTGTGATCGAGCAGCGGGCACCGGACCTCCAGCGAGTACTTCATGGAAGCCCTGTCCGTCTTTGCCAGGATATCGTCCGGCAGATAAGTCTGCATGTCGAGGAGCATTTTCCGCTCCTGCCAGTTTGGCATCCTGAGATACTTCTCATGTTCATACTTGATATTGTCCGCATGCCTGCCCAGGATCCGGTCCACCTCGTCAACCATGACGTCGATGAAGAGCTGCGCCTTCGTATCCTGTCCCCGGTTGTCAATGAACGCGCGCAGTTCGAGCGGCATCGTTTTCTTCATCATGCCGATCCCCGGCACCCGGCTTGCGATCGCGCCCATAAAGTCCGCGTGCTGGGCGACCCACGTCATGTCGTAGAGCTTGTAGCCGCAAAACAGCTCGTCGCCGCCGTCACCGGACAGCGACACCGTGATATCCTGCGACGCGTACTGCGATACCAGCATCGTCGGAAGCTGCGACGAGTCCGAAAACGGCTCGTCATAATAATACGGAAGATCCCGGATCATCGCAAAGATGTCCTTCTCCTCCACATAGTGTTCGTGGTGGTTTGTCCCCAGATATTTTGCGATCGCCGCGGAGAAGGGCGCCTCATTGCGCTTTTCATCGTAAAAGCCTATGGAGTACGTATTGACCGGGGACTCTTTGCACTCCCGTGCGATCGCCGTCACGAGCGTCGAATCGATCCCGCCGCTCAGAAAGGTTCCCACCGGCACATCTGCGACAAGCCTCGCCGCCACCGCGTCCTGCAGCAGCTCCTTCATGGAACGCTTGCAGGTCCCATAATCCGGGTGGCGGCCGGAAACGCCCTTGTGGTACTGCTTTAGTATATTCCAGTATCTGCGCTTGCGGATCTCCCCGCCGCAGTACTCCAGCACCATCCCGGGGAGCATCTTGTACGTGTGTTCGAAAATACACATCGGCGCCGCGAGATACTTGTTGCACATGTAGTGGTTCAGCACACCCTTGTCCACCCTTTTGTGAAAATACGGATACTGCATGATCGGCTTGAGCTCCGAGGCGAAAACAAAATGCCCCTGATCGGCATAATAGTACAGCGGCTTCTTGCCGATGCGGTCCCGCGCCAGTATCAGGCGGTCCTGCTCCCTGTCATACAGTGCGATCGCAAACATACCGTTAAGGCGGTCGAACATGTCGTCCCCCCACTCGGCGTAGGCGTACAGGATTACCTCCGTGTCACAGTTTGACCGGAAATGATACCCTGCCCGCTCCAGCGACGCACGGATCTCCATGAAGTTGTAGATCTCCCCGTTGTACACCACCACATATCTGCCGTCTTCCGACAGCATGGGCTGGTGCCCGAGCGCGGACAGATCCAGGATCGAAAGCCGCCTCTGCGCAAGTCCGACCTCCCTGCCGCGCACGCTGCACTGCCACACGCCGCCGTCATCGGGACCCCTGTGGTGCATCGTATTGTTCATCTTCCACAATTGCTCTTCGGTGATCGTTTCCGGACCGATATAGCCACATATACCGCACATAATCATTCTCCACTACTTTTTTCTACACTGTCTCCCAATACGGACAGATACCGCTCGCCGATGCTTTCCCATCTAAAATGTGCCTCGACGCGGCGGAGGCTGTTGTGCCCCATCCGGATCCGCTCCTCCTCATCGACACACACGCGCAGCAGCGCCTCGGAAAACCCGTCCAGCGAAGCGATGATCCCGTTGTCCGTCACAAGCTCCCTGCTGCCCTCACAGGGCGTCATGACGATCGCCAGACCGCTCGCCATCGCCTCCAGCACAACGTTTGGCATCCCCTCGGAGAGCGACGGCAGCACGAACAGATCCGCCGTCTGATAATACCGCCGGATCTGTTCCTTGTCCTTTCTCCCCTCGAAACGCACAAGCGCCTGCGCCCCCGTCCGCGCTGTCAGCTCCTCGAGCGCGGCGCGGTAGGGTCCGTCCCCGACAATCACCAGCTGCAGCGCCCTGCCAGTCTCGCGCTGCACGCGCTCCTGCATCTTTGGCAGCTCGGGGATCAGGTACTGCAGCCCCTTTCCCTCTATCAGGCGCGACACAAACAGGACGGTGAGCCTGTCCGTTCTTTTTTCACACTGACCGGGCACAAAAAACGAGTTATCCACACCGTTTTCTATGATGTCCACCGCATAGCGGCTCTCAAAGGCAAGCGCGCGCTTTTTCAGTCCCTCGCTGTTCGCGATCAGACGGCCGGCATTTTTCCAGACTGCCCTGACTGCCGGCGCCAGCACCGCATACAGATATCGAAAACGCTTCTGCGCTCCCGGGATATCGCCTCCGCCAAAGCGCACGACGTAAGGCAGCCGGTATTTCCTTTTCAGATGAAGTGCGAGCGGGCCGCTCGGTATCCCGAAAAATGTCAGACAGATGTCAAATGATTCTTTTTTGAGGAGCGCATCCGCGTATTTCCACGCGCTGCACAGGTAGGAAAGCATCTCCGGAAAGCTGCTCTTCTCCTTGTCGGCACGCCTGCAGGGAACCCTGACGATGCGCGCGCCCTCCCCTGTCGTCTCGTGCGGCGCCAGATCAGCGTACTGTGCGGTGATGACCGTCACCAGATGCCCCCTCCCCGCAAATTCCCTTGTCAGAAAAAAGCAGGCGTTGGCGCCCCCTCCCCCGATCGGGGGGTACTCATGTGATATGATCAGTATTTTCATATGCTTGCGCTTCCTGTTCCATGGGATAATCTGTTATCTCCTTCACACTGTAAGAGGACTCTACGTGGATTCCATAATACGTCTTGACCAGGATCTCACTCATCAGTCCGAAGATGAACAGCAGCATCCCGATGATGATAAAAAATATGGTCAGCAGCGGCGGGAAGATGTTGTCGGACATTTTCCTTCCCTCGAAAAACAGGACGATCGACCACAGTCCGCAGCATCCGCCTGTCAGGAGGAACAAAAATCCGATCCCGCCAAGCAGATGCAGCGGCCTTGTCGCATATTTGTTCCAGAACCAGACCGATATCATGTCCACAAATCCCTTGATCGTCCGCTTCCAGTTATATTTCGTCCTGCCCGATGTCCTCGGTCTGTGATTCACCACGACCTCCCCGATCGAAAAGCCCTTGATCTTTAAGATCGCCGGGATAAATCGGTGCTGTTCGCCGTACAGGTTCACATGGTCAAAACAGCTCTTTTTGTACACTTTCAGAGAGCATCCGCTGTCGTGGATCCCGTCATGGATCAGAATGTGCCGCAGGAAATTCGCCCCTCTCGACGTGAATTTCTTCATCAGCGTGTCCTTGCGGTGCTTTC
>CAJUES010000099.1 GCA_910585765.1 uncultured Lachnospiraceae bacterium | reverse complement strand
GAGATCCTCGATGTGCAGGAGACTGTCAAAAAGGATGAGGCGAAAGAACTTTTCCGATACATATAGCAGCGGATGCTTTCATATAATATAGGGAGCACTCGTATGAGGAGAAGGGCGTAGTCTAATGGAAAGCAGGAGTGGAAGCATTGGAAACAGCGGGAGCGGCGCAGGCATAGGAAAACATAGATTCAGCATGGAGCAGCGCGGGGAGTGCAGGATCACCGGCGTGGTGGAGGTGCATTCTTTTGACGAGAACAACATTCTGATGGAGACGGTGGACGGGATGCTTGCCATCAAGGGCACGAACCTCCATGTGGGAAGGCTTAATCTGGAGAAAGGCGAGGCGGATGTGGACGGCAAGGTGGACTCCCTGGTCTATTCTGACAAGAACACGCTGGCGAAAAAAGGAGAAGGGCTGCTCACACGCCTGTTTGGTTGATGAGTGGAGAGATTGTAAAGGAGTGGTATTTCTGGCTGGTTTCGATCGCCACAGGTGCATTCCTGGCGTTTGTGTATGATGTGATCCGACTGTTCCGACGGCTGGTGCGGCATGGCAGGCTTGCAGTCGACCTCGAAGATATCCTCTACTGGACAGCCTGCTTCGGACTCAGCTTCACGCTGCTCTACTACGGCAATAACGGTGTGATCCGCTTCGCGGCGGTGCTCGGTGCGGCGGCCGGGATGGCATTGTACGCGGTTACGGCGGGGCGCTTTTTCGTCCGGGTAAGCTGCCTGGTCATCGATAAGACTGTCGGAAGCCTGTTTCGGCTGATCGGCAGGATCCTCGGAAAGCTTCGCAGGCTGTTTTTGCCGATCAAGCATCTTTTTGTTAAAAACTTCCATAATCTGGCGCGTTTATTTAACATTTTATTTCAAAAAATGCGGTTGACGTGCACCGTGAATCGTCATAAAATGAAAGTACATAGTCATAAAAGAGCAAACGAAGGAGAGGGGAAGACGGCGAATGGCAAAAAAGGCGGCAGGAGGAAAACGGGCTGCAGGACGACCAGTAAAAAATGTAAACCAGACAAAACGTAAGACACCGGAATTTCTTCGCGCCAGGAATGAGAACCGTTTCGGAATGACCATTGCCCTGCTTGCCATCTCGATCATGACTGGCGTCGTCGGCATCAATTCCATTTCATTAAAACAGAAGGAGAAAGTATATGCGGCCAGGGAGCAGGAGCTTCTGCAGCAGATTTCTGTGGAGGAGGCGCGTGCGAAGGAGCTTGAGGAGTTTGCCACATACACGAAGACAAAGAAATATGCGGAGGAAGTGGCGAAGGATAAACTGGGACTTGTGTACGAGAATGAGATCATATTTCAGGAGACGGACTGATGAGATTGACACACCGCTATCTGGTATGGGAACGTGTTCCTCTGCCTTGTGGCGGTGTTTTGCGATTATTGTCAATAAAAAAACGCATTGCGGTGCACAGGTTTGACAAAAAATGATAGACCCTCATTCTATAATGGGTTAATAAACCAGAATTGTTGAGGGGGATATGGATCATGTTGAAGATCAGAAGATCAGAACATAAATCGGGCGTCATGGAGGGAGATCTGTTCCATGGCTACAGCAAGCGGAAACTGTACTGTCTGTCGGAGACTTACGAGGAGCTGGCAAGGCTCTACCGGGGGACACCGCAGGCGGGCGCAGCCAGCGGCGACAGGAAGGACATGCTCTACAGAAAGCAGCTGCAGGAGACGAAGGAGATCTTTGCGAGCCATCTCGACGAGATATCAGGCGCGTTTGCGGATGTGGCAGACACGGTCGTCCATGTGAGCCTGCCGATGGAGCACAGGAGAAAGGCGCTGATACATCACTTGAAGAGACAGGGGATCATCGTCCGGGGGCTGGTCTTTATAGAGGGCGGCGCTGCGGGGAGCTGCGAGTCCGCACTGGATGGGCGCTGTGGGAACAGGATCAGTATCGAGGCGCGCGCAGCCGGCAGACACACTGTGTCAGCGAGCGTGCTGGGCGGGTTCCTCTCGGCGTTCTTCGGCAGAAAGCTGGTGCCGTCTGCGGAGAGCGCGACGGCGATCGGAAGAGGGTACAACACGTTTATCTATGAGGACGAGCCCAGGTACACGGTCTTGAGCGCGGTATCGAGGGCTGTCAGGGAGGATGAGAAAATTTCCGGTGACAATTTCTCGATGGAGGAATATAATCAGAGTCAGGTGGTCGTGATGCTCGCGGACGGTATGGGGAGCGGTGAGCCGGCGTGCAGGGACAGCCAGGCAGTCATCGAGTTCATGGAGCGTTTCATGGAGGCAGGGTTTCAGAAGGAAAAAGCGTTTTCGATGGTCAATGGTGCGATCGCCGCACAGAATGGCTGCTGCAATCTCACGACGCTCGATGTCTGTGCAGTCAATCTGCTGACAGGGGAGGCGGAGTTTGTCAAGGCGGGGGCTGCGGCAAGCTATATCAAGCGCGGGAACTGGGTGGATGAGGTGGCGGCGGACACGCTTCCGCTCGGGAGCATGGACGAGCTGTGTCCGATCACACAGAGCGTGCGGCTTGCGGACACGGACATGCTGATCATGATCTCCGACGGGATCTCGGATGCCATCGAGGAGGAGGCTGCGGGGAGGCTGCGGGAGATCATTTCGAGGAGCCCGATCCAGAATCCGAAGGAGATGGCGGACTATCTGCTGCGATATGCGATCAACAGCCAGGGCGGGCGCATCCGGGACGATATGACAGTCCTCACCTGCTGTATCAAGCGGCGCGTCGGTTTCTGACGCGCGGATCGGACATTTTAAAATCTGGGGAGTGAACAGAGGTTATGGTTGACAGGGTATTGCGGTATGTCAGGGAACATCATATGATCGAGGAGGGGGACTGCATTGTGGCGGGGGTGTCCGGCGGTGCGGACTCGGTCTGTCTTCTGCTGATGCTTTTGGAGATCCGCAGGGAGATCCCGATCGACATCCGCGTGGTCCATGTCAATCATCTGATCCGTCCCGACGCGGCAGAGGACGCCGCGTATGTCAGAAGCCTGTGCCTTGCGGACGACATACGCTATACACTGGTGGAGGCGGATGTGGAGGCAGAAGCGCGCAGGCGCCGTATATCGACGGAGGAGGCTGGCAGGGAGATCCGCTATGCGGCATTCGCGAGAGCGCTTGGCAGCAAAAAGGGCAGGATCGCCATAGCCCACAACAAGAATGACAGCTGTGAGACTTTTTTGTTCCATCTGTTCAGAGGGACGTCGCTGCGGGGGCTGACCGGGATCCCGCCGGTGCGCGACAGGATCATCCGTCCGCTGCTGTGTCTTTCGAGAGACGAGATCGAATGCTTTTTGCAGGAAAGAAAGGTGCCGTACTGCATAGACAGCACGAATTTGGAGGATAATTATTCAAGGAACATCATACGCCACCACATACTTGACACGGCTGTGCGCAGGATCAGTCCCGCGGCAGTCAGCCACATCAGCGACGCCTGTGAGCAGTTGGAGGCGGCATACGGGCTGATCGCGGAAATCACGAGACAGGGATTGGAGACATGCGTGACGGCGGCGTTCGGATCATTTCATATTGACTGTGAGAAATTCAGGGCGCTTCACGGGACAATACAGGGATATGTGGCGATGGAGGTGCTCGCGCAGGCAGCCGGGAGCAGAAAGGATCTGGGGGCGGTGCATGTCAGGCAGATCCGGGAGCTGATGGACAGGCAGTGCGGGCGGGTGCTGCACCTGCCGCATCAGCTGCAGGCAAGGCGCGACTATACAGGTGTCTGCATCCGCAGGGAGCCTGACAGTATGACACAGGAGGTGGTCCTGTCGGAGATCGCGCTGTCGGCGGAGGAGACGGCGGCGCTGTCGGCAGGGAAAGAGCTGGTCATCCTCGTGGGGGCGCATCGGAAGATCAGGGCGAAACTGCTCCCTGTGGGAAATAATGGTATTGATTTTAAAAATATTCCGCAAAATAAGTATACGAAATGGTTTGATTATGATAGAATAGAGAGAAGTATTGTCATCAGAACCCGCAGACCAGGTGATTATCTGACGGTGAATGCCGCAGATCAGCGAAAGACGCTGAAAGCGTACTTTATCGATCGCAAGATCCCGCAGAAGGAGCGCGATCAGATCTGCCTCGTGACGGATGGGGATCATGTCATCTGGATCGTCGGGGAGCGTATCAGCAACTATTACAAGGTCGGTGAAACGACGAGAACGATCTTGTCGCTGACATTCGAGGAGGATGTACAGCAGATATCGTTACATGTATGAGAGCCGCAAAATGCACGCCGTGAATTTCCGGGCGCGGACTGCGGATAAAAAACAAAGGAGGACTCGAATATGGCTGAGAGAATCAGAGTCATGTTGACGGAGGAGGAAGTGGACACCAGGATAAAGGAGATCGGTGAGCAGATCAGCCACGACTACGCAGGCAGACAGGTTCATCTGGTGTGTGTGCTCAAGGGTGGCAGTTTTTTTATGTGTGAGCTTGCCAAGCGTATTTCGGTGCCGGTGTCACTGGATTTCATGTCCGTGTCAAGCTACGGCAGCAATACAAAGTCCAGCGGCGTTGTCAAGATCGTCAAGGATCTCGACGAACCGCTCAAGGATAAGGATGTCATTGTCGTGGAGGATATCGTGGATTCCGGAAGGACGCTGAGCTATCTGCTCGAACTGCTGGGGCAGCGCGGACCGGGCAGCATGAAACTCTGCACGCTGCTCGACAAACCCGAGCGGCGCGTTGTCGATGTGAAGGTGGATTACACAGGCTTTGAGATACCGGATGAGTTTGTCGTGGGCTACGGTCTCGATTACGACCAGCGCTACAGGAATCTTCCGTATATCGGCGTGGTTGAGCTTGACTGATTCTTATTCGTTTTAGGACTAGAAGGAGACAGAAATTGGGAAAAGGTGCAAAAGGAATTAATCTGACGTTTATATTTATATTGATCCTGGTGCTGGTGCTGATCTGGGCGAGCACCAACAGCGGGAGCGGCGGCTCCTACACGATGGGGCAGTTCATGTCCGAGATGGAGGAGGGGCTGGTCGTGGATGTGGAGATCCATCCGAATGCACAGGTGCCGACAGGTATGCTGCGCATTACGCTGAAAGATAACCAGCAGAGAAATCTCTACGTTTCTGATGTCGTCGAGGCGCAGGAGATCGTGAAGGGCTACAATATAGAACCGATCGTGAGGGATGTGCCGCAGGAGAACTGGTTCATCACGGAGCTGCTCCCGCTGCTGATGCTGCTTGTTGTTGTGGTCTTTATGTTCAGTATGATGAATGCCCAGAATTCCGGCAACAGCGGCGGCAAGATGATGAACTTCGGGAAGAGCAGGGCGCGCCTTATGACGGGCGGTGAAGTCACATTGAAGGATGTGGCAGGGCTCAAGGAGGAGAAGGAGGATCTCGAGGAGATCGTGGATTTCCTGAAAGATCCCGGGAAATATACAAAGGTCGGCGCAAGGATCCCCAAGGGTGTCCTTCTCGAGGGCGCGCCCGGTACAGGCAAGACGCTGCTGGCAAAGGCGATCGCGGGCGAGGCGAACGTACCCTTTTTCTCCATATCGGGTTCTGACTTTGTGGAGATGTTCGTCGGTGTCGGCGCGTCGAGAGTGCGCGATCTGTTTGCCGAGGCGAAGAAGAACGCCCCCTGCATCGTGTTCATCGATGAGATCGACGCGGTGGCAAGGCGGCGCGGCACCGGTATGGGCGGCGGTCACGACGAGCGCGAGCAGACCCTGAACCAGATGCTTGTGGAGATGGACGGATTTGGCACGAACGAGGGCATTATCGTGATGGCGGCGACCAACCGTGTCGACATCCTCGACCCGGCGATCCTGCGCCCGGGGCGTTTTGACAGGAAGATCACGGTGTCTCCGCCGGATGTGGGCGGCAGGGAGGAGATTCTCAATGTGCACGCCAAGAACAAGCCGCTCTCGGAGGATGTGGACTTGAAGCAGGTGGCGCAGACGACAGCGGGCTTCACGGGAGCGGATCTCGAGAATCTCCTGAACGAATCGGCGATCCAGGCAGCCAAGGAGAACCGCGCGTTCATCAAACAGGAGGACATCAGGAGATCCTTCATCAAGGTCGGCATCGGCGCGGAGAAGAAGAGCCGCATCATATCGGAGAAGGAAAAGAAGATCACGGCTTACCACGAGGCGGGACATGCGATCCTGTTCCATGTGCTTCCCGATGTGGGACCGGTCTACACCGTCTCGATCATACCGACGGGACTCGGGGCGGCGGGCTACACGATGCCCCTTCCCGAGCGCGACGAGATGTTCAACACCAAGGGCAGGATGCTGCAGGATATCATGGTTTCACTCGGCGGGCGTATTGCGGAGGAGATCATTTTTGACGACGTGACGACCGGCGCTTCGAGCGACATCAAGAAGGCGACCAAGGTGGCGCGGGCAATGGTGACAAAGTACGGATTCTCCGACAATATCGGCGTCATCAACTACGACGAGGACGACAATGAAGTGTTCATCGGCAGGGATCTGGCGCACACGAGAAGCCACTCTGAGGCGGTCGCGGGCGAGATCGATGTCGAGGTGAAGGCGATCGTGGACGACTGCTACAAGAAGGCAAAGGATATCATCATGAAACACGAAAATGTGCTTCACGCCTGCGCGGACCTTCTGCTGGAGAAGGAGAAGATCGGCAGGGATGAGTTTGAGGCGCTGTTCGCATAGTAAAAACAGCCGGCTGCGATACATGCAGGCGGCTGTTTTTGTGTGTGCGGGCAGCTTTCACTGTCAAATTCCCTGTGCACCCTCTATGCACGACAGGAGATGCAACAATTTGTATAAATTGTTGCATCTCCTGCTTACACTCTATATATCGGTGGGGTGCTTTCAAAACTTTAGTCCTTTTTTCTTTTTTTTCAAAAAATTTTCTATAGGCGCCAATTTACTGGATTTTTCAAACACATGCTAAGGAACTGTTCAGAAATTACGCAAAAAGACACACAAGCGCACGAAAAAGCCCTGGCTGCTGATGGAGCGAGCCCTGGCATGGTACGAAAGATCGGTTTTTCGAAAAATCATTCTGACAGAAAACAGTCTGCGCGCAGGAGAGACGGCATGTCACATCAGGGCACTGTCATGCTGCCGTGTTCTGATATATGCTGCGATATACGTCATCTTTGTCGTCCTGCTCGATGCACAGGTAACGCTTTGTGATGGAGAGCGAGGAATGGTTAAAGATGACCATGATCACGACCGGATCGCTGCCTTGTTTCCACGCGTGGTAGCCGAAGGTCTTGCGCAGGGAATGGCAGCTGATGTGTCCCTCGATGCCGACCGCGTCCGCGG
>CAJUES010000098.1 GCA_910585765.1 uncultured Lachnospiraceae bacterium | reverse complement strand
CTCCGCGATCCTGGCCGAAAATGTCCTGATCAGCGCCCCGAGGAATGACTGGGCGTTGACCGCCGTGTCCACCCCCCATGCCTCCTTCAGATCCGCGTGGATGTCATCCATGACCGCATCCATGCGTTTGATATTAAAGCCGGTATCCGTTATCCCATATTCCGGCATATCACCACCTCATTCCTGATAACCTCTCTCCCTGTCCTTGCGGTATACCGGATCACCGCGTTCCTTGTCTTACCGTCCACTTCAATGCTTACGTCCGGCACTTCCGTCACTTCGTCAACAAGGATTATCTGGCTCCTGATCTCCGACGCCGCGAGCAGGGGGCTGACATTTTTCCCGAGCACGGCACCGAAATAATCCGTTCCTGTTTCCGGGGGATAGAGCACGCATTCCCCCAGGAACCACAGCAGCCGTACACGTATCGCCTGTACCACGCTGTCCGTAATGTCAATGTCGCTCTCGGGACCGACATGTATATCGCCGTCCCGGTCAAGCAGTATGTCCTTCATACCTTCTGCCTCCCTCCATGTTTCTGCGTCGTCCATGCCTCTTACCGCCGCTGTATTTCGCCGGAGTAAAATATATTGCCTTCAACCTTTAGATCGCCCCTTACCGTCACTGCGGCTCCTGGGGGGCACCTTATTACAATGGTTCCTTTACTGTTTGCTTCCTCCTGTGCCTCTGCGGGTGCCTTGCACAGCCCCGGAATGCAGATGGCATTCGTCAGGTCATATTTCAGTTCCGTGTCGTCGTCCGCATCTGCAAGCCACCCGTCGATCGCCTGTTCCGCAATGATGACCAGGCAGTCGTCACCAGCCCTGATCGGAAAAGCCACGGCAGCGTTACCGCCGCATGCGGTCACCACGGGTACGTTGGTCAGTACTGGATAGTCAAGCTTCTTTCCATCCGGGGTTTTGTATTTCAGTGATGGCTGCACGCTCACGGTACCGGCATCATAGCTTATTATCTTTCCCGGCATCGCCGTATGCATCTCACGCATCACGTTATGGACCGTGTCCTCGACAGCCTGGACAAATTCCTGTTTCATCACTCCGTCCCTCCCGGTTCCACCAGTTTTGCCGTGCATGTCCATTCGCCCTCGAAGTTATCGCCGGACATGACCACGCTCTCGACTTTAAATATTCCCGATACTGCCCTGCTTTCCAGCATGACAAGGTCATCTACCCCTATGGCTCCATTGAGCAGGTATCTTGCCTCATATCCTTTCTTTGCGCCTCCTTCGCTCTCGGCTCCGTTCTCCGTCAGTTCCTTCGGTATGTCGAGCAGGCCTGATTGTACATTCAGCACATAGACATTCGGACTGACTGCCTCGCCTTTCTTTACAACCTGCAATATCCCGTTCTGTATGCTCCAGGAGCACCCGCACGTACAGCAGATTTTCTGCAGCGAGCTTTTCGACTGTCCGACAAAACTGTACCCGTTTGTAAAGATCTTCTGTGCCAGCAGTTCGCCCGCCTCCGCCGATACCACGGCACTGAGTCCCATACTGTCAGCCGCACCCTGCAGCACCATGATCCCCGTAATGCCCTTTTCATAGGATACCGACATATAGCTGTCCCTCACTGCCGCAAGTCCGTCCACGACCTCTATCGTGGTCATCCTGTCGGCGCCGTCCGGCACCGTCTCTGATGTACTGATATCCCCGGACAGGATGAGCGGCAGGCTGCCGCCATACCCGGCACACAGTTCGAGCACCGCGTTTTTCTGCTTTATCTCGGCAATGGTCTCCGGGGAGAGGTTCCAGAACTTTACCGTCGCCGTGTTGCCGCTCTCCTTGTTTCCCTTCTCTATGTCAAAACTTATATGCAGCGGCATGCCGCTTTCCCCGACAGCCCCGCCCAGCTCGACGCCTGTACCGCCCCGCTGCCCGATCACTGCCCTGTACTGCCTGTCAAAATTATCCATTGTATGCCTCCTCCGCGTCCCAGCCTTCAAGGTCGGCGTCCGGGATAAAGATGAACTCCGCGTCCCCTGTCAGGAAGTCCCTGCGTCCTACCGCCTTTTTGGCAGACGTACATCCGAAAGTGCCTGCAGGAAGTCCGCGTGTCCTGTAAAAATAATTCATGGGCGAGTATGGCACGATCTTTATGCTGTTGACCAGTGTCCTCATGTTCATGTCGTACAGCCCGAAATTCCATGATTTACAGGTCTCATTCCACGTAAACCGGATCATGTATTCCTGTCCCGCGAGTGTCACCCTGCTGACAGAATCGTTTTTATCCGGCACCTGTATTTTTGTCGTCATGTCATTACCGCTCCCTTCCTGTTCCCTTTCCGCCGGAAAATCCCGGCTAAAAAATGCCGATATTGGAAGCAACATTGTACAGCAGGGAGGCTTTCTTCTGGCTCTGGGAGTTTCCTCCGGAATCCTTTCCTGATCCTGCAGCCTGTGACGCGGTGCCGGACGCCGCGCCTGTCCCTGCCGTGCCGGCATTTCCCATGCTCGCACCGCCAAGCCCGTATGTGTCCGGCACGCCAGCAGTCTGCCTCCCTGTAATGTTCACCTGCTTCATGGACACGCTGATGCCCCTGCCGCTCCCGTTCTCCTTTGTCTTCTCGATGCCGACGGACGTGATGCACATGTTCTGGTACCTGTCCGTCGATGTCAGTACCGTGAGCAGCTTCCGTTCCGCAAATAGGCTCCTGAGCTGCCCCTCCACCATCTGCACCCTGCCGGGACCGCTTCCCAGGCGGTTGTACCATGTTACCGGGTTGTCCGACAGGTACAGCGTCATGTTCAGCTCCTTCGGTTTTGTGATTATGGTGTCCGTGACGGAAAAACCGTCCTCCACGGGATAATCCGGTACTTCCGCCGCCAGTGTCTCGTTCGATGATACCAGCACGTCAAATTCGACTCCGCCGATGCTTACCGGTCTTGTAACCCTCATTGTCCCGCCTCCTGTCCTTGCTGCCTGTGTCTCCCTGCATACTGCATACCTTACCTTGCATATGCAAGCGCCCTCGCAAGCTCGCCCGAGTTGTCGCCCGCGGTCTGCCGGATCGTGCTTGCGGCATTGTTTACCGCCCTCGTATCTGTCCCGCTGACGCTGATATTGTACTCGTTCTTCTGGTTCACCACACGGCTCGTGCTGCCGCCGTAAACTGCCGGCGCTGCTGTCTGCGCCGATGCGTTCCCCATCATTGCCATTGCTGCCGATGCCTCCATGACCGCGGCTCGTATCAGCGGTATGTTGTCCCTGATTCCGCCTGCCAGCCCTTCCATAAAATCAGGCATCCAGCTCTCATAATCCGTGAGCGGTCCCTTGTCCGGCACGGAAAAATGCAGGTATTCCCTTATGGTGTCGCCGATGCCGGTGATCGTGTCCAAAAATCCGCCGATCTTTTCCTTTATGCCGTCGATCAGTCCGTTGACGAAATCCGCCATCCACTGCCTTGCCCTGTCCGGAAGGGACTTGAACCAGTCAACGACTGCCTGGAACCCTTCCTTCATCCTTTCAAGCATTGGACCGAACACCTCGGCGCCAAAGTTCATGAACGCTTCCACAATGCCGGATATAAAAGTTACCACAAATTCAACAAATGAAAAGAATATCTGCTTGATATCCTCCCAGACCTTCTCCCAGTTTCCCGCGAAAACATCCTGCAGGAAAACACTGACTGCATTGAGGGTATCAAGGAAGGGCTGGATGCTGCTGCATATGGCATCCCATATCTCCGCAAAAAAACGCATTATGGTATCGCCCCAGCGCTCCCAGAAGGCTTTCAGCCCGTTAAATATATTGGTTCCAATCGCTTTCAGGGACTCCCATACAGCCGAGAGTTTTTCCTTGACCGTGCCCCACGCGCCGGTTATCGCCTCCCGCGCCGCATCCGCGTCGATCCCGGCAGCCTTGAAGATTTCCCCGATCACGGAGTCATTCCCCCGCAGGAAGCTGATGAAATCCTCTATGATGGCTGCCAGAATGACGACGACCGCCACGATTGCCATTATTTTCAGGTAGGCAGGGTTCAGCAGCTTTGTGAACGCCTTGATTGCACCCGTGATCTTTTTGAAGTTCATGGCTGTTATCCATATGCCTGCGGCGATCGCCAGCACTTCCAGCACCTTGCCCCAGCCGCCCATCGCCTGGGCGATCCTGTCCACAAACCTGATACCCTTTTCAACCCAGCCGAATACCGTTTTCAGTACCCCCATCACTTCCTTTGTCTTCCGGACCAGGATATTCTCGTCGTCGCTTACGCCGTTGATCCGCTCTGAAAACTCCTGCAGCATCAGCACAAAGGGTTCAAGGATGGAACCCAGCTCTTTCAGCACCATGACGGCTGGTTTTAAAAATGTTGATCCTGCCGCCGCCTTGAGATCCGACAGCAGTGACTGCAGGTTGCCGAGCTGGTTCGTCCATGTATCGGACTCCCTCGCAGCCTGTCCGAGCGCACCCGATGCGGCATTGGCGTCTTCCACCATTTTCAGCAGTGTGAGCTGTTTCTGCGCCTCGTCAAGGTCATTAAATGATTTGCTGTAAAGTTCGTTTGCCGCGGCGTTCCGGGTAACTTCCGTACAGGACAGCCCGAGTGCCGTGTCCTGTTCGAAGCTGCCCTTTAAGAACGACTGCAGTGACTCCGTGACCTCTTCCATCGACCGGTCGTAATATGCCGCCGAGTCTGCCACGGCTTTCATCGACCTTTCGGAGAGCTCGAGCGCCTGTCCGGTATCCATTCCCGTGGTCTTTGCAAATGCGGCGATCTTTGAAAAACTGCCCTTCATGCGCCCTTCCAGTATGTCCGTGTCTTCCGCGATCTTCTGCAGGGCTTCCGATGCCTGGTCTTCCATGTCACCGAACACCTGCGTGAACTGGCTTTCCATCGCTTCCGCCTCGCCCGCCGCCTCCGCAAGGGAAGCCATTCCGGCTATGCTGAATCCGATCCCGATCGCGCCAAGGGCATTGACGGCAAAGGATTTCAGCTTGTTTATCCCCCGTTCCGCGTTGCTCTCGCTGTTCCTGTCGATGTCGAATCCAAAAAGGATCAGCATCTCCCTTATGGTCATCTGTCCACCTCCCTGGATATCTCGGCAGCCCTGCCGTTTCCAATGTCCACCTCCATCATGTGTAGCGCGTACAGTTTCAGCATCTCGTCAAGCGTGTACACGTTTTTCAGCTCCCACATGGATGCCAGCCGTGCCCTGATCAGGATGTAGCACCGGAGTTCGAGCTCTCCAAACTGTCTGTAGTCAAATGTTCCGTATTTTTCCGTGTCATCTGGTCTTTCAACGCCCGCATTTTTCCAGAGAGGACGTTGAATCTCCTGAAAAAACCCCTGAAATTCAGCCTTATCACATAAAAACACAGTACGAACATGTCCTGCACGTCGCCGCAGAAGATCTCGTTCAGGAGATCCGCGTCAAGCCGGCGTTGTGATACATTCCCTGAATCATCACTAATCTCGACTGCAATGTTTCCCCCGAGCAGCAGCTTCCTGATCAGTTTTTCAAAACTGTCGCCGTCAAGGGACAGTTTTGATATTGCCCCGGCTGCCGCACCGACATCCATATCCATAAGGTCTGCACCGTCCTTACTGTTTACGGCAAGCGGCGCCAGCGCACCGATCACCGGCGTCAGCACGGATGCAAGCTCTGCTGATATGTTTGCCGCCTTTAATGCCGGAAACGGCGTGATGTAAAAATCCATGTCCCCGACCGTTTCCTTTGTCGTCTGAAACTGTTTCATCTGCATACTTTCCTGTCCTCCTTCAAATCCATGATCCCATTCCCTGTACTTTTATCCTCGTACCTTTATCCCCGGTCATCTGAAATATCCCTCTGCCACAACGATCTCCCATTCACGGTTGTTCGTCGTCTTGCCCCTGTTCCATGCGGCATGCTTTGTCACCCATGCCTGCGCGCCGGAAAATTTCTCGTTCCCAAGGATATCGCATATGTTCACCGAAAACATGCCGCTGCCGTCCTCGTGATCCTTGTCATACATGTTCTTCAAGAAATCGTTTGACGCGGATGCCTGCAGGAGCGAGATCTTCATGGTGAACAGGCTCGCCGGGTCAAGGCTCCTTGCGATCTCCCCGTCAGATCCAATAACATGGCTTGTCCCGTCACTGCCGGGTTCGATGGTGATAAAACTGTCGTCTGCATATCCTGTAACGATATGGTGCCCCAGTGCGATCGTCACTTTCTTGGGGCTGTATGTAGTCACTCTGCTGCCCATATGGCATTCCTCCTCTAATTACCTGTCTCTGAAAGATACCGGCTAGAACGTCAGGTACCCTTCGATCTCCACCGCATGGATGGCGCCCGCAAGCCGTGCGGTATACTTACAGCCTGTCAGTTTCCGTGACTTGCGCTGTGCCTCCGTCAGGTCGCCTGCCATCGGGACTGTAACCCGGAAACCGTAGATCCTGTTTCCGTCGGCATCAAATGCATCTTCCGCAATGCCGCCAACGGACTGTCCTTTCTTGAGCGTCTCCTCCATCTTCCCGGCGATGAGCTGTATCCCGGCATCGGTATAGGGTACCTTGCGGTTTGCCTTCAACACGTTGAATATGTTCGTCTGCATCTCTGCTTTAAGCCAGTCGCGGAACCGGATCACGTCGATCCACTCGCCTGCCAGCGTATACCCGCCTGTGGTGATGTTACAGCCCCCGTAACGCATGTACCTGTTTATGTGCCTTGACTCAAGATCCTGCTTCTGCTGCGTATTCAGGGCGGACGGGACAATTGCCGCCAGCTCCTTCATGTGCCACGTCTCGGTACCCGGATCATATCCAAAACACTTTGCCATCCACGCAAGGGCTGCAAACCTGTTTTCCGCGGGCGAATCTCCTGTCTCCGTGCCTGCACTCCCGGAATACAGGCCGAATGTGCGGTAATATCCGAAGTTGCTGACCGGCAGTCTGTCATAATCAGTGTACTCAAATGCAAACAGCTTCTCGTTGGATTCTGCCCATGCCATTGCTGCCGATATATCCTCCGGATCGTCAAAACCGCATAAATATACCCCGTAAAAGCCCGCCTCCGATGCGGCTCTCACGAGGGTGTCCGTTAAATTCTCATATGTGGTGCGACCCTCGGAACCCGTCGCCTGTTTCCTGACGCAGACACAGATCCTGTCCGGTGCCGGTGTCTGCGAGAATGCCACTACGGCAGCCTTATACGCATCCTCCTCTGTTGTATACCCATGGCTGGAAAGTTCGTCCGCTGCTGATACTGCTGTTGTCCTATCCATGCCGCTGCCCTGTTCCGGCTCCCGCACGATCATCAGGATCGTGTCAAACGTTTCCATGTTCTGTGCCGGACTGGATATCTCGATACTGATCTTTACGATGTCATCCAGCGAATTGTTCTTCATTCCTATCTTCCTCCCTCTTCTTTATATTTTGTGACCACTTTCCTGATCGGTTCGATCGGCGTCCCTGCCATCTTTCTGTTCCCGCCGCCGCTGCTGTCCGGGATATCAGCCATATATCCTGTCCCATATGCATTGTTGGCTTCCCACGGAAATGAGACTGCTGCCTCTGCCATTGCACGGTAACGGTAGCTCCTGTTATTCTGCAGCGAGGTCAGGTCACGTACCGGCGGGTTCAGGCAGATGTCAATCCCTTTCCCTGTCAGGTAGTCCGTGGTGTATTCCGATTCCAGGTAGTTAAAAAATTCGGTCAGGTCGGAAACCGCCGTATTCACATGGTTGTCCGTGGATCCCATAGTCCCGGGATCCTCCGTCCCGTCTCCCGCCGCGACGGGCTTTCCGGCAGTGTACAGGTTGATCTCCAGCGTGGCACTGCTCGGATAATACCTGTGGTTAAAATCGTCTTTGTCCTCAACAGGGGCACGGTTCCTGCCGACACCGCCCATTTTCAGTGTCACATACGGCAGGGGCGGTGTGGTGTTGGTCTGTTCTGCCCATATGACGGAGGCACCGGCAAAAAAACCGGACGCAACGTCATACAGGACGTCCTTTACTTCATTCAGGTTCATTGATCCCATCTCTTTCCTTATCTGGTCTGTCCGAACTTTTTGTCTGTTACATGCCATCACCTTCCTTCTTATTGGTGTACTCTCGGAAACTCGAATCCCTTGTTTTATAAGGCTTCAGAAATTTCCGAA
>CAJUES010000097.1 GCA_910585765.1 uncultured Lachnospiraceae bacterium | reverse complement strand
ATATACATGGAGATGCGGTCTACTGGTATATGGCGTTGACCATATCCGGCTACATCGTTGTGCTTGTATGGATCTATGTGTTCATTATAGAGTATGGAAAGGGAAATGGGCTGATCAAGGCGGGTATACTCGTCGCGATCAGCGGGATCTGGCTTGGTGTGGCAAATGATGTGATCAATTTCTTCCTGGCGCCTGTGGGTGCTGATGACGGGCACGGGCTGGGAGAACTGGATCTGAGCAAAGGCTTTTCCGTGGGGGAACTGGAGATACTGAACGCCAATATACTGTTTGTGATCATCGTGGTGTCCGTCTGCGTTGGCGGCATTATGATATGGATGGGCATAGCGAAGGAGAAGGATAGACATGAAAGTGATAAATAGAAAAATACGGAAAATGGGAGGTACTTTGACCTCTTTGGTCATTTTACTGACGGCTATACTGACAGCGCCTGCAAATGCGATAAAAACACACGCCGCGGAGCAGACACTTCCATCCGGGATAGAAAAAGTACAGCTCGAAGCGAAAGTGGACGAATATGTTGCTAAACATGAGCGCACAACGGCTGGAATGGCGGTTGCGGTCTTTGACGGCACAGATGAACTTTTCAAAAAATATTATGGCTATGTAGATGTAGAAGATCAGATCGCGGTTTCGGAGGATTCCGTCTTTGAGTGGGGATCGGCGACAAAGCTTCTGGTCTGGGTCAGTGTGATGCAGCTGTATGAACAGGGAAAACTGGAGCTTGACAGCGATATCTCGGACTATCTTCCGGATGGGTTTCTGTCCAATCTGTCGTATGACATGCCTGTCACGATGCTGAACCTGATGAACCACAACGCAGGATTCCAGGAGGTGTATGTCGATGTGATGGTAACAGATGCGGACTACATAGGAAGTCTCGAGGAAGCGCTGCGGAAACATAAGCCGGCGCAGATCTACATGCCGGGAACGGTGACAGCCTACTCAAACTGGGGTGTGGCGCTTGCGGGATTTATCGTGGAGCAGGTCAGCGGCGTTTCTTTCAGCGAGTATGTGCATGAAAATATCTTTGAGCCGCTGCAGATGGAGCACAGCGCGCTTTCCCTGGACCTGTCGGACAATGAGTGGGTGCAGCAGAAACGGAAAGAGCTGCAGTGCTACACGACAGAGCGGGATCTGATCCCGGATTGCTTTTATCATATCACGCTGTACCCGGCGGGGATGTGCACATCGACGCTGGATGATTTTGAGAAGTTTGCGGCCGCGCTGCTGCGCGAGGATGCTGTATTGCTGCGGCGCACAGAGACATGGAGAGAGATGTTCTCCCCGAGCGCGTATTTTGGAGAGACGGATATTCCCCTGAACTGTCATGGTTTCTGGATGATACCTTTCGGGGTGCAGACACTGGGACACGGCGGAAATACGGTGGGCTGCTCGTCGTATCTATTGTTGGACAGGGCGCATCGGACAGGCGCGGTAGTCATGACAAACCAGTCCAACGAGAAAGTTTACAACAGGGACATGATGGAGCTCATTTTCGGCAGATACGAGCGCTCGCACTATACGGATGACAATGCGGTTCCGTCCGGGGGTTTTCGTACGGCGAGGACAGTGCGCAGAGGTCCGTTCAAGGTGATGAGCCTGTCCTACGGCAATGTCGATGCGGAGGGGGAAGATCAGCTGTGGATCTTTGACGGCAGCGGCGAACGGGGCAGGATCGTGTTCAGTTACGAAGACCACATACAGACTTCACTGCTGTTGTTTATCATGGAAGCAGGATTGTGCTTTCTGTGGATCGTCGCGTTTGGCTTTTCGGCGGTCTCTTTGGTCATACGCGGGATCATGGCACTGGCGCGCCGCTGCAGGGAGCGCAATGTACCGAAGGGGATGCGCCGCGGGAAACAGAAGCTGGGATGGTGGAGCACAGCGGCAGCGGTGCTGCAGCTTGCAGTCCTGCTGCTGTTGGTTCTGGTCATACGGAATGTCTCCGCTTTAGCTGTCGGGGACACCTATATATGGATGTTTGCGGTGATCGGGGTTCTGGCAGCTGTCATGGGGGCACTGTGCATATACGGTCTGGTGCGCAACAACAAGTCGGACAGATCGTTTTTAAAGAAGCGGCAGAGAGTGTTCAACAATGTTACCGCATTTTTCCTGCTGGTGGCAGTGACAAACGTGCTGTATTGGAATCTGTTCATGTTCTGGGAAGTGTGATCTGAATCATGGCAGGGCAAAGACATATGGGAGCAGATAAACATATCTTGACTGGCTGGAAAGTGTTATACGCAGATAGTGTATACAAGCAGATCTGTCGGAGGAATATCATATGGGGAAATTCAGGACCGGCTGATGGCAGCGGGAAGACAAACACCAGTACTGTGTGAGAAGGGCAGAAAAGCAGCGCACGCTCCTTACAGCCAGCAGTCCGTTGGCTGTAGGGAGCGTGGAGTTTGATGCGGTCAGTCGTGCCGCCTGCTGTCATCATATGTCTCACAGAAGCGCGCGGAAAAAGAAGGCTCCTCACTGGCGGCATACAGGTGTGAGATATCCCCGAAACTGCTCATGCGGAAAATGCCAACGCCCTCCCGGCGTTCTTCGGTGTAGATCGTGGTGACGGAAGTGGGAGCCGCTGCCGTGTGGTGCCATAACACCATCGGGGAGAGGTTCATGAGATGGCTCAAAAGGACACATTCCACTCCGAAGTGGCAGAAGAAAGCGAGTGTATCATGGTTTGGATTTTCCACACGATAGATGCCGCCCTCTCTGATATAGCCGTGTTCCGCCAGCAGTTTGTCAAAACTGTCCGCTATCCACTGGTATTCCCTGCCGACATTTCCCTCCTCCATAGCCGGATGCGCCTGCCACTGATCCCGGTCATAAAAGCACGCCTCGCCTGTCCAGTCCCTGGGGAGCCAGTCCCATGCGATCGCACGCCCGTCAGCCACATCGGGACGTTTGATGGAGGGCGCAAATTCGCGGAGCCACTCGTGGGTGGCAGCGGTGCGGTTCATCTGCTCCAGCGTGCAGGACGCGGTGGCCTGGGCGCGTCCAAGCGGCGACACATAGAAGTCTTTGATATTCATTTTGCAGAGTCTCTCAGCCAACAGCCTGGCTTCCCGCCAGCCCTTTTCGGTCAGAGTATCGTTTTTATAATCGGGATCGCCATGTCGTATGATCAATAGTCTCATAAAGATTTCCTCATTTCTATTACATTATTTTTACGTTATTCCTTGATTGCAGTTGGCGGTTGTCACTTTAACACAATGATCCATTATCGTGTTTTCCTGCAGGTTTTCATTATATCACAGGTTGGCAGAAGTTGGAAGGATAAAAGAGAAATGTGGCACGGTAAACACAAGCTTTATGGATCAATTGTAAACTGCATATGCTGATGCAATATATAAAAAAATTTTATTCTAGAGCATTTTTCAAACACGCTCTAGCATTGTATACCCTTTTTTCGTTTTGTGTAATTTTCACAAAAAACATAGCATATATTTATTGAAAATGGGGACATGCGTTTACCGTGGAAATTCCCCGCTTGACGACTTACTAAGTAAAGTGGTATGATTATGATATAAATATTTATGCGGCAACAGTTTCGGACAGGATTCCAGGCTGGTGGCGGCGGAATGTGAGGTAAGATCATGTCAAATGTAATAGAATTTTTCAGAATGGTATTATCATACCTGATGGTTTTTGCAGTGATTGCGGCTGTGTCAGGGGTCGGCGGATTCATCGGTGTCAAAGTGTGGAAGCCGAAAGCAAAGTCAGAGCAGGTAAAAGAATAAAGCGTTGTAAGAAGGTGTAAAGCTGTATAGTTGCAGTCTTTACACTTTTTCGTTTTCCTATTCAGGACAAAAATTTTTATGTGACGGACTTGTGGTTACAGTTCAGCCCAGGACTTCGCACTGCGCTGCGAAGTCTGTGAGAAAGCATAGTGGTTGGAGGTATCAAGCCAACCGCGAAGCGGTTTTTGCATGGCTTGATGCCTGTAACAGGAAGCCGAAGGCTGAACTGTTACGACTTGTGCGCAACACTCCATTTTGTGATTGACAACCAGATTTTGTTGTTCTATACTAGTATACAGACACTATATCTGGTATAGTGATTAAATAACAGACACTATATAAAAGGACAACACGTATAAGGGAGTAGGATGTAAATGAGCGAAGAAATCGATTACAGTGTGTTTTACCAGCCGAAAAGAACCGTCTATGTGATCAAAAAGGACGGCAGCAAAGAGGCGTTCAATGTGCAGAAGGTCATCACTGCTGTGGGGAAATCTGCCTACCGCGCACTGACAAAATTTACGGATGCGGAGAAACGCCGGATCTGTCAGGATGTCATCGACAAGGTGGACGAGATGGAGGCCGATAAAATCCCCATCCAGGTGATGCACAATATTGTCGAGAGCGCGTTGGAGGACGTGAAGCCGGTCGTGGCAAAGAGTTACCGCGATTACAGAAACTACAAGCAGGATTTTGTCCGCATGATGGATGACGTGTACAAAAAGAGCCAGTCGATCATGTATGTCGGCGACAAGGAGAACGCAAATACGGATTCTGCGCTTGTTTCCACAAAGAGGAGCCTTATCTTCAACCAGTTCAACAAGGAGCTGTACCAGAAATTCTTTCTGACGACGGAGGAGATCCAGGCGTGCAGGGACGGCTATATCTATATTCACGATATGTCGGCGCGGCGTGACACGATGAACTGCTGTCTCTTTGATGTTGACAACGTACTTTCCGGCGGTTTCGAGATGGGAAATATCTGGTACAATGAGCCCAAGTCGCTGGATGTGGCTTTCGATGTGATCGGCGATATCGTGCTCAGCGCTGCAAGCCAGCAGTACGGCGGTTTTACCGTTCCCGAAGTTGACAAGATCCTTGCCCCCTACGCGGAAAAGACATATCAGTCTGCAATCGAAAAATATGTCAGTCTCGGCATCGACCGGAAGAAGGCGGAAGAGGTGGCGGTCGCCGATGTGGAGCGCGAGTTCGAGCAGGGGTTCCAGGGCTGGGAGTACAAGTTCAACACGGTGGCAAGCAGCCGCGGCGATTACCCGTTCATCACGGTGACGGCTGGCATCGGAACAGAGCGTTTTGCGAAGATGGCATCGATACAGATGCTGAATGTCAGACGGAAGGGGCAGGGCAAAAAGGACTGCAAGAAGCCTGTGCTCTTTCCGAAGATCGTCTTTTTGTACGATGAAAACCTGCATGGTCCCGGACAACCTCTCGAGGAGGTGTTTGAGGCGGGCGTCAAATGCTCCGCAAAGACGATGTACCCCGACTGGCTCAGCCTGACGGGCAAGGGCTATATTGCCAGCATGTACAAGCAGTACGGAAAGGTGATCTCGCCTATGGGCTGCCGCGCGTTTCTGTCGCCGTGGTATGAGAGGGGCGGCATGCATCCTGCGGATGACAAGGACACACCTGTGTTTGTGGGGCGTTTCAATGTCGGAGCGGTCTCGCTGCACCTGCCGATGATCCTTGCCAAGGCAAGGCAGGAGAGCAGGGATTTTTACGAGGTGCTCGACTACTATCTGAATCTGATCAGGCAGCTGCACATCAGAACCTATGCGTATCTGGGGAATATGCGTGCCTCGACGAATCCGTTGGCATACTGTGAAGGCGGTTTTTTGGGCGGTCATCTGAAACTTTCGGACAAGATCAAGCCGCTGCTGAAATATGCGACAGCCTCCTTTGGCATCACGGCATTCAATGAGCTTCAGATGCTCTACAACGGCAGATCGCTCGTGGAGGACGGTGCGTTTGCGGTGGAAGTACTCGAGTATATCAACAAGGAAGTCAATCGTTTTAAGGAGGAGGACGAAAACCTCTATGCGATATACGGAACGCCGGCAGAGAACCTCTGCGGTCTGCAGGTGAAGCAGTTCCGCGCAAAATACGGCATTGTGGAGGGTGTTTCTGACAGGGAGTACGTCAGCAACAGTTTTCACTGCCATGTGACGGAGGACATCACACCGATCGAGAAACAGGATCTGGAATACCGGTTCTGGGAGCTGTCCAACGGCGGCAAGATCCAGTATGTGAAATATCCGATCGACTACAATATCTCGGCGATCAAGACGCTCGTGCGGCGCGCGATGGAGATGGGATTTTACGAGGGTGTCAATCTGTCGCTGGCTTACTGTGACGACTGCGGGCACCAGGAGCTCGAGATGGATGTGTGCCCGAAATGCGGCAGCAAGAATCTGACCAAGATCGACCGCATGAACGGGTATCTGTCGTATTCCCGCGTCCACGGGGACACGAGGCTCAACGATGCGAAAATGGCGGAGATTGCGGAACGCAAAAGTATGTAAAAAACGAAGTACTTCTAAGGGTGCAGAGGACGCGCCCTAAGAAGCACTAGTCGTTTTTGGAAGAACGCCAAAGGAGGCGTTCTTCGTGGAATAGATAGATGTAGGGATTCTGGAGGTTGGATTAATTATGAGATATCACAATATCACAAAGGATGATATGTTGAACGGGGACGGGCTTCGTGTTGTTTTGTGGGTGGCGGGGTGTGAGCACTGCTGCAGGGGGTGTCAGAACCCTACAACCTGGGATCCGGATGGCGGGCTGGCATTTGATGATGCCGCCAGGATCGAGATCTTTGAGCAGCTTGACAAGCCATATATCGAGGGGATCACATTCTCCGGCGGGGATCCGCTCCACTGCGCGAACAGGGAGGGCGTGAAAGAGCTCGCAAAGGAGATCAAGGCAAAATACCCGGATAAGAATATCTGGCTCTACACAGGCGATGTGTGGGAGGACGTCATGAAATATCCTGTGATCAGATATATTGATGTGCTTGTCGACGGCGAATTTATGCAGGACAAAAGAGATACGGCACTTTTATGGAAGGGCAGCAGCAACCAGCGTGTGATCGATGTACAGGCTTCGCTGGCACAGGAGGATCCCCGGATCCCTGTGCTCCACTGTGGGGATTATGACGACATTCCCATGGGGCGTGAGGCGGCGGGGATTCCGGATCGGAATATCGTGCCGTTCAGTGCGAATGGCAGCTGCGCGATCAAGAAAAATGCGTGTGAGGCGTAATGATGACGATAAAGATAAAATATTTTACGGATAAAGTACAGAAACTGGAGAAGATATCAAAGGGAAACTGGATCGATCTCAGGGCTTCGGAGGAGGTCGAGATGAAGCAGGGGGAGTTCAGGCTGATTCCTTTGGGTATAGCGGTGGAGCTGCCGAGGGGTTATGAGGCTCATGTAGTGCCAAGGAGCTCTACGTTCAAAAATTTCGGGCTGATACAGGTAAACCATCAGGGCGTGATCGACGGGCCCGACCGCGAGACCGGGGAGGGCGGCTACTGCGGAAATGACGATCAGTGGTTTGTCCCGATGTATGCGATGCGCGACACGGTGATCCATCTGAATGACCGCATCTGCCAGTTCAGGATCATGGAACAGCAGCCGGAGCTTGTATTTGAGGAGGTTTCCGAACTTACAGGCGCAAACCGCGGAGGATTTGGATCGACTGGAAAAAATTAAAAAGCGAGCAGGGGAAAGATGATTTCCCCTGCTCGATCTTATTCCACTGATTTCGGCAATCGGTGCCGGAACAGTGCGTGGCTGAGCTTCTGGTAGCTGAATGGTATGAGCGGATAGAGATAACTCTGGCCAGATACCATCTTGTTGGTGACGATGGCGGCAAAGAACAGGATGACACCGGCAAGGTACCCCCAGAACTGGAAAATTGCAGTCAGGATCAGGTTGATCAGTCTGAAAAACTTGACGGCATATCCAAGTTCATAGCTGGGATGCGTGTAGTTGGCGATGGCAACAAATGCCATATACAGCATGACCTCGGCATTGAATTATCTTCGCTATAGTATAGTTGTTCATAACTCTACAAACGCCTATTTTACAAGGATAGTGCTTGATTTGGTTTTTGTATAAATCTGTATATACCTTTATAAAAAAGATTAATCTGGTGTAAAAATTGGTGTAAATGGTGTAATTTTTTTGTCTTTGGTGTAAATAACAAAATGGAGCCTCAATGTAAAAAAATATTCTATTAATATGATAGTGAAGAATACAAATTCTTTATTATCATATTAATAGAAATTGAATATGTGTTCTGTAATTACTGCGATAAATAGCAATTTATATACAATAAAAGAGAAAGTATTAGCAACTCAGTCAATC
>CAJUES010000096.1:5238-8386 GCA_910585765.1 uncultured Lachnospiraceae bacterium | reverse complement strand
CAGATGGCGGATCTGGCGGGGTATCACTTTCAAAGACGATTGTTATTTTATTATGTCGACGCGTGCAGCGCAGGGAACGAGGAGATCAAAAGAGGGCTTGTCGCGGAGCTGAGGAAGGATCGGGCAGAGATGGACCGGATCTATGACAGCGGGATCGCGTCGAGAGGGGACAGGATGCGCCGCAGGCTTTTTTTCCTGTCACCGGCGCTCTACGCTGCGGCGGCCCGTCTGTATGAGAGGATCGTGATCCCGCTGCGGCGCGGGGCTGTGCCAGGGAATGTCACTATGGAGGAATGAAATGGATATGATTAGGAAAATGCGCTACATCCTGGACAGGCGGCAGAAGATGCAGATCTGCTATCTGGGGATGCTGATCTTTGTCGGCGGGCTGCTGGAGACGGTGAGCGTGTCCGGTCTGCTTCCGGTCGTGTGGGTGATCATCGATCCCGCAAAGGCGCAGGAAAACAAGTATGTCCGGCTTTTGATGGAGGTTCTGCACACCGACAGCATAGAGGGATTCATCGTGCCGCTCCTTACGGCGATGATCCTGCTGTATACGCTCAAAAATGCCTTTATGCTCTTGCTGGCGAACGAACAGAACAAATTCATCGCACACAACAGAAATAAGCTGATCAGCCAGGTACTCCGCGAATTTCTGAACAGGCCGTACGAATTTTATCTCGATGCGGATATCCCGACGGTGTTCCGACTGACAGACAGTGACATCCCCAATGTGTTCAACATCCTGATGGCGATGATCTCCCTTGTCTCGGAGGCGGTGGTGTTCGCGCTGCTCTGTGTCGTGATGGTCGCGACAGACTGGAAGCTTTTGGTGTTTCTGGTCGTGGTGTTTGGCTGTCTCTCGGTGCTGATCCTGAAAGTGATGAAGCCGCGCCTGTCCAGGCTGGGGGAGAAGAATCTGGCGATCCAGTCAAGGATCGCAAAGTGGAGGATCCAGGCGATCTACGGGATCAAGGATGTCAAGGTGCTCCACCGGGAAGCTTTCTTTGCGGACAATTACGAGAGCAGCGGCAAGATCGGCGCGGGGTACAGCAAGCGCTATGCCGTGATGAACAACACGCCCAGGCTTTTGATCGAGACGATCTTTATCGCGAGCATATTGGGATATATCATACTCTACATCCTCGCGGGCAATGATGCCTCCACGCTCGTCCCGATCCTGACGGCATTCGGCGTGGCGGCGATCCGCATGATGCCGAGCGTCAACCGCATCAACACGTACATGACGGACATTTCTTATTTTAGACCGTGTCTGGACTATGTGTACGAAAATATGAACATCAACGAGATCAGCAAAAAAAACAACCAGACGCTAAAGCCTGTCGACGCCGCAAAGACGATGGCGCTCCGGGACAGGATCGAGCTGAGGGACATCGTGTACGCCTATCCCAACACGGACAAGCTGATCTTTGACCACGCGGATATGGTGATACCGTGCGGAAAGTCTGTCGGCATCATGGGACCGTCGGGCGCGGGGAAATCGACGATCGTGGATATCCTGTTAGGGCTTTTGAAAGTCCGCACAGGATCGATCCTGTGCGACGGGGTCGACATCTTTGACAATTATCCGGCGTGGCTCTCACGGATCGGCTATATCCCGCAATCGATCTATCTCGTGGATGAACCGATCCGGAACAACATCGCGTTTGGCATCGCGGACAGCGAGATCGATGACGCGCGCATCTGGGACGCGCTGGAGGAGGCGCAGCTTGCGGCGTTTATCAGGGGACTTCCCGAGGGGCTCGACACGGCGATCGGCGATCGGGGCGTGCGGCTCTCGGGCGGGCAGCGGCAGCGGCTCGGCATCGCGAGGGCGCTGTATCACAACCCCGAGATCCTTGTGTTTGACGAGGCTACATCCGCGCTCGACAATGAGACGGAGGCGGCAGTCATGGATGCGATCAACAGCTTCCACGGCAGAAAGACGATGATCATCATCGCGCACCGGTTAAATACGATCGAAAAATGTGATATGATATATAAGGTGGATGCGGGGAAGATCACGCGGACGGTATTGTAAGGAGAGGGAATGGAGCAGAGACCAATTATCGCAACAGAATTACTGAGGGGGCAGGGGCTTGGAAACCAGCTGTTCTGCTATGTCACGGCGCGGTGCATCGCGATGCGCAACAACTGCGATTACAGTATCCTGGGCAGTGAGACGCTGGCAAACAACATCCACAGCCAGTGCGGTCTGTATTTCATGGATCTGGAGTTTGGCGTCCCGGCGGAAAAGAAAGACTTTTCGCGGGTCTATCACGAGAGGGAGGACAGGCTGTACGTGGCAAACTCCAGGCACGACATCGAGCACGGCGCGTACATTACGGGCACGGACGAGACGCTCCTGAACCTGAACGCGGACGGCGTGCGGGAGAATGTGCTCGCATACGGAAATATGCAGTCGGAGGACTATTATCTGCCCTACAAGGACGAGATCAGACAGTGGCTGCGCGTGAAACCGGAGTACGACTGCTATGAGTACAGTCAGGATGACCTCTGTGTCATCCATCTGCGCTGCACGGACTACATGGACTCCCCGGAGCTCTTTCTGGAAAAGAAATACTGGATCCACGGGATGGAAAATATGAAAAAGATCAATCCCGCCATGCGTTTCATGATCATCACCAACGATGTCCGGGAGGCGCAAAAGCTGATACCGGGCGTAGCGGCATACAATTTTGACCTCGCCAGGGACTACGCGATCATCAAGAATGCAAAGTATCTGCTGCTTGCAAATTCCTCCTTCACCTATTTCCCGGCGTTTACGAGCACGACGGTCAAAAAGATCATCGCGCCCAAGTACTGGGCAAGGCACAACGTCTCCGACGGGTACTGGGCATCGGAGCAGAATATCTATGAGGGCTGGACATACCAGGACAGGCAGGGAAGGCTCTTCTCGGCGGAGGAGTGCAGGGAGGAACTTGCGCGGTACAAGAAGGACTCCCCGGTATATGCAGGGCGGAACCAGCCGATCGCAGACGGGGAGAAAGAGCGGGCGTACCGCAGGGCGCAGTGCTATTACAGGCGGTATCGCCTGAGCCGTTACTGGCACGCTGCAAAGCGGAAGATCAGGCGGGTGTTTTCGAGGTAGCATGTTATTTTAAAGCGTTATTTTATGGTGTTATTT
>CAJUES010000096.1:0-5138 GCA_910585765.1 uncultured Lachnospiraceae bacterium | reverse complement strand
GGTGTTATTTAATAAAAAGTCTTGTTTTACAGGATTTTTCCGCATTTTTTTATGGAGGTTTCATGGGAGATACGGGAACGGGGAAGCGCAGGCTCCCCAACGTGACGCTGGCGGCGATGACGAGCGTCAATATCAGGGCAACCATCCGGGCGATGCAGTACAGCATGCGCGGCATTGAGTTCGGCGATGCGGTGCTGATCACACACAGGAGGCCGCTCGGACTGCCGGGCGGGATCCGGTACAGCCACACGGACAGGCTGTCTGATATCGATGCCTTTAACTACAAGATGGTCTACGAGCTGGGGGATCACATCCGTACGGACTTTGCGCTGATCGTCCACGCGGACGGCTTTGTCGTGCACCCTGAGATGTGGCGGGATGAATTTCTCGATTACGACTACATCGGTGCGCCGTGGCCGCTTCCGCCGGAGGGCGATACGACCACGTACCGCGACCGGGATGGGAACATCTGCCGCGTGGGGAACAGTGCCGGTATCCGCAGCAAGCGCCTGATGGAGTTTCCAAAGAAAGCGGGCGTTCCCTGGGAGGGCGAGTACGCGTACGGCAGGATGTGGTACTATGAGGACGGTTTCATCTGCTGCAAGATCCGCCATCTGCTCGAGGCGGAAGGTATGCGGATCGCCCCGCTCGAGGTGGCAAAGTATTACAGCCACGAGAAGATGATACCGGAGGTGCAGGGGATCACGCCGTTTGCCTTCCACAAGTGGGAGGGGACCAACGCGCAGTACCCGAACTTTATCAGGGAGCCTGTCGTCAGGCGCGCGAAGCGGTTCGTCAAAAAAGCGATGGGGAAGCGGCATTCATGAAGCGGCATTTATATTTGATAGAGGTGCGGCAGCAGAAGACGGGGAGGGTTGACACAGATGGTTTACGATTGTTTTCAGTTTTTTAACGAGCTGGATATTCTGAAAATACGGCTGAACGTACTTGCCCCTGTGGTGGACAGGTTTGTGATCAGCGAGGCGACGGAGACTTTTTCGGGGATAAAGAAACCGCTGTACTATGAGGAGAACAAGGAGCTGTTTGCCGCGTTTCAGGACAGGATCATCCATGTGGTGGTGGACGACACACCGCAGGGGGATACGCACTACAGGGACACTTTTCAGAAAAATGCCGTGACAAGGGGCTTGAAGGACTGTACCGACGACGACATTGTGATATTCAGCGACCTGGATGAGATACCGAATCCCGACAAGATCCGGGAGATCCTGCAGGATTTTCAGGCGGACAGGATCTACCACTTTGCGCAGCGGCTGTTTTACTGCTATCTCAACATGGAGGAGGTCTCGGGCAGCCTGCTGTCCTATGCAGGGGAGTTTGAGGGCGTGGCGCAGAAGAAGTGGATCGGGACGAAGATGCTCAGCTACAGGCTCCTGCGGGAACAGAACCTGCTGCTCGGGGAGCTGCGGTTTCCGGAGCGCAAGGAGATCGGGATCCGCGTCGACGACGGCGGCTGGCATTTCGGCTATATGGGCGGTCACGGCGAGAAGGACATCCGGAAGCGCGTGCAGGAAAAAGTCATATCGGCAGCGCACCAGGAGTACAATTCAAGGCATGTGTTATCGAATGTGACAGACCAGATCAAGGACGGCAAGGACATCTTCGGAAGGCGTGCACAGTTTGTCCGGTGTGAGATCGACGGGAGTTTTCCACAGTATATCAGGGAGCACCAGGACGAGCTCGGCTTTCTCATCATGCGCGAGGAAAAGGGTGCCAGAAAGGCATTCCGCAGAGCGAAGGTGATCATGAAAAACACCTGCTATCAAGTTTTTGTGGCGATAAAGCGGGCGGGAAGAAAGGTTATCGGGAGATAAATAACGATGGTTTCTATATGTGTTCCCTGTTACAATAACAGAGATGAGGTGGAGCGTCTCCTAAAATCCATATACAGCCAGGATTACACGGATTTCGAGGTCAACCTGTCGGATGACTCGACGGACGATGAGACTGCCAGGCTGGTGGAGACGTGTTATCCGAAAGTCAACTACAGACACAACAAAAAGCCGTATGGACATATCTTCAACTGGAATGTGGCGATCCGGATGGCAAAGGGCGAGTACATCAAGGTCATGTTCAGCGACGACTGGTTCACGGACAGCACAAGTCTCGGGGCGTATGTGGCGCTCCTCGACGAGAATCCGGATGTCCTGCTTGCGTTCTCGGGCAGCAGACAGGTGATGCTGGACGGGCAGGATATCAGCGCCATGCACCATGTGACGGCGGCACATCAGAAAAATTTTTATGACCGTGCCGCGGAGGAGGGGTTTATCGAGCGTCTGGGCAGCGACTACAGAAATCTCTTTCTCGGCAACCAGATCGGCGCGCCGAGTGCCGTGATCTACCGCAGGGGCAGCAAGCTGACGCTCTTTGACGAGCAGAGCAACTGGGCGTCCGACATGTTTTTGTATTTTGACCTGTTTGAGAAGTGCCCTGCCTTCGCGTACACGCGTAAGCCGCTGGTCTCGATCGGTGTCCACGAAAAACAGTACACGGAGAGCTTTACAGAGAAGGACATGCGTATTTACAATGATTACAGATACATGTATACAAAGTACCGGCTGCGGGAGAGCCAGGCGTGCAGGGAGTACTTCACGGAGCGGTTCCTCATGAAATACCATATGGGGTACGGGGAGGCGCGGGCGCTCGGCATCGGCAGGGATCTGTGGATGCGCAAGTGGATCGCGGAGCGCAGGGCGACGGTACAGTGCTTTGTCAAAAGCCGTCTGAGCCGCCTAAAACATGCAGAACACAACGGTCGATAGTCTACCCGGATCAGGGCCTCTCGCGGCGCGAAGGATCTCGGGAGCCTGTTTGATATAAAAGGAGATGGAAAAATGAGCCATATTCGAACCAAGACGATCGGCGAGGCATGCTTCTGGCTCGGTCTGGTGATCGAGATCCTGATCGTGATCGTCGACAAGAGCGCCTACACCAATCCGCTGGAAAGCCAGCTCTTCCGCCTGACGTTTCTGTTGTTTTGCATCAAGATCGCACTGACGAAGTACTCGGCGGGAGAATGGCTGTGCATGCTGCTGTTCGGCGCTGTCATGTTCGTGTCGTACAGGATCAATGAGCGGGATGAGGCGGTGCGGATCATCGCTTTCATCGCGGCGTGCAAAGGGATGGATATCAAGAAGGTGATGCGGGTGGTATGCTGGGTGACATTCGCGGGCTGCGCTGCGCTGGTGCTCCTGTCGGTGACAGGGATCTACGGGAAGGTCGCGGTCACTGCCAACTTTGGCAGGGAAGTGCAGCCGGGACAGTTTGAGGAGACGCGCTACGTGCTGGGCATGGGACACCCCAACGCCCTGCACTGCATGTTCTGGATGGTCGTCGTCCTGGCAGTCTACAGCTATGCCGATGTGCTGAGATGGTATCACTATGCGCTGTTCATGGCGCTGAACTTCGCCCTGTATAGCCTGACAGGTTCGAAAACAGGTGTTATTGTATGCTTTCTGTTCCTCGCGTCATCGTTCGTGATGCGATACTGCAGAAGATGCAGGGAGTGCAGGGGCATCTACATCCTGGGAGCCGTGGCGGTGCTGGGCTGTGTCGCGTTCGCGGCGGTCTTCTCGCATCTGGAGAACACCTACGACACCGTGGACACCCTGGTGCACAAGCTGGACAGCATGCTCAACGGCAGATACCAGAGCTGCTATGCGGTCGAGGCGGCAAGGCTTGAGAACTGGAAGCTGTTTGCAGCCCCGGAGAATATCGCGTACTTTGATGCGGGATTTGTGCGGCTGTTTTACTGGTACGGGATCATTCCCGGGCTGATCTACGTCGGCATGAATTTTTATCTGTTATATCAAAGTTATAAAGAAAAGGATCACGTTCTCTTCACGATGCTTGTGACGTTTGCGGTATTCAATCTGATGGAGGCGCACTTCATATCGGTGTATATCCTGAGGAATTATCTCCTGGTGCTGATGGGGTATTACTGGTACCAGCCGTTTGCGCGCAGGCATCCGCGCGAGATATATTTTTGGCAGGTCAGGGATCTGCCGGGAAAGGCATAAAAATGAAACTGGTGAGTGTAGTTGTGTTCGCGTACCGCTCGGCGGAGACGATCGTCGAGACGCTTGAGAGCATAAAAAGACAAACATATCCAAACATCGAGCTGATCATCACGGACGACGGCTCCCCCGACGATACGGTGCCGGTGGTCCGAGACTGGATCGCAAAAAACCAGGGTGCGCTGACTGCCATAAAGCTTGTCACCTCAGACAAAAATACGGGACTCCCCGCGAATATCAACAGGGGGCTGCAGGCGGCGGGGGGTGCGTACTACAAAGGGATCGCCGGCGATGACCGCATGACGGAGGATGCCATTGAGCACTATGTGCGGTTTTGCGAGGCGCATCCGGGCGTGTTTCCGATCGCGAAGGTGCGGCTGTTCAATGACAGGAATCCCAACGCAGTGTACAGCGATGTGCAGGCGTACTGTGACAGGTGTTATGAATTTGCGCAGAAGGATTACAAGGAACAATATAGGCTGTTATTGATCCAGAACAGGATCGTTGCGCCGTCCGCGACCTTTTATCCGATGGCGTTTGTCAGGAAGGTGGGCGGTTACGACGAGTGCTACAGGTGGTTTGAGGATTATCCGATGAATCTGAAAGCGATGCACGCGGGCTACCGGTTTGGACTGCTGGACAGGCAGCTTGTCTGGTATCGCATGTCCGACAGCTCGGTGACGGCGTCAAGCCTCTCGAAACTAAAAAAGACGGAGATGAAGCTCTTTTTCAGAAAAAAATTCTGGTACATGTTCCAGAACGGGATGGGGTGGGAGGCTGTCAGGCAGTGCAAAAGCTGGGCGAAGGTGGCGCTGAGCAGACCGGTGTGATCGCGGAAAAAGTATAATATGACTACGGTGTATAAAGAGGGTATGCAAAAATGAATATATTGATAATACCTGGCTTTTTCAGGACGAAGGACAGACCGACGATCGGCAGTTTCTTCTGGGATCAGGCGCGGGCGCTGAAGCGTGCAGGTCACAATGTGACCATTTTATACAGTGACACATACTCGGTAAAGTGTGTCCGGGAATATATATCATACGCGGAAGCGGCATCGGAGGAGTGCGAGGGGATCAGGATATGCCGCATGCGAATATT
>CAJUES010000095.1 GCA_910585765.1 uncultured Lachnospiraceae bacterium | reverse complement strand
CCCATAAACAAAGGATTTCAGCCGTTTATTATTTTGTCAAGTGTTTAAAACGGGAGAATACTACAAAAGCAGATAAGTGTCAAGTATTTTTTCTTGACACTTACCTGCTTTTTGCCGATGGGCATTCTATTCATATTCGGCGCTCTCGATCGTCCAGCTGTCGAGATCTGCGGCGTGCCCGTCGATCGAATACACGATCCGGTGCCTGTCATAGATATCCACATACTTCCGCACCCGCTCCTCATCGGCAGGGATCTCCTCAAAGGTTCTTCCGTAAGCTGCGTATTCAAGCCCAAACGCATCCAGTATGGAGGGAACCAGCTCCGCCTGCGAGACAGGCGCCTCACTGATGACCATACTTTCATGGATTTCACCTGGCTTTTTAACCAGGAACAATGTCCTCGATGTCCTGTCCGGCTGACCGCTGTACCGCTCAGTCCCCAGAATATTCCCCTGTCCGTGGTCCGCTGTTATGATGATCGTCGCATCATCGTATCTGCCGAGCGCCCTGAGCTGTTCCATGTACGCATACACGACTTTCAGGCTTCCTTTTCCCTGGGATTCCATCGTTGACGCCCTTCCGGTCGGCTCGTACTTTAGATCCTCCGTCAGATAAAACGGCGCGTGCGGTCCCCGCATATGATAAAAGCGGAATGCACTTTGCTGCTCATCCGACACTGTCAGCCTGTTTTTCACCAGATCATCATAAAACAGCTTGTCGTTGTCTATGCTCCACCTGTTTTCATTGTATGTCATCGCTTTGATATCGGATGTGTAGTATTCATATAAAGGCTTCATGAGAAACGGTGCGGTCTTGTACAGGGAAGTCCTCACCATCGTCCAAAACGTCCTGGCGCAATCGTATTGAACGGGGAGCGTGTCCCGATAATTGCCAAGCTGCCGCCAAAGCGTCTCACCTATCAGGTTCAGTTCCGTGTACACCCTGACATCCGTTCCCTGCGCCGCGATCGCCTCCAGATAACTGCCGTCCTGATACGCTGACTGGAAATAGTCCTCCGTGCCGTCATCCCACGCAGCGCCCGTAAGCATGTACGGTATACCCGGATTTGTGTGGGCAAACTGTGATGTCCCGTTCCTGTAATACGTAAAATCCGCCAGCGGCTCCAATATACTGCCGTCCTCGTGATAGATCGCCTCGAACCATTCGCTGTCAAAATTGTCGAGGACAAATACGAGCACATTGTTTTCTGCCGCCACTTCGAGTGCTCCATCCTTTGTGATCGCTGCATTTTGGCTTTCGCAGCTCAGATCCGTCGTCACCACAAGCCACCCCAGTGTCACGATCTGGACCAGCGTGATATAAATGCACAGCGCCTTCAATACATTTCGGACTGCCCTGCTGCGATATCCCCCGATCACGGCTGCCGCCAGGATTGCGATCCAGACCACGCAGTTCAGGATGACCGTCTGCGCCTGCCACACCTGTTCCTCCCCGTTCAAAGCGCTCAATTCACCGTTCAGGAACATTCCCTGCAGATACCCCGCACAGCCGATCCCGGCAAACAGCAGATACGCGCCCCTGACAAGCCTGCGCGGCACAAACAGCAGGATCGCCAGGATGATCAGGACCGCCGCTGTCAGGCTGCACGCTAACATGATCGCAAAAAACATTCTGTGATTGCCCGCAAACTCCTCCGGATTGTGCAGATACAGCTCGTTTGGAAGATAGATCCCCGTCATCACCACCCAGGCGCCCACAAAGGGCAGGAGCCTCCAGAAACTTTTTCGGAAATCCTGCCAGTTCGTGTATGCCTCCTTCGGATCGACCAAACTCCTGCAGCATATCCCCCTGCCGCTCAGCCACGCGATAGCAAGTCCCGCAGACAGCGCCAGGACGTACAGCGTACAATACATTCTGTTGTCGATCCGCCCGGTCAAAAGCAGCGCGCCCGCCGTCACGGTTCCATAACAGAAATCGAAAATATGCACGAAATGATATGCGTATGATCGCGGCAGCCGTCTCATCAGCACGATCACAACGGCGGCGACTACGACAAATACAATCCCGTAATGCAGATATGTCCGCCCCTCCCCATCCCAGAAACTCTCAGGCAGCGTGCTCCCTGCCTCGCCCAGCCAGAGCTTGATCGCCGACGCCGTAAAATATATTCCCGCAAAGAAAAACAGAACCGATTTCAGTCCATATCCTGCGATGCTATCCAACACACTGCCACGGCTCACCGCTGTCCATACGCCTCCTGCGATCGTTCCCCAGAACAGTATATACAGTATCATCCCCGCATTCTGCATATGTCACTCTCCCTTTTTCTCTCCGGCCAAAGTGCCAGTCATCTCCCGCGATACGCCTCCATAAAGCGGATCTTGTTCTCCATGGCGCTCTCCCTTGGTCTGCCAAGATCAGCCCTCGCGTCGAGGGAGACCATCACCTCGATCATCGAGAGCGCCCGGCAGCGCAGCACCTCGGACAGTGCCGTCTCCAGCTCAGGTGCCGTCCTGACAAGGTACACGTTCTCATACCCGCATTCCCTGGCGATCTGCGCGTAGGACTGACCGCTGCATCCCGTCGGCACCGCGCCCACTGACTCGTGTGCCGCATTGTTGATCACGATATGCACCATGTTCTTTGGCGCCTGCTTTGCCAGAAAACCCAATGCACCCATATGCATCATCACTGCCCCGTCCCCGTCCACACACACGATGCGTTTGTCGGGATCCGCCTGCGCCATGCCGTACGCGATCATGGAGGCGTGCCCCATGCCGCCCACCGTCATAAAGAGCCTGTCATGCGCTCCGTACAGCGCATCGCTCTGCTCATACAGCTCCCTCGATATTTTTCCCGTGGTGGAGACGATGAAAGTCTGCTGATAGACCTTCTCGAGGATCACCTTCAATGCCTGTTCGCGCAGGAGATCACAGCCGTTTTCCCACAAAAACTCCTGTTCCTTCGCAAAGGCACCTCTCCTGACTACGACTGCGTACTGCCTGTTTTCTGCAAACTGCGCACCTGCTTTTGCAAGGATCTCCTTTAGCTGTACCGCGGTCGTATCGGCGTCGATCACGGAAAAGGGCACCCCCATGACCTCGAGGAGCTCACAGGTCACTTTCCCCTGGTAGATGTGCTGCGGTTCGTCCTGCGTCCCCGGCTCGCCGCGCCATCCGACCACAAACAGCATCGGGATCCCGTACACCTCATCGTTGGCGATGGACGCCAGCGGGTTGATGATGTTGCCAAGTCCCGAGTTCTGCAGATACACCAGACACGGACGTTTTGTCGCCAGATATGCCCCCGCCGCAAGCCCGACCGCCGCGCCCTCATTCGCCGTCACATAGTGACGAAATACCGCTCCGCCATCGAGACATAGCGCATCGCAAAACTGCTTTAACGTGGAATCCGGCACACCCGCAGCCGTGTCGATCCCTATCTTCCTGACTTCCTGCAAAAACGTGCTGGCCCTCATCTGATCGCTCCCCCGAATTCTGTCAATGCATTCTTGTCCAATGCCGTCAGCTCCTCCACAGAGTCAATCTCCACGATCTGCCCCTCCTCCACAGGAAAGACTTTCAGCCGAAGCAGATCAAGATGCTGACCGACAACCTCATCCCAGAACAGATCGCCATTTTCCTCCCTGTGATATGCCTCTATGATGCTGTCCCTCAATATCGCTGCGTCCTTTTGTTTGAAAAAAGAAATACCCGCCATATTGTAGGTGTCCGTTCCGCCCTTCCCCACCCTGGAGATGAATCCGTCCTGCTGTTCGAATACCCAGTCCGCCGAGTACCCTTTGACCATTTTTCCATAGTAGCCCGAGCAGTTCAGCTCTTTGTCAAAAACAGACGGATCAGAGACGAGCAGATCCGCCTCACAGATAAAGCAGTCTGTTGTCCCCAGCACCTCTCTTGCCGCATAGATAGAAGAGATGTTGTTTTTTGTGCTGTAGTCAGGATTTTCCAGCAGATGGATCCCTTGATATTTCCTGCTCAGATACTCAAACTGCTCTTTCAGATGGCCCACCACGATGCAAATCTCGGGGACGCCCCTGCGCCCCAATCCTTCAATGATCGTCTCGATCAGCGGCTTTCCGTTCACACGGATCAACGGTTTGGGTGTCCGCAGCGTCAGCGGATGCATCCGCGTACCGAGTCCCGCCGCCATGATAATTCCGATCTCTTTTGTCATACAACTCCCCGCTCCTGTTTCATTTTCGTTTATATTCCAACATATATAATACGGATCGATCTCCTTAGACGTGCTCATCAGACGCTACATGTCATCTATGAGTGTGATGATCTCCTTAAACGGCATCAGCCTGGCGTCGACCTCCAGCGCCCTGTGGTTTTTGAGGATCTCGACCGCCGTGTCCTGCATCGCCGGAAACGCGCTCCTGGTCAGCTGGTTTGCATAGATCACGATATTGACCCCGTGTTGCGCAAACTCCGCCTCCGTCACGCTGTTGAACGAAGTCGGCACGACAACGATCGGCGTTTCCTTGTCCTTTTCCCTGAATCTGTCACAGAATTCAAATATCTCGTCCGGTACCTTTCTCCTGGAATGGATCATGACCGCATCCGCGCCCGCATCTACATAGGCAAACGCGCGTTTTAGTGCATCCGCCTGCCCCTTCTCCAGGATCAGGCTCTCGATGCGCGCGATGATCATAAACTCCTGCGTCCGCTGCGCGTCTTTCCCGGCGCGTATCTTCCCGCAAAAGTTTTCGATCGTGTCCTGCGTCTGCGCTACCTCCGTGCCAAACAGGGAATTTTTCTTCAATCCGGTCTTGTCCTCAATGATGACCGCGGACACTCCCATACGCTCCAATGTGCGCACATTGTACACAAAATGCTCCACCTGTCCGCCCGTATCACCGTCGAGGATGATCGGCTTGGTCGTCACCTCCATCACATCATCGATCGTGCGCATTCTCGATGACATGTCGACTAGCTCGATATCCGGCTTTCCCTTTGCCGTCGAATCGCACAGGCTCGACAGCCACATAGCGTCAAACTGGTCAAGTTCCCCATTGTGCTCAACAATCGTCTTCTCCGCAATCAGTCCCGTCAGTCCGCTGTGCACCTCGATCGTCTTCACGACAGGGCACAGTCTGATCAGCTGGCGCAGCCGCCGTCTCCTGTACTCCGGCATGGCAAGCTTCTCCCTGATATTGTCATCGATCTTTTTCACATTTGCATTGTGGGTGTAGGCGATCTCGATCAGCTCGCCGCCGTACTTTCTCATATTGTCCAGCACGTTCTGCCGGATCGCCCGCTCTGGTCCCTCACGCCAATTATCCCCGTGGATCACATAATCCGGTCGGAGATCGGCAAAAACTTTGTCATACATGATTTCATTTTGAATAACCACGGAATCGACAAGTCCGGTTTCCTGCACGATCCGCGCTCTCTCGTCCATCGTGATCGTCGGAAACCTGTTGAATTTGATCATCGCCGCATCGCTCAGAATGCCGACTGTGACCTGCCCGTACTTTCCCGCCTCGCGGAGAATGTTCAGATGTCCCTCATGTATCACATCCGTGCAGAAACAGGTGTAAACTTTTTTCATATCACTGCACCAAACCTTTCCATAGCGGTCATTTTCCTCCGATCCGACAGCCGCATGCTACCCTTCGTAGCGGACTGGTATCTGTACACCGCATGTTCGGAGCGCCTCCTCCAGAACAACAAAGAAATCCTCGATATCCCTCTCGGTGATCGCCCCGAGCGCACACAGGCGGAAGGTGTTCTGTACCGCCGCTTTTCCCGGATAGATCGTAAACCCGCGCTCATAACAGTAATCGTGCACCCGCTCGAAATCCCAGTTTTCATCGTCGGGGTACTTCACCGCGACGACAAGCCCCGCCTGCAGCTCCCGCCTGATCATATCCTGAAACCCCAGCCGCGCAAGTCCTGCGTGGATCGCCTCGAAGACGCGCAGATGTCTCTGCCATTTTGCCTCCTCGCCCTCGGCAAAATACTCATCGAGCGCCTGCCTCGCCGCATAGATCGTCTGAACGGGCGGCGTAAAATGCATCTCCCCCGTCGTCTCAAAGAAATGATACTGCAAATACAGATTGCAGTAATAAGAGCGCCTGGGATACTGCGCCGACTTTTCGATGAGTGCCCTGTCTCCGATCACAAACGACAGCCCCGTCATCGCCATCAGCCCTTTCTGGGCTGACGCCATGCAGAAATCAATGTGATCCGCTTCCATATCGATCGGACGCATTGCGTAGGTTGATGTCGTGTCCACGGCGAACACCGCGCCGTATCTGTGCACCAGCGCACCGATCTCCCGGATCGGGTTGAGGAGACCTGTCCCCGTCTCATTGTGCGTCGTGTACACCAGCGCGATCTCGGGATGCTCCCTCAACGTCCGCTCGATCTCCTCTATGTCTGGCTGCTCATCCTCCGGGAACTGCAGGTCTATAAATGGCAGACCATAGTACGCGCAGATCTGCACTGCCCTGCTGCTGTACGCGCCGTTGTTGATGACAAGCACTTTCCTGCCCTCCGGCAGCAGGGAATTCAGGCAGACATCCATGTTGATCGTCCCCGAACCGCAGAACAGGACAGACGTGTACCTGCCCGGATCCCCATGCACAATGCGCACGAAATCCTCACGCATCACTTTCATCATGTCCGCAAACGCCTTCTCCCTCGGGCAGATATCCGGCACGACCTGCGCCATCTTCACGGTGTCCGTCGTTGTCGCCGGACCCGGATTAAGCAAGATATTCCGCTTGACTTTCACATGTTCCTGCATTCAACCATCCTCTTCCTCGTGTTTTTTGCGGTAATAGGCGAGCCTGTCCATAATGTACCCCGCACCGACTTCCCCGCTGTGTCCGACATGATAGATGTATCTGTCCCTGATCCTTGCGAGCGACTCTTTCGAAAAGTCGCTGCTGCCCAGCAGCTCCTCCACAACCTGCGGAAGCGTTGCGATCTGGTCCAGATCGACGCTTCTGCCGATCTGATCGCGGAGCGCAATGTCGACCGGCGTGATGCCAAGCTCCTCATAATCCGCATTCATGATCTTCATCGGCGTATTGATGAACAGCGACGGTTTCAAGGTGGCAAAGGAGTACTCAAAAGCGATGCTTGACCAGTCCGTGATCACGACATCCGCCTCGTATACCGTGCTGTTGGAGGAAAAATCCGTCTGCAGCTCCATATCCCCGCGCGCATCCATATCAAACCGCCTGCGCAGCTCTGCCAACCTCTCGCCCTCATGCCGCACAAACTGCGGGTGCGGTCTGACGATGATCCTATATCCGTGCCCCTGCAGGCTTTCGAGTATCTCCTCGATACAGGAGGACAGGATATTGTCCCGCTGCCAGGACGGTGCAATCAGTATTTCTCTGACGGTTTTCTCCTTCCTGTCCATCGCTTCGAAGGACTGGATCATATTGTCGATGACACCCGACCCCCACGCCACAATCTTCTTCTCCGGCAGCCTGTACAGCTCCTCGCGCTTCCGGATCTCCTCCGTGCAGCGTGGCCCCGATGAAAAGATCGTGTCAAAATGATCCAGCGCCTCCTTTCGGAACGTCAGGTTAGGGCTGTTCACATCGTGAGGCACATAGATGTACTCGATGTCCTTGCGCACAAGGGAACGCTTGATATGAAAGCTCTCGAGATCGGGCGTCGTCATCACGACAATATCCGCCTCCATCTTCATCATCAGCACGATCAGCTTGTTCTCACCGATATAATATGGCTTAAACCGGTCACTCTCCATCTCAAAAACACTGTCCTCCGGATCGCTCGTGACATAGCTGATCACCACGTCCGACTTCTCCAGAAGAGTTTCTATGATGTTTTGGTAATATTTGTAAAACCCGTTTTTTTCTGAGTAAAACACAATCTGCATCTCATAATCTTTGAAAAAGCGCCTGTAGTCGGCCTTTTCCCTCTTTTTGTAAGGATCTTTCCCGAAGCGTTTTTTGCGTTTCTGCTGCTCAAATCGGCCAGCCGATCTCAACGCCGCACGGCTTTTCTCAAGCGCGTCATAATCGATAAATTTTCCGGGATCCATGACCCTGTTGAGGAAATACAGCTGTGCTACGGAAAACAGGTTGCTGAAAGTCCAGTAGACACCGACGCCTGTCTTCACAAAAAACCCCAGATACAGCGAGAGACCAATCGACAGGAGCATGGTCCCCAGCTGGTTCAACTTCCCCTGCTCTGCCTGCAGGACATTGATCTTATTCTGGATATAGCACATGAACCACGCGGAAAGCGCGGCGATCAGCGGTATCAGTAGCGCCGTTCCTCCGACCTCCGCGGGGACTGTCGACAGGTCAAGATTTCCAAACATCGTGTCGAGTACACCCGCCCCATGAGGAAAAATGTGCTCTTCGGGGTGATTGATCACGTCGATCACCCCCATCAGCAGGATCAGCTGCAGCGCCAGCGGTATCAGATCCGCGAGCGGCTGATAGTGCTCCCTCTTGTAGAGTTCATACTGTTCCTCCGAAATCTTTTCACTGTTTCCATAATACTTCGCCTTGATGAAGTTCATCTCCGGCTGCATCCGCACCATTTTGATCGAGTTGTGCTGAACCCACAAAGACACCGGCAGCAGGACGACTTTTGTACCAAAGGTAAAGATGACGATCGAGACAAAATAGTCCGGAAGGATGTGGTAGCAAAAATACATCAGCCAGCCCAGGACATCGCCGATCAGACCTATCACACTATTCACCGCCGAAAGGCCCAACCACCAGCTCAGCTGGTGGAATGGGATAGCC
>CAJUES010000094.1 GCA_910585765.1 uncultured Lachnospiraceae bacterium | reverse complement strand
CTTGCATCTGTTATTCCCCCAGCTCAGCTGGGGGATTGATACTGTTTCATTCATAGCCAAACGTACCCGCCATCGCCACGACGCCTCTCGTGTGCAGGCTGACGCTCCTCCCCGTCTGGTGGTTCGGCACCGCGGACACGTGGGCGCCTACCGTGCAGACCGGATAAAAGAACGATGTTCCGTACTGGATCCGCAGCCGGTCGACCGCGTCCGTGTTGTCACTGCACCAGATCTGCGGCGTGTAGTACAGCATACCCGCATCAAACCTGCCTCCTCCGCCGCTGCAGCCCTCGATCAGAAGATCCGGATACCGCTGCATCAGCCGCTCAAGAAACTCGTACACACCGAGCACATAGTCGTATGTCACCTTCCCCTGCGCCTTCTCCATAGAATAGATATCCGTGAGGCTCCGGTTCATGTCCCACTTCACATACTCGATCTTTCCCTGGTCGAGCACATGGCAGATCTGTTCAAAGATATGGTCCCTGACCTCCTGCCTCGAAAAGTCGAGCACCAGCTGATTGCGCGCCCGGACAGGTTCCCGCCCCTGGATCCGGATCGCCCAGTCAGGATGGCTGCGGTAGATATCGCTGTCCTCCGACACCATCTCCGGCTCTATCCAGATGCCGAACTTGATCCCGTCCGCATTGACCCTGCGGATCAGTTCCCCCAGCGTACAGCCGAGTTTTTCCTCGTTGACCTGCCAGTCGCCGAGACCGCTGTCGTCGTCGCGCTTTCCAAACCAGCCGTCGTCCATCACCACCATGTCGATGCCAAGCTCCGCAGCCTCTCTCGCCAGCCGGTATATCGTCTCGCCGTTGAAGTCAAAATACGCTGCCTCCCAGCTGTTGATCAGCACAGGTCTCGACTGATGACTGTATTTTCCCCTGCAGAGATGTTTTCTGATACAACGGTGATACCGCCTGGACAGCCCGCCGAACCCCTGCGCCGAGTAGCACAGGATCGTCTCTGGTATCACCAGTTTTTCCCCTTTTTCGAGCGGATAGTGGAACAAGTCGCTGTGCAGACCCATGAGAGCCCTCGTCTGCCCGTACTGGTCCCGCTCCGCCTCACACATAAAATTGCCGCTGTAGACAAAAACCATACCGTAGCAGCTCCCCGCGTCCTCCGTCGCACCTTTGTCCGCCAGGATCACCGCCGGATTGTACTGGTGGCTGGAAGTCCCCCTGCGGCTCCCGATCACCTGGCAGCCATGTGCGATCCTCGTCCGCTGAAAATTGCGCTCCATCGCATGGCGCCCGTAAAAGCTGACAAGATCGTACTCCCCGCCCACGAAATCCAGACACGCCGACGCCGCCTTCTCCACACAGACCGGACCGTCACCGAGATTGATGATCTCCGCGCTCCTGGTGATGATGTCCTCATCCTCAAGCACGCCGTACAGCAGGCGCACCTGCACCCGGCTCACGGAATCCTCCAGGAGGATTTCCAGGCTCTCCGCCTCAGCCTCCGGCGCATGCACCGCCGGAAGCCCCTTCAACCCATATTTTCCGCGCCTGATCTCGTGTCTGACATAGCGCAGGTCACAGTACTCGGAACCATCTGCATTGCGTATCACAAGGGCGCTGCTGCGGTAATCCCCCGCCCCCGCCTGCGGATACTCCTGCGGCAGGGCATCCAGGGAGTATGTCCTGTCATTTCCGGCATCCGCCGGATTTCCCGAGAACCCCCTGTCATAGTACGTCAGGAGATACGCCATATTTCCCGATATCTTTCCCCCATAATACAGATGTAACAGGAAACCCTTGGTATCTACCTTCATCTGGTATGTTGTACGCTTTGTGTTTAATGAAAATAATTGATTTTCCTGCTGGTACTGAATCGCCATACTTCTTTTCTCCTAACTAAATACACCGAAATTTTATTTTACTGCACCGTTTACCACACCGTTGAGGATCTGTCTCTGACAAACCACATAGAATATCAGGATCGGGATCAGCGACAGCAGATACGATGCAAACGCCAGGTTGTAGTTTGTGCCAAACTGTGTCTGGAAGTTCAGCTGCGCGAGAGGCAGTGTATTCTGGTCGGAACCGGCCATGATCACGAGCGGTGTCATCACATCGTTCCAGACTGCCAGCGCTGTCAGCACTGCCACGGTGGCGTGCATCGGGCGCATGATCGGGAAGATGATCTTCCAGTAGGTACGCCATGTCGACGCCCCGTCCACCTTCGCAGCCTCCTCAAGCGCTATCGGGATATTGACAAGATAGCCCGAGTACAGCATTATGTTCATCGGCATATAGAACACGACATACAGCAGGATCACGCCGAACCAGTTTGCCAGCCCCATCTCCGCCGTCTGCTTTGCCAGCGGCATCATCAGGATCGCGAACGGCACGAACATACCGCTGACGATGAACAGATAGACAAAACTGTAGAATTTGCTGTGACCCTTGTTTCTTCCCAGTGCATATCCCATCACGGAATGGATCGCAACGGAGAGCGTCACGATCACCAAAAAGAATATCACGGCATTTGCACTCTGGAAGCCAAACTGTCCGCCTGACATACCGTTGTTGTAGATCAGGTAGGAGATGGACTCCGTGCTCTGCGCCGGACCGCCCTTTGTCAACGCCATGATCTGGTCAAACACCATCAGGAAATTTTTCACACACAATACCATGTTAATGGAAAAGAACGGAATGATCAATGGGAACGTCAGATAGCGGAACTGCTTCCATCCTGTAGCGCCGTCGAGCCCGCCCGCCTCGTACACATCCTCGGGCACCGTCTGCAGACCAGAGATATAGATGATCGTGTTCATCGCGATCGCCTGCCATGAGCAGACTACCATGATACCGATCCACGCCGTGTCCGGGTTTGACAAAATGCTGGAACCCATGGCGTCAGAGCCGATCATGGAGCCGAATGCCGGAAGGATATAGGTAAAAAAGTAGTTGAAGATATAACCCACAACGAGCGCACCCAGGATGTTCGGCAGAAAGTACGCCCCCCTGAAGAAGCTCTTGGCGCGGATCTTGCTGTTGAGTGCGAGCGCCAGCACCAGGCTGAGCACGTTCACCACGACGGTCGTCACGACCGCAAGCTTGAAGGTAAACAGATAGGACTTCCCGACACGCCCGTCGGCAAACAGGTCAGCATAGTTGCGCAACCCCACCCAGTCATATGTACCAAAACCCTTGAAATTCGTAAAACTGTATATCACGCCGCGGATCAGCGGAATCGTGTTGAAGCAGACAAACAGCGCCAATATCGGAATCGTGATCAGCAAAAATGTCCTTTTTCTCTCATTTTTCATATCCATGCACCCCTTTTCCTAATTTCCATGCGTCCGCTCATACTCCTGCACGAGACGGATGATATCCCTGTTGTAGCGCAGCCAGTCCGTATCAAATTTCTGTAAGAAGGCATCTACGTCTTTCTGCAGCAGGAAAGTCTGGATCTGCGCGTCGACTGCCATCTCGGACGGATAGTAGTGATCCTGGTAATCGGTCATCTTCCCCTCCTCAATGTGCCGGGTCATGCCGTCGAGCATCGGTGAGAGTGTGAAATCTCCCTCCTTGCAGGGAATCCCGATCTGCGCGTCGATGTACTGCTGGATATTTTCCTCCTCATACAGGAAGTCGAGCACCTCATACGCCGCCTGCTTGTTCTCACAGTCCGCCATCACGCAGAACTGGAGATCGATCCCGGAGTTCAGTGTGTTCTGCGCCGCGTCATCGTTTGCCGGCATGACGAAGGAATCAATGTTCAGGTCCGGGTTCACCGACAGGATCTGCGGGATCGCGTAGCTTCCGATGGGGTACATCGCCGCCTCTCCCCTCGCAAATGCCGTGCAGGCATCGTTATATCCGTACGCGAACGGATCGTCCACCGCATACTGCAGCAGCTCCAGGTATTTCTCCGACACCTCCCTGTACTCCTTCGCAAAGTTTGTCTCGCCCCTGTTGACCTGTTTGGTCACATCAGCCGGCGCGAGACTGACCGCCATGGCGTTCCAGGGCGCCAGACACGTCCAGGTATCCTTGAAGCCAAAGTAAAACGGCAGGATCCCCTCCGACTGGATCTCCCCACACAGCGCCGTGAACTCGGACCAGTTCTGCGGGATCTCCCAGCCATGCTGCTCAAACATTTCCCGGTTGTACAGGACCCCCGCCGCGTTCGCCACATAGGGGACTGCGTATGCGCCCTCCACCGGAACCAGCTTCAGCGCCTCGTCGATATCAAGGTAAGCCTGTTTGATATTCCGGAGCCCCGCATAGTCGGAAACATCCGCGACGATCTCGGCATCCACAAAATAGGAGTAGTTGATATCTCCCCCGATCCCTATAATGTCGGGGTAATCCTCCCGGATAAACCTCGTTTTCAGAATTGTCATTGCGTCGTTTGGAGAACTGATCTTCAATTGAATATCGTCATGTGAAGCATTGAATTTCTCTTCCAGCATGTCAAAATAACCTGCTGCTTCGGGTTTGTACTGGACAATTTCAATCTCTGTCTTGCCGTTGCTGCCGGAAGCCCCGTAGCCCTGAATGCCTGCAGCCGCTGCCAGACAGCATAATGATATGCCAATGTGCCCTATTGCGTTGTTTTTTTATAATGATTTTATTTCTTTTTTATATCTTTTTTCTTTTTCGTACAGCAGAAGGGAGACAGCAACATGAGCGAAGTCATTTTTTCCGTATTTCCAAGTGAAAATTTTATCGACCTGGGGTTATACCAGTTTGGCTGGGAAAAGTGCGATCCCTCCCACTCGTTTGGTCCCGCCGCAAGAAACCATTACCTGTTCCACTACTGCATCTCCGGCACGGGCATCCTCTACTCCAACAATGCAAAAGGCGTATCGATCCCGTACGCTGTCAAGAGCGGGCAGGGGTTTATGTGCTTTCCGAACCAGATCAATATGTACATCGCGGACCGCGAGATCCCGTGGGAGTATGTGTGGATCGAGTTTGACGGGCTGCGCGCGAAGGAGACGATCGAGCTGACCGGTTTAAGCCCTGACCAGCCGGTCTACAAGGCGCGCTACAAAGATCTCGCCGAGGCGATGAAATCAGAAATGCTCTATATCGTTGACCACAAGGAGGAGTCCCCCTTTCACCTGATCGGGCACCTCTATCTGTTCATAGACAGCCTCGTGCGCTCCTGCAGCCTGACGCAGCTGAGCCGTGGAAACAGCCTGCGCGACTTCTACATACGCGAGGCAGTATCCTTCATCGAACAGAATTTCCAGAACACGATCTCCGTGGAGGATATCGCGGCTTCCTGCGGTCTGAACCGGAGCTATTTCGGCAAGATCTTCCACGAAAATATGGGAAAATCCCCACAGGAATTTCTCATCTCCTACCGCATGACAAAAGCTGCTGAGCTCTTAAAGCTCACCAGCCTGTCCATCAACGATATCAGCAACGCAGTCGGCTATCCAAACCAGCTGCACTTTTCGCGCGCGTTCAAAAATGTGTATGGGATCCCGCCAAGACAATGGCGGTATGAGCACGGCTCTGTGGAGAGCGTCCTCTCCGCGCCCTCAAAATCTGAATGACCTATTCCGTCTCCTCACCTGGCAGGATGTCCATCGGATACCGGCACGTCGCATTCCACAGGATCCACTCCTCGTAACCGGCATCGTACACCGCCTGGATCTGCTGCCTGATCTGTTCTGCCCCATAGGAAATGTGCCCGCTCACCCATGTCGCCGTGAACGCCTGCAGCCATGGGCGCACGACCGCACAGTCTTCGCCCGGCTCCTGCCCCAGCACCTCCTGCGACAGCATCAGCGCCTGATATACCGTGTCATACGGGTGCGCGTCCGGCACGTCAAACCCGAATACACCCGGTCCGTAATGCGAGGGGTAGACCATGGGACTGAGCACATCCACGGTCTTCCCAAGCGCCGCATAATCCTGTCCCACGCGCTCGATGTCTGTCGCACTGCCGATCACCGTGCCAAACACGTCCGCCGTGACCACGGCGCCCTTCCCGCGGAGACGTTCACTGGCGTAGGACAGAAATCCCGATATCGCCTGCTCCTTGGTATAGACCGACATATCGACCTTGTAATCAGCGGCATCCGCATCCTTTCCGATCGGGAAGCGCACATAGTCAAACTGTATCTCGTCAAACCCGGCGTCGACCGCCGCCAGTGCGATCTCTGTCAGATACGCCCACACTTCCTCGTCATACGGATTCACCCATGCCAGCCCATAGGCATCCGTGACATAGCCGCCGTCCGGCTTTCTCAGCGCACTGTCCGCATGGTTCTGCGCAAACACCGGATCCTTGAAGCAGACGATCCGCGCGATCGTGTAGATCCCATGCTCCTTCAACGTCCGCATGAGCGCGCCGATATCGCGTATATACGCGACACCGTTCCCCATCTCTGTGACGGAGTCCGTCTCCATCTTCCACGTGATCTCGCCGTCATCGTTCTTGACATCGATCACCATGGTGTTGAGCTGTGTCGCGTCGACCAGCGTGATCAGATCGTTCATGCGCTCGCTGCCCGCCACGGGACCTGTCACATAGATCCCGTGCACCGCCGGGCGGTCATCCTTTCCGGCGCTCTCTCCGCGCTGCGTCTCTGTGTCTCCGGATAGTTCTGTGTCCGAACCGGAACCAGTCTCCGTGCTCCCGGAAGCTTCCGATCCGGATCCGGTATCGGTCTCCTCATCGCGCTCCGCATCCGGCAGGGACTCCTCCTGCACCTCCGTCATCCGAAAACCCGGCGCCGTCTCTGCCCTGTCCCCGCACGCTGCGAGCCAGGGAATCCATATCATCATCACGATCAGTATCTGTAGTTTTCTCATATCCTGCCACCTCAGCCAGGCCGCCGGCGTACGACTACTGTGCCTGCTGCCTCTGCTCCTCACTCCACACCATGTAGCTCACCAGATCCAGCCCTGTCGCCTCCCCGAAGTCCTCCGCCCACTCTGCAGTGCAGAAAAACACGACCGCACCCTGACCGTTGTCCCCTGCCGCATAAAAGAACTTCTCGGAGCCTTCCTGGGTCAGCAGTGCGTTCAGCATCCCGAGCACATCGCTGTCGATCCAGTCATACTGCATCTGCATCTCCCAGTGATGCCGCTGACCGCCCCACTCCAGACCGACCACGACTGTTCCGTTTCCCTCTTCCCAGTTTACTTCTGATATATCCTCGCTGATGTCCGTCACCGTGTCAAGGCAGCTGCCCTGGGACAGCGCGAGCATGCCATTCAGGATATCCACATAGTCCGTGCTGATATCAACTCCCTCAAAATCAAACCAGAACACGTTCTTTGCATATTCTTCTATGACAGTCCAGTCCTCGCCGTATCGCGGCATGCCAAGCTCTGTCAGCAGCCATGTGTAGGGAAACCCTTCTATCGAAGCCCGCATGCCGTACTCCGTCATAAATCCGCGCACGGACTCGACCGTCTCCTCCGGCACCTGCAGTCCAAAGGATCCCAGCACTTCCACCTGCTCGTCCAGCGGTACATAGTCCGGGTAATCTGCCGGGTCAAATGCCTCCTGGCGATCGATCCCCTGCGAGACGCTCTGCCTCTGATCCTGCATCTCCTGCACATGATCCCGGAAAATACCAAGAAAAAGGCATGTCATGCTCAACACCGCAAAGAGCACAACGATCATGAGAAAAGCCCAGCCCGGCAGGTAATGCATTTTGCGCCCCCGGACATACGTTACACCTTTCCGCGCACAGAGTTCATGCAGTGCGGAAACCTGGTTCCAGTCCTGAAAACTCTCCTTCGCGATCGTCACATAGCGCCTCCCGTCCCTGTGGAATATATAAAAGGCATCCTCCGTCTCCACCAGATGCGCAAGCGTCTCCCACCCGTGATCGCTGCGGGAGCCGTCCGGAAGCATCACACTGGCACCCGTCTCCGACAGCGCGATCTGCCACACACCACACTCCCTGTCCCTGACGGCGGACGTCCGGATCTGACTTTTGAGTGCACGCTCCGGATCGCGCAGGAAGATCCGGGCAGTGATCAGTGCCGCAACGCACACGCCAAACAGGGCAGACTGCCAGCTCAAGCGTCCTGCCGCCAGATAGATGCAGGAGAACATGACAAGCACTGCGAAAAAACTCCAGATCAAAACGAGGCGGATCCGCTCCCTCATTCCGATCGTCCCGCTGGTCATGATCCCAAGTGCCCCCCTCTGGAGCCGCACCCATCTCACCTCGTCAAGCGTGTATGCAAAGCGCAGTCCCTCTTCCGCTGATCCTGCACGAACGCCGCTGTCCTCTGCCGGCTGCGGATCGCGGATCCTGTCCAGAAACCACTCCTGTTCCTGCCTGTCGGAAAACACACGCAGCGGAACGATAAACCATGCCGGCCGCTGCGCTGTCTGCAGATATCCGAGCATGAGCAGGCGGCGCGTCGTGCGGATCAGCTGTATGTTTTTGCACGGCACCTCGCTGCTGCCGCCCCTGTCAACCTTCAAAGTACCGCTCTCCACCCACACTGTCCACGGTTGTCCCGCGATACTTTTTCTGACATTGATGCAATTGACAGCCACCGATGCCAGAAGCACCCCCGCGATCAGCACCACGATCCAGACGCCGACGCGCGGCAGGAGGACGAGCTCGAGCAACAGGATGAGCAGCAGCCGAAACCACATCCACTTTCTGCGCTTTGCCGACTCCCAAATAGCGTGAAAGCAGAACTCCATGATCTCCGTCCGGTCCAATATGTACTCGTACTTTTTTGTATTTGTCATCTATATCCCCGCCTTTGTGCGATTCTGAGCATTTCTAAAACAACTCTCTATCAGTTTAGCACAAACGCGTCCGCATGAACACCCCCAGGACAGAGAAACTCAGGGTTGTTTCATGAAGGCTTCCAAACGACATCATTTATTATGAACTTGCTGT
>CAJUES010000093.1 GCA_910585765.1 uncultured Lachnospiraceae bacterium | reverse complement strand
TTCTGCCCCTACTGCGTAACAAAGGGCATGAAAAAAGCGGCGTTCCTGTTCTCCCTGTGTAGGGAATGGGAAACGCCGCTTGTACGGTGCTGTATGAAATTTTTCAATCTATGGTAGGTCAATACTGGTGTGCGCTGCCTGTTTGGTCTATCCGCAAGAGCTTCAAAGCATATCAAGGCTCAATCCGTAAGTAGTAAATGGGTAGTAAATTCAAGCTGCTGTCTTGCGGAAATGCCCGTAAACTGGGGATTTTTGAGATAATCATTTGATTTTATACAAATATAATGGTATCTTTTTTGTCCGTTTCGTTTTATACTGATGATATATCTTAGGAACTGTTCAGAAATTACTTGTGACAAAAACGCCGAATAAATGTTCGGCTGCAAAGAAGAAAATCGCAGGCATAGGAGGCAAAGGCATAAAGGGCAATGCCCTAATGTCAAGATTTTCTGATGCCGCAGATGGACATTTAGACAAGTAATTATCATGAGTAATTTCTGAACAGTTCCTTATTTCAACCACAAAATATCAACCACAAAGGAGTGATCATATCATGAAGTACACAAACCCTATTCTTTCCGGTTTCCACCCTGATCCGAGCATCTGCCGGGTTGGCGGCGACTTCTACCTGGTGACGAGCAGTTTCGAATATTTTCCGGGGCTGCCACTGTTTCACAGCACGGATCTTGTCCACTGGGAACAGATCAACCATATCCTCAGCAGGGACAGCCAGTTCACCCTGACAAAGGAGGCGCCAAACAGTCTGGGGATCTATGCCCCCACGATCCGCTATCACAAGGGCGTCTACTACTGTGTCGTCACAAATGTGGGCGGTCCGGAGGGCGGCAACTTCTTCGTCTACACCACGGATCCGTACGGCGACTGGTCAGACCCGGTCATGCTGCCCTTTGGCGGGATCGATCCCTCTCTCTTTTTTGACGACAATGGAAAGGTCTACTACAGCGGCACCGACACAGGCGTCTTCATCGCGGAGCTGACACTGTCCCAAGCGACTGTTGAAGGCCGGATACAGATCCGCTGTGATCATGTCGGCGAACAGGTCTATGCGTGGAACGGCTCCGGCGGCAACAACCCCGAGGGTCCCCACCTCTACAAGATCAACGGCATGTACTATCTCATGATGGCGGAGGGCGGCACCGAATACTGCCACATGGTCACGATCGCGAGGAGCGATTCTGTCTATGGTCCTTATGAAGCGTGCCCCCACAATCCGATCCTCACCAACCGCAGCACCGATCTGCCGATCAAAGCCGTGGGACATGCCGATCTGGTCGAGGATCAGAACGGGAACTGGTGGTCTGTATGTCTTGGCATCCGTCCGCTGGGCTATCCGTTCCGGCACAATCTGGGGCGTGAGACCATGCTCGTCCCCGTCACGTGGGAGCAGGGCTGGCCAGTCATGGGCATGAACGGCGACGGTCACGTCGACGCAGAGATCGAGACTTCGCTGCTCCCCTGCGCAGAGTCCGCATGCAGCGCACCTTTTGAGCGCAGCCGCTATCTTCCCGGCAGCAGTTTCACCGACACCTTCGACACCGCCGCCATGCACCTGTCATGGAACACGATCTACAACCCGGATCACACCTTGTACGAATTTACGGAAAACGGGCTGATCCTGCACGGAAATGAAAACGGGCTGTCCAGCAGCGACGTCAAATCGCTCATCTGCCGGCGCCAGGAGCATTTTGACTTCACAGCACGGCTGACACTCTCCATGGAAACCATTCCCGAGAACGGAGAGGCGGGTCTTGCGATCTACATGAACAACCGGCATCACTACGAGATCGCCATGACTGTAGTCGATCAGAAGCGCTGCCTGATCGTCCGGCGCCAGATCGGAAGCCTGCGCGCTGTAGAGAGCGTCATCGCGTACGACAGCAGCGCCGTCGTACTGCAGCTTACGGGCACGCGGGAATCCTACACATTTGCTTACTGCGGTGACGGCCAGGAGGCGCCCGTAACGATCGGATCCGGCGAGGCACAGTATCTCACCACGGAGGTCGGCGGCTGTTTCACAGGCAATTATATCGCTGTGTACGCCGCAAATGCGGATGCCGTTTGCAAAAAATTCTCTTATGATATACAATAAATGATAACAACAGAATGAGGAGGTCTTTCATGAAATCAAACGTTTATTTTTCCAGGACTATCACACCCGAAAAAGTACTTGAGCTGTACCGGATGACAGGCAGAACACTCGGCGGAAAGGTCGCTGTGAAGATCCACTCCGGCGAGGTAGGCAACCAGAACTTCCTAAAGCCGGACTTCTGGAAACCTGTGATCGACCATGTCGGCGGCACTGTCGTAGAATGCAACACCGCCTATGAGGGCAGCCGCAACACGACAGACCGGCATATGAAGACGATCCATGAGCACGGCTGGAGCAAATATTTTCACGTAGAACTCCTGGATGCCGAAGGTCCTGATCTGGAGCTTGCGATCCCGGACGGCAGGAAGATCAAGAAGAACTTTGTCGGGAAATCGCTTGCCGACTACGACTCCATGCTGGTGCTCTCACACTTTAAGGGGCATCCCATGGGCGGCTACGGCGGGGCGATCAAGCAGCTCTCCATAGGGATCGCCTCCTCCATGGGGAAAGCCTATATCCACGGCGTGGGCGACACGACCAATTTCTGGGGTTCAGACCACGATTCGTTCCTCGAATCCATGGCGGACGCCGCATCGAGTGTCGTGGACTATCTCAAGGGAAATATCGTCTACATCAACGTCATGAAGAATATGTCTGTGGACTGTGACTGCTGTGCCGTGGCGGAGGATCCCTGCATGGCTGATATCGGTATCCTGGCTTCCCTGGATCCGATCGCGATCGACCAGGCATGTCTCGATCTCGTCTACGCGTCCGACGATCCCGGCAGAGACCACCTGCTCGAGCGCATCGAGTCCAAAAACGGCGTCCACACGATCGAGGCTGCCGCAGCTTTGGGATTTGGCTCGCGCGAATACGAGCTCATCACTGTAGAATAATATTTTTATCCACAACAAAAGAGCACCCAAAGTGCTCTTTTGTCAATGATATTATTTGTCATTATAATTTTCCGCGTCGTTGACTGCATTGTACACATCGATCCTCTGCAGGTCGATCTCAGGCATTCCGATAAAAAGCCCGCCGAACTCATATGTGTCCTCAACCTTCTCGATGCGGACGATCTCTATGAACGCATGGATCACTTCCTTGGTCCAGATCGTCAGATACGCCTCGTACACTGCCCCCATATCCAGGATCTCATTACAGTAAAAGCCTATCCCTGTCTTGGAAACATTCTTGACATCCACCCCGATCTCTTCCTGTCCGCTTGTATCGATCCTCTTCACCAAAAGCCTTGAATGCAGGTCAGTCCTCTTGCTCCTTCTTCTCTCTTCCATATCAACCATACTCCTTTGCAATATGATAATCAACGCCGCCTGCGTTGGAAACACTTCCACTTCATCTGATTTGCATTGTCGGAACCATGTCATTGTCAGCATATCCTGCAGACCAGCAGCCTGGTTTCGGTTTTATATCCATTCATTCATAATACAAAAATAACAAATTACACCGTAAAAGTCAACACAGAATATCACTTGATGAGACATGCATCCCCGAAAGAGAAGAACCTGTACCGCTCCTGCACTGCCGTCCGGTATGCGTTCAGCACATGCTCACGCCCCGCAAGCGCCGACACGAGCATGATGAGCGTGGACTCCGGCAGATGGAAGTTCGTGATCAGATTGTCGAGCACCTTGAAACGATACCCCGGATATATAAAGATCTCCGTATCACCGCTCCCGGCGGCAACGCTCCCGTCCGCACCGGCAGCGCTCTCTATGGTGCGGCAGCTCGTCGTCCCCACACAGATCACCCTGCCGCCCGCCTGCTTTGTGCTGTTTATGAGATCTGCCGCCTCCCTCGTCACCTGATAAAACTCGGAGTGCATATGGTGGTCGAGGAGATTTTCCTCCTTGACAGGGCGGAACGTTCCAAGTCCGACATGCAGCGTGACATAGGCGGTCTTCACCCCCTTTTCCCGGATCTGCTCTAACAGTTCCCTCGTGAAATGGAGCCCGGCTGTCGGCGCCGCCGCCGAGCCTTCATATTTTGCATAGACCGTCTGATAGCGATCCCTGTCCGCAAGCTTGTGCGTGATATATGGCGGCAGCGGCATCTCGCCGAGCCTGTCAAGAACCTCCTCAAAGATCCCTTCATACCGGAACTGTATGAGCCTGTTGCCCTCCTCGACCACATCGATGACTTCCCCGGTGAGCAGTCCTCCGCCAAAGCTTATGACAGCGCCCTCACGGGCTTTTTTCCCGGGTTTCACGAGCGCCTCCCACACATCGTTCTCGCGGCGCTTGAGCAGGAGCACCTCGATCGCTGCCCCCGTCCCTGCCTTCTCGCCCATCAGCCTTGCGGGGATAACCTTTGTGTTGTTCAGCACCAGGCAGTCCCCCTCCCGGAGATACTCCACGATATCGGTAAACACCCTGTGTTCGATCTCTCCTGTCTCCTTGTCGAGCACCAGGAGCCTCGAACCCGATCTGTCCTCGAGCGGATCCTGGGCGATCAGTTCCGGCGGCAGATCAAAATAAAAATCCTTCTTCAGCAATTCTCTCATATATCACACTCTCTATGCCCTCAGCTCGATGCCAAGATCCTCCAGACCATTCAGGATCTTCTTCATGGTCCCCGACACATCGCTCTCCTCGAGTGTCCTGTCCTTGGCGCGGAAAGTGATCGAATAGGCGACCGACTTGTAGCCGGACTTGATCTGGCTTCCCTCATAGATATCAAACAGCTGGTACTCCTCCAATATTTTTCCGCCGCGCTGCTCGATCACATTCTCGATATCACCCACGAGAACACTCTTTGGCACGACCATGCTGATATCGCGCGTCACCGCAGGGTACTTCGCAATCCCCTCATATTTTCTGTCAAAGGATGCGAACGGAAGGATCTCCGGCATATCCAGCACGGCGACATACACTTTCGCATCAATATCATAGTTGTCCGCAACCTCCGGATGAATCTCGCCCAGATAGCCAATCACCTTGTCCCCATACCCAATCAGCGCCTGGCGCCCCGGATGCAGAAACGTTTTTTCTGCCTTGGGATCGTACGATATCTTCTTTTTCATGCCGATGCTCTCGAGGAACTCCTCGACAACGCCCTTCATGGTAAAGAAGTCACCCTCCCCGTACATGCCGAGCGTGAACTGCATCCGCTCGTCAGGATAGTCGACTACCGGCAGGCTCCCGGGAATATAGATATTTCCCAGCTCGTAGAGACGGACATTCTTGTTCCTGCGATTGTAGTTCGACGCCAGTGATGTCAGTATACCGTTGAGCGAGATCGTTCTCATGACGGAGAAATCCTCTCCGAGCGGATTGGCGATCGTCACTGTCTGCCTGAGCGGGCTGTCCGCCGGGATCAGCAGTTTGTCAAACACTTTGGGGCTCTCGAACGAATAGCACATCCCCTGTGAGAACCCGCAATACTCAGCAATATCCCTCGCCTTCTCCTCGACTCGCAGCTTGAATGACAGCTTGCCGGTCGTCGCCTCGCCGGTCGGAAGCGTTGTCGGGATCTTGTCGTACCCGTAAAATCTCGCAACCTCCTCCGCGATGTCCGCAAAGCACTCGATATCCTGTCGAAATGAGGGTGCCGTGATCATACCGGTGCTCTCATCGTATGCAAGTTCAAGCCTTCCTAAGATCTGGAGCATCTCCTCCTCCGCGATCCTGGTGCCGAGGAATCTGTTGATCCGCTCCGGCTCAAACCGGATCTGCTTTAATTCCTGAAACGGCTCCCTGACATCGACGATCCCGCCGACAACCTCACCGCAGCCAAGCTCCTCGATCAGCTGGCACGCCCTGTTGATCGCAGCCTCCGCATTTCTCGGATCCAGACCTTTCTCAAAGATGCCGGACGCGTCTGTCCTGAGTCCCACTCTCTTGGAAGACTTTCTGATATTTGCCCCGTTAAACGTAGCCGCCTCAAACAGTACCGTCTGCACATCGTCGGTGATCTTTGAATTCTCGCCGCCCATGATGCCCGCAAGCCCGATCTCCTTCTCGGCATCACAGATCATCAGCATCTCCGAGTCGAGTTTCCGCTCCTGTCCGTCAAGTGTCTGGAACACATCGCCGTCTTTCGCGCGCCTTACGATGATCTTGTTTCCCGATACATTGTTCAGATCATACGCGTGCATCGGCTGACCGTACTCCATCATGACATAGTTTGTGATGTCGACCAGGTTGTTGATCGGGCGGATCCCGCATGCCGCGAGCCTTCTCTGCATCCACTCGGGCGACGGCGCAATCTTGATATTTTTGCACACTCTCGCGCAGAAACGCGAGCAGAGATCCCTGTCCTTTATCTCAACTGAGATATAGTCGTTCACGTCCTCGCCGTTTCCTCTCACCTCCACGGCGGGCGGAACAAAGGGCTTTCTGAAAGTGGCTGCCGCCTCCCTCGCGATCCCTAAAATGCTGTAGCAGTCCACACGGTTCGAAGTCACTTCATACTCCACCACGGTGTCGTGCAGCCCGAGCGCCCCAACTGCGTCCTCCCCCGGTGTCACCGCCTTCTGAAATACATAGACACCGTCCTCCGGCGCCTCCGGATACATGTCGCGGCTGGAGCCGAGCTCCTCGATCGCGCACATCATGCCGCGGGATTCGATCCCCCGCAGTTTGCCCGCTTTGATCCTGATCCCGTCTTTCGGAAGCGGCCCGCCATCATGACCGCCTGCAACCTTTCCGCCGTCTAGAACCGTCGGCACAGAATCGCCCTCCTTCAGATTCTGCGCGCCAGTGACGATCTGCACCGTCTCTGTCCCTACATTGACCTGGCAGATGATCAGCTTATCCGCGTCAGGGTGGCGCTCGATCTTCTCGATGTGTCCCACGACGATCTTCTCGAGGTTTTTGTCAAGCCGCTCAAATCCTTCTACCTTCGTCCCTGACAGCGTCATGGCATCACAGTACTCTCTGTCCTCGCATTCAAGTTCGGGAACATATGCTTTTATCCACGATAATGGTGTATTCATTTCATCCTCCAATCTATGACACGCGTGTCATAATCTCATCTATTTTCACATATCCATATCTTCGATCAAAATCCCCGGATCCGCACCTCCGGATATCCGATCCCCATTTAAAACTGCTTCAAAAATCTGATATCATTCTCATACAAAAGGCGCATGTCATCGATCTCATACTTCAAGAGCGCGATGCGCTCAAGACCGACACCGAACGCAAAACCGGTGTACTCCTCCGGATCGATATTGCACATCCTCAATACTTTCGGGTGGACCATGCCGCAGCCGAGGATCTCGATCCAGCCCTCACCTTTACAGAAACCACAGCCGCTCCCGCCGCACTTGAAGCATGACACATCCATCTCGGCAGAGGGCTCTGTGAACGGAAAATGATGCGGTCTGAACTTGACCTTCGTGTCACCGCCAAAAAGCTCCTTCGCGAATTCCGCGAGCGTGCCCTTCAAGTCGGCAAAGGTGATGTTCTTGTCGATCACAAGCCCCTCGATCTGGTGGAAGGAGGGCGAGTGCGTCGCGTCCACCTCGTCTGCGCGGAATACGCGCCCCGGAGCGATCATCCTGATCGGAAGCTTTCCTCTCTCCATCTCGTGGACCTGCACGCCGGAGGTCTGCGTCCTGAGCAGGATGTCAGAGTTGATGTAGAAGGTGTCCTGCTCATCCTTTGCCGGGTGGTCTGCAGGTATGTTCAATGCCTCAAAATTGTAATAATCTTTTTCTACTTCCGGCCCCTCCACGACCTCGTAGCCCATACCGATAAAAATACGCTCCACTTCCTCCAGGGCGATCGTGTTCGGATGGCGGTGCCCCACTTTGTTTCTCTGCGCGGGAAGCGTCACGTCGATCACCTCCGCCTTCATCTTCGCCTCGCGGAGCTTCCGCTCCATGCTTGTCCTCGCCTCGTCAAGCACCCGCTCGATCTCCTCGCGCGCGTCGTTCACAAGCTGCCCGATCTTAGGTCTGTCCTCGGGTGCCACTTCCTTCATCCCCTTCAGCACAGCGGTGAGCTCGCCCTTTTTTCCCAGAAAATTGACACGGACGTCATTTAACCTGTCCAGCGCTTCACTCTCGTTGATCTGCCGGATCGCCTCTGCCTTGATCTGTTCTAACTTCTCTTTCATCACCAATCTCCTTTACCCTTTCAATAAAAATGAATCAGCGTCCGTCAGCTTCTGCTGACATTTTTCCTCTGGACGCCCGTGTATAACATCGATTAGGAAACTCTTTTCCTAATCGTGCGCCGGGCGTCCGTCAGCTTTTGCTGACTATTTGCCTCTGGACGCCCGTGTGCATAAAAAATCCCCTGTAGAAAATATCTCTCTACAAGGGACGAAAAACCGCGGTACCACCCATGTTCCCACAATATACAGACAGCACAGTCCTACCTGTCTGCCGCATATCATAGACACTCAAGAGACGTAACGTGTCACTCCGGCTTCTCCTACAATGCTGACTGACAGCACTTCAAAAAAGCTGCTCCGGCGGGAAATTTGACATCATATCTGAACTGAGGAGGCTTTCAGCCGATGACCTCCAATCTCTGACAGAAAATATGACGCTACTTCGGAACTGCCGCCAGACCCCCGTAAATGTCTGTATGCATCCTTGGAACAGGTAATTTCTGAACGGTTCCTTACACCATCATCGCATTTTTGCATATATATCGTTTTGTTGAAACTAATGATATGTTATCCGGCTGAAAATGTCAAGTCCAAAATCAAAGTTTTTGTGATACAAATATTTAGAATGTTACTGTTCACGCCCCAACTAATTCTGACACAATTTTATGTAATGAAGGCGTA
>CAJUES010000092.1 GCA_910585765.1 uncultured Lachnospiraceae bacterium | reverse complement strand
TAGGTGCTTGTAGATATTTTTAAGTGTTAATATGATTCTAAATATCTATAAACGGCATCCCTCGAAAGCCGACATGCCGATCGTTTTCACCTGGGCAGGGATGGTGATGTGTTCCAGCATACGGCATCCCTGGAAAGCGCTCTCACCAATCCTTTTCACCTGATCAGGGATCTCGATATCCCTGATCCGTTCACATTCATAAAAGGCGAAATCACCGATTGCCTTCACCCCATCAGGTATCTGAATCTCCTCCAATCCCCAGAGCCGGTGAAAAGCACAGCTTTCAATATATTGAAGCGTTTTGGGAAGCGTGATCTTTGGCGTTCCATCACCAGACATTCCTGAGAAGGCGCTGCCGACTGCCGTGACAATGCTTCTGCCGATCTTTTCCGGGACAGTGACCTCGGTGTCCGTCCCTTTATAGCTGGTGATGATCAGCGTACCGTCCTCCTGTTTCTTGTAGCTCCACAGCTTCTTTAATGCGTCGACAGCGTCCGGCGCTCTGTTGAGCTCCCGCATCAGCTTCTTTTCCGCCTTCCTCTGCTCAGCCGCAAGATCCGCAGTGCGGTTCTTGTATTCAAACAGCCACGCCACGATCTCCGTCCTTTTCTTCTCTGACGCGTATGCGATCATCTCATCCCGTTTTTTGGGCATGGCAAGCCACCCTTCCCGCTCCAGAACCGGAAATGCTTCCAAAGCCCCTTCATCGATCAGACCGCGCATGACTGCACTCTTATTCATCTTCTCCGTGTTGAAATGGGCATAAAAAAATTCAAATACCCCGCCGCTGCAAAAATGATTTCTGGCACTGTCAAAAATACCTTCTGTATAGCGAAATAACCTTCCATCAAGCTCCACAGCGAGCTGCTGCATCACTTCGAGATACTCCTCGCCGGCAAGCCGTCGTGTCAGGGCAACATACTCATCCCAGTACCAGCTCGGTGAGAAGGCACCGTCAGCAATGATACAGACTCGTTTCCCGGGAATCTTTACATTCTGCCTTTTCAGCTCGTCTACAAGCGCCGTATCACGGTAAAAAATCGCATAATACAACAGCTCTTCGGGCTCAAATGCTATTTTTTCCCTGTTTTCCAAAAGAAATCTCAGCACATCGGCACGTTTTTCATCAGGGAGAAACGACAGCATACTGCCGTCTTCCCTTTCCATCTGCTGTTCCATTATCATGCCTGCCAGACTGTACATCGGCAGCTTTCCAAACGCTTTCAGCAGGTACACGGAGTAATTGGTGCGGTAATCCCCTTTTTTCGTCCCGATATAGCAGTGATACGTCTCTGCTGCCTCCTTCGTCGACGGAAAATCAAACGAGGCTCCCTTCCGCACGAGAAGCCTTACCACATCAAGCCCCCGGAACCTGCAGGCCAGACCAAGCGCAGGCGCTGACATCTCCACATAGCCTAACGCATCATAAATTTTCGAAAGCTCCTCCTCCGAGCCATTGATCACCGCCCTCTGCAAAAGCGCGGCTTTTTCCTTTTGCGCAATCTCCATCCTTATACTCCTGCATGCATCTCGCTCTTTCCTCCATACCGAAAACCTTTTTCCCTGCAGTACGCCTCCGCCCTGCTGCCAGACGGACAGTACACCGTCAGATCCGGACAGCTGCTGAACACCTCGTACCCCGCACTGCCATACTGGACTGTGGCAGATGCCAGCTCCCGGACAGACTCCGGCACATGAACCTCCTTCAGACTGTGACAGTTCAAAAATGCCCTCTCCCCGATCTCGAGAACTCCCTCGCAGATCTGTACTTTTTCAAGTGTACTGCACTGCGCAAAAGCGTGTTTTCCGATCTTTTTCACTGTCCCGGGGATCGTGATCTTTTTCAGGAAACTGCAGGCAAAGAACGCAAACTCGTCAATCTCCTCCACGCCCTCGGGAATATTGATCTCCCTCAATGCCTGCAGTTCGCAAAAAGCGCCTTTACCTATGTGACGGATCGTGTGCGGCAGTGCGATCTTTGTGACCTTCCTCTGGCGGTGCTTCATCTGCTCCCATGTCGCATAGATCGTGATATCGACTCTCCCCGCTGCCCCCGCAAAAGCACCCTTTCCGATCGCTGTGACGACGCTCCTGCCAATCCGTTCCGGCACTGTGACTTCGGTGTCCGTACCTTTATAGTTCGTGATCACCAGCGTTCCGTCGTCCTGTTTCCTGTAACTCCATATCTTTTTTAGTTCGGTGACGGAATCCGGTGAGGGCATCCTGCCCAGATTCCCACTCAGCCCGCGCATCATCTTCCTCTCCGCCTTCTCCTGCTCGGCGGCAAAGTCAGCCGTGCGGTTCTTATAGTCCAGCAGCCAGGCAAGCGCCTCGGTTCGTCTGTTTGCGGAAGCGTACCCGATCATCTCGTCGCGCTTGTGTGGCGCGCCCAGCCAGCCCAGCCGCTCGATGACCGGCAGCGCGTCCAGGGCACCTTCGTCGATCAGACTGCGTATGATCTGGAATTTCTTCATCTTTTCCTGCCTGAAATGCGAGAGAAAATATTCAAAGATCTCGATATCGTGAAACCGCGCCTTCGTGATATCAAACATCTTCTCCGTGTAGTAAAACGGCTTTCCGTCAAGCTCCGCGGCAAGCCGCTGCATGACCTCGAGATAGTCCGCATCGGCAAGCTTTCCCGTCATGGATCCGTATTCATGCCAGTAGCCATCTGTGGCGATGCCGCCCTCCGTGAGCATCCCGACACGCCTCTCAGAGAGCGTGACACCGTGCTTTTTCAACGCCTCATAAATGACCGTGTCCTTGGCATAGATCGCGTAGAAGAGCATCTCCTCCGGCTGAAAAGAGAGCTTTTCCTTGTTTTGTATGAGATACTCGAGCACCTTTAGCCGCTCCTGATCTTCAAGGATCGGAAGCGGCTTTCCCGTCTCCCTCTTTGCATTCTGTGTGAACTTCATCCCCTTCACACTGCAGGCGCCTTTCAATCCGCCCCTGAGAATCTTTAGCAGATACAGCGCGTAATTCGTGCGGTAGTTCGCATACTTCTGTCCGATGTAGCAGCGGTATTTTGTCTCGATCTCCCCAGTCGACGGAAAATCGAAAGTGATCCCCGCATCGACCAGCACCTTCACCGCATCGAGCCCCCGGAAACGGCAGGCGAGCCCCAGTGCGGGGGCTGCCATCTCCACATACCCAAGTTCCTCACATACGTTGGAAAGCTCCCCGACAGCGCTGTTGATCACCGCCTGCTGCAGCCGGACAGCCTTTTCCTCCTGTGAAAGTTCCATTTTCATTCCTCCTATACATCCCGCGATCAGACAAGCCGATCTTTTATATCTCCTCTTCCCTCAGCACCAGTTTCATTGCCCACGACGGAACGTCGTAATTGTTGTACGATTCTTCTATGAACACAAACGCGGTATCGTAAGGCGGTTTCTTCTGCGGAAACACGCCGCACCCATCGGTAAAATAGATCAGCCCCTTCAGATTTTCGAATTCGCCATTGTCCACCATCGCGTTGACATACCCAAACACCGGGCGAAAATCCGTCCCGCCCAGACCGTGGAGCTTCATTTCTTTCAGATAAGCGTCAAATTCCTCCTGGGTCGTGATCTTCACATCCTCCTGAATGACCGTGTCGCACTGTATGATGTGTACGTTTATCCTGGTAAAAAAACTTTCCGTACTCTTGAGGATATTGTACGTCTTCTGCACAAACGTCTGCACCAGTTCCCCCGATGTCGATCCCGATGTGTCGATCGCGATCACAAACTCCCGGATCCGCTTCACCTCCCTGTACTCCAGCGGCTCGATCAGCGGCATATTCTCATAGAGCTGCAGGCCGTAGGTGTAAAAATTGTGATCAAACTCATCCGGATCGAGCTTCATCACCTCGCCCCTGACGGCAAACTTTTTGAGAAATTCCGTGTAATCATAGCGCTCCCTGGTCACTTCCCGCAGATTCTGCGTCAGCAGCCCCGCCTCCGTCCCGCGCTGTTTTACAAACATCACCAGCTCGGTCTGCATCCGCAGGGCGATGTCCGCCCAGCTCTCCACGAGCGCTGCCCTGCCTGTCAGAAGGAGCCTGTTTTCCATGGCGGCGCCGTACAGCCCCATCCTTTTCTTCTGTTCCTCCGTGAGATACCAGAGCACATGATCGTCGCCTTTAAACAGACGTGACAGTCTCTCCACCAGATCGCCGGAGAGCTTCTCGTCCAGAAAATAGCTGTAGATCTTCTCCGCGGTGACGGTCCGGACCTTTTTCTTAAACAGTTCAAAAAACTGGATCTGTTCTCTGGCTTTGCTGATATTGAGATAGTTCAGTTCCAGGTCATTGATCGTGCTCTCCACCGCGATATCGCACGCCAGATCCCACATCTTATGATTCACCAGCTTGCTCACAAAGAAGTGCTTGAAAACACAGTGCAGGACAGTGTGCAGGAAATTCCGCACGGGAAGGTTCTCGTCGAGCATGTACGCCTTTAAAATATGTTCCGGGGCATAGATATATATTTTCCCGTCGCTCGCGGTGAAGGGTGTGTGCTCAGGTTTCGGAAAAACCTGGAACTGATTGAGCGACATATCCATAAACCGCATGTTGACGAGCAGTTTGTTCTTTGACATCCGAAGGATCTCCGCCGCTATTTTTTCTGTCTTCTGCCGCTTCTCAGCATCGATCTCTTGTTCGTCATATCGCATATTGTCGAAATTTTTGTCGTTATTGTCTGACACTTTCATTTACCTCATCATTCCATTTGCGTCTCTAAACTTTATTTTACGCCGTCACGCTATCCCCGTCAAGGCGTTACTTGTATTCAAAAAGCACGATACCCGCTCTCCTGCAGATATCGTGCTTTTTCGCCTGTATGCTTTTTATCTTCAAAGATCAGAGCGGATCCTCCGGGATCACTCTGTCAAATCCATCAGAATGTCATCGATCTCATCCCATGTCTCCTGCGAAATGATACCGTCCTCTATGTCAAGGTCATACGACTCCGTAACGCCTTCTTTATAGGAAATCTCTTCCACCTTGGGCGTGATCGCATCCAGCATTCCCTGGGCATATTCATCGCCCTCAAGACCGCTGTCCATCACAGCCAGCACAGGCTCCTCGATGATGTCCAAAAAGTCCGTCGGGTACATGGTGATCTCGAAACTTCCCCAGGTTGCACCGTCTGCCATGTCAACAACCGGATCATCCCACTTAAACTTTGCGAGAACTGCCCTGGACACATCGCGGAAACCGTCTGCGATCCCCCCGTCGACCGTCTCAGAGTCGATATCGAGATAGTACATCAGTCCCTGCGCGTAATACTCCACCTCGGATTCATACAGCGCCTGTGCGCCTTCCTCCGTGTCAAATTTGCCCTCCACATACGTGTCGAATTTGCCATAAAAACTTGTCTCAAGCGCTGCGTTGATGAACTCCACACACTCCTGCGCATTGGTCACGGATCCCCAGTTCGAATCAGCCAGCGCGAAAGCTGCCATGTAGACCTTTTCGTTCACGATGCTGATCTCCACAGCAATGTCGAGTCCGTCGCTGTTGGTATAATAATAGCGCAGATCCTCGCCGTCCTCCTCGTCCGGCTCGCCGTATGCACTGATCACATCCTCTTTTGTGCTCTTGCTTGTTATGCCTCCGGGGAGCACGACCTGCATCGACTTTTTGCCGTCGATCAATTTCATGGAGAGATACGCCGTGGTGGATTCCACGATCTTTGCTGGCTCACTCTCGAAATTGATCGCGCACATGCTGACATATTCCGACTCCTTCTCATCGCTGAACACCTCAAATTCATTGGACTCCACAAGATATTCCATCTCGAAGGTGTCCGTGTTGGCATAGTTGTTGGAAATGTGCCATCCGTCATTTGTCCAATCCGATATCGCGGACGGGAACGTGTACTTCTTGCCGTCGATCGCCAGTTCTCCGCTCTCCAGCTTGTCACTGATCTCGACCGCCGGCGTCTTGCTGTCAGCCTGTTCCAATGCCGAACATGCAGTTATCTGTAAGCACAAAACAGTACACATACTCAGTAATACTATTCGTTTCATTCTTTTGTTCTCCTCTCCTTAAACCTTTGTTAATGTGTATAAACATTGAGAATTATATGCCACATACATTGTTCTGTCAATACGAAAAGCAAATCTTATCCGAATTCTTTGTGGCAGTTCAGCCTTCGGCTCCCTGTTACAATTCTTTTGCGATTTACGTTTTCGATATTCTGTGGCCGCATTATTTCATATCCGTTGTCTCCGCTGTCTCCTGACCTGTCTCCCTCGCAAAGAAGCGGTGTATCTCCTCCGCGACATTTGCCGTGATCCCCGGCACCCCGGAGATCGTGGCGGTATCTGCGGCGCGCAGCTCCTCGATCGACTTGAAATATTTCATCAGCGCTTTCCTGCGGCTTGGTCCCACCCCCGGTATCTCGTCGAGCACGGAATGCACCTGCGCCTTGCTCCGCAGCGACCTGTGATACGTGATCGCAAAGCGGTGCGCCTCGTCCTGTATGCGCGTGATCAGCTTAAACCCTTCGCTGTGCGTGTCGATCGGCAGCTCCACATTGTTGAAATACAGCCCTCTCGTGCGATGGTTATCGTCCTTCACCATACCGCAGACCGGGATGCTGATGCCAAGCTCCTCCAGCACCTGCAGCGCGATATTGACCTGGCCGCGCCCGCCATCCATCAGCAGCAGGTCCGGAAACTTCGTAAAGCTTCCGAAATCCTCTCCGACACTGTTCTCGTCAAGCCGCATCTCCTCGCGCTCATCCAGTCCGTGCCGGAACCGTCTGGTCAGAACCTCCTGCATGCAGGCGTAGTCATCCGGCCCCGCAACGGTCTTCATGCGGAACTTTCTGTAATCGCTGCGCTTGGGTTTTCCCTTCTCGTACACGACCATGGACCCCACATTTGCAAAACCGCTCGTGTTTGAGATATCGAATGCCTCCATGCGCGTCAGCGGACGGATCCCCAGGATCTCCTCGATCTCCTTCACCGCGCCGATCGTCCTGCCCTCCTCGCGCTTGATGCGCTCCCTGTCCTGGCTCAGGACAAGCTGCGCGTTCCTCGCCGCCAGATCCACCAGCCGCTCCTTCGCGCCCTTTAACGGCACGCGCAGGTGGACGCGGGCACCCTTGCGGCTCGTCAGCCACCGCTCCACCAGCTCCATGTCCTCGATCGGCTCCTGCAGCATGATCTCCCTCGGGATAAACGGCGTCCCGGCATAAAACTGTTTCACAAAGCTTGTGAGAATGTTGTCCGCCGTCGGTTCCTCGACCTGCATCATATAGAAATGTTCCCTGCCGATCAGCTTGCCGTTGCGCAGGAAAAAGACCTGCACGACCGTCTCGTTCCCGTCGATCGCAAGTGCGATGATATCCTTGTCCTCACCCACATTGTCTGACATCTTCTGCGTCTCGCTGACCTTTCTGACACTCTCGATCAGATCCCGGCAGCGGATCGCCTCCTCGAAATCCATCTTTTCCGATGCCTGCTGCATCTTCTCCCTCAAATCTCTGATGATGGGCTGCTGTTTTCCGTTCAGGAAGTCGATCGCCTGGTCGATCCGCTGTGCGTACTCCTCCTCAGAGACCGTTCCCTGGCAGGGCGCGCAGCACTGGCCGATATGATGGTTCAGGCAGGGACGCTCCTTCCCGCAGTCCCGCGGCAGTTTCCTGTTGCACGTCCGCAGCTGGTAGAGCTTGTTGATCAGGTCAATGCTCTCCCTCACACCGCCGTTTGTGAAAGGTCCGAAGTATTTCGCCTTGTCCTTCTTCATCTGGCGCACGGACATGACACGCGGGTACGCCTCCCCCAGCGTCACCTTGATATAGGGATAGGTCTTATCGTCCTTCAGCAGTGTGTTGTACTTGGGTGCATATTCCTTGATCAGATTGTTTTCCAGCACCAAAGCTTCCAGCTCGGAGTCCGTCACGATGTACTCAAAGCGCGCGATCAGCGAGACCATCTTGTCGATCTGCGGTCCGCGCCCGATATTCTCCTTGAAATACGAGCGCACCCTGTTGTGCAGGTTCTTTGCCTTTCCCACATAGAGGATCGTGTCATCCAGATCGTGCATGATATACACACCGGGTTTATTCGGAAGCTTGTGCAGCTCCTCCTTCACGTCAAACGCTTCCTTATCAGATCCCTCATCAGCTCCCACGTTCGCTATTTCACTGTTCTCAATTTCCAAATTATAATCACTCTTTCTGTTCCGTATTGGATCATTCAAATGTTTCAGGTCATTACGTTGTTTTCAGATCACTTAAATGTTTCAGTCCATTCGCGCTGCTGTCAGCCGTTCATTTGTTCTTCCTATCATAACATAAACGATCGTATCTGTCAATCCAAAGTGAATATTTGTTCTGCTAAGACGCGGAGGGAGCACACATCTTCCATGTGCACTCCCTCCGTATTATGGCTTATCCTACCATCTGTTATCACTATTCTGATTTCCGCCATCGCGGTTCCCGTTTACGTTCCTGTCCCACACGGAGCCAAACCGGGACGTCTCGCCGTCGCTCCCATTGTCCTCCGGCAGATTCACATTCTGCGGCATCTGCTGGTTTTGATAGGGATAGGCGATCCGTTGCTGCAGATCCTGACCGGGCTGCTGGTACTGCTGCGCCGGATTCCTGTGCTCCTGCCCGGGATCCTGCTGCTGTGCCGCGGATTCCTGCCTCGGAGTCTGCTGCCCCTGCTGCATGCGCGCCGGATTCCAGTCATAGGCAGGCGGCATACTCCACCGGCTGCCCTGTCCGTCTGGCTGCTGTGCCGTACATGCCGGCTGCTGCGCGGCATCAGGCATCGGTACTTCCCCTGTCCCCGTCTCATCTGTCCGGACCGGTTTCGGTTCTGATCCCGTCCCGTCTGGCTGAGCGGCCGGCACCTCCCGGGCAGTCTCCGGCATCTCGGATTTTGTCTCATCCAGATCCCCGCTGCCGTCCTTCTTCTCCTCCGGCTCAGGCAGCCCTTTCGCCTCGCGGTAGATCTTCATAAACTCCTTGCCTGTGATCGTCTCTTTTTCGATCAGGTGCGCGGCGATCTGATCCATCACGCTGCGGTTCTCGCGGAGCAGCCCGAGCGCTTCCTCGTAACATGCCTTGAGCATGTTCATGACCTCCGTGTCGATCTCCGCCGCCGTATTCTCCGCACAGTTGAGCGAGCTCCTGCCATCCAGATACTGGCTCTCGACGGTCTCTAATCCCATCAGACCAAATTTTTCGCTCA
>CAJUES010000091.1 GCA_910585765.1 uncultured Lachnospiraceae bacterium | reverse complement strand
ATCTGCCGTTTCTTTGCTGTGGGAATAAAAACCAAAGTTTTTTATCTACACCCTTATGAGATAACAGGGTTGACAAAAAATTACTTCCGCAGTAGAATTAAATTATTCGAATCAGGAAGTATTTTTGCTGAAAAGACAGTGATCAGGAATGAAAGTGTGAACGGATGAGATGATGAGGCTGGAGGAGTACGGTGTAACAGAGGAGCTTTCCCGATTTATCGTGGATTATATAGAGGAAGTGAGGGAGCTGCTGTCCTCTGACCTGTGGGAAAACATATTTTTGAATTGTTCAAAGAACGAAGTTTTCATATTCTGGCTGCTGTACCAGAAAGGGGCAGTCAATATGACGGAGATCGCGGATTATATCCATGTGCCGTTGAATACGGCGACGGGGATCATCAGCCGCATGGAGAAGAGCGGACTGGTCGTAAGGACCCGCTCCGAGGAGGATAAGCGGGTAGTCAACATCGGATTCAGCCCAAAGGGGATAGAACAGTTCGAGGCACTGATCAAAGAGCTTGCCCGCTACGGCGTGAAAGTCATGGCATCCTTCACGACAGAGGAGATGACACTATTTTACAAAATGACGTCAAAGATCATGGAGATCCTGCGGCAGGAGAACCAGAAGGAGAGAGCGCCGAGAAAAGTCCGAAAGATCACAATCGAATAGTCTGACAGATGGTTTTGAGCAGCCGGGTGGCTGCTTAAAATACACCAAATACTTCGGTGATGGAACTATTCTTTGGAAGAATAATCTGGCAACCGTCAAGACAGGCTCTCAGAGTCTGTCATAAAAAATGGAGGATGACATGAAAAGAATCTATATTTTTACGGGAAAAGGCGGCGTGGGGAAGAGCAGCATAGCGGCTGCCCATGCCGTCAAAAGTGCGGAGGAGGGCAGGAAGACCCTGCTCGTGAGCACGGATATGGCGCACAATCTGGGCGATATCTTCGAGCGCAAACTGGGAAAGGATGTCGTAAATGTGCTGCCCGGTCTGGATGCTTATGAGATCGATCCCGAATATGTGATGGAGAATGATTTTTCCGCGGTTATGAGCTATCTCGCCAGCCTATTGCCGGAGACGGAGGAGGAGGGCGCGCAGGGCATTGGAATGATACCGGGGATGGAAGAGCTGTTTTCCCTGCTCAAGATCGCGGACATTTATCACAGAGCGGATTATGAGCGGATCATCGTGGACTGCGCGCCCACAGGTGAGACGTTATCCCTGTTAAAGTTCCCGGAGCTGCTGGCCTGGTATATGGAAAAATTTTTTCCGGTCGGCAAAGTAGCGGTGCGGATACTGTCACCGATCTCCAAAGCAGCGTTTCAGGTGGAGATGCCAAACAAAAATGCCATGAATGAGATCGAGCGTATGTTCCTGAAACTGGTGGAGCTGCAGGAACTTCTGAAAGACAGGGCAGTCACGAGCGTCAGGATTGTGACGACGCCGGAAAAAATGGTCGTGGAGGAGACGAAGCGCAGCTATATGTACCTCAATCTCTACAATTTTAATGTCGACGGCATCTATATCAACAGGATTCTCCCGACGGATCTCGACAATGACTTTTTCGCGCAGTGGATCGCCATTCAGAAAGAATATACCGCCTGCATCAGGGAGAGTTTTGCCGCGCTTCCGATATGCGAGATCCCGTGGTATGACGAGGAGCTGAAAGGGGAGCGCGCGATCCGGCGGATCGTGGATGAGGTACTGTCTGATAAGGAGGTGTTTGCGGTGCAGAATATCACGGAGAGGGAGTGCTTTGAAAAGACAGAGGACGGGTACCAGCTAAAGGTATTTCTGCCCTATGCGGAGAAGGAGGCGGTCGATCTGTATCAGGCGGCGACAGACCTCGTGATCAGGACTGGAAATTTCAAGCGCAGCATACCGCTCCCCAACGTCCTCCGCAGCTACACAGTCACAGGCGCGCGGTTTGAGGAAGGGATATTGAGGATCCAGTTTGGGGAAGGGAGTGACAGCGATGAATAGGGAAATACGCAGCCGGATCAAGACGGCGGGGGAATATCAGAAAAAAGCCATATATGCCCTGTTTCCGGAAAATGTGGGCAGGCATTTGGAGGCGATCGAAAGGGAGCTGAAAATGATGGCTGTAGAAATCGCAGCGGATGTGGTGAGGGAGTGCGCAGGATGTGATCCTGACAGGCAGGAGCACGAGCCCAAAAAGGAGTCGGAAGTGAAACGGGTTGACATTGTATAAAGCGGGGAGGCGGACAATGAGGATTATCATTTATACGGGCAAAGGCGGCGTGGGCAAGACAAGTATGGCGGCAGCGACCGCATCAAAGATCGCAAGGGACGGAAAAAAGGTGCTCGTGATGAGCACAGACCAGGCGCACAGTCTGGGGGATTCCTTTGACAGAAAAGTCGGGAAAACACCTGTGGAGATCGCGGAAAATCTGCATGCGGTGGAGATCGACACGGTGTATGAGAGTGAGAGGAGCTGGGGAAATCTGAAGGGTTATGTGAAACAGCTGCTCACCGTAAAAGGCGGGGGAGGGATCGAGGCGGAGGAGCTGTTGGTATTTCCGGGATTAGAGGAGCTCTTCTCCATGTTCAAGATCCTGGACGTGTATGAGAGCGGCGTCTATGACACGGTCATCGTGGACTGTGCGCCCACTGGGGAAACGCTGTCCCTGCTGAAATATCCGGAGCGTCTGTCGGAATTGATAAAAAGGATCCTGTCGATCGAGCGCGCAGCGACCAAAACGATCGGGAAGATGATCGAAAGGACAATGAAGGTTCCTATGCCGAAGGACAATGTGTTTGACGATATCGAATCGTTGATGGAACGCATGAAGAACCTGCAGAGGCTCTTGCTGGACAAAGATACCGTGAGCCTGCGCGTGGTCACGACACCGGAAAAGATCGTGATCAGCGAGGCGAAACGCAATTTTACCTGTCTGTATCTGTATCACTACAATGTCGACGCGGTGATCGTAAACCATATCTATCCGGCGAGGGCGATGGAGGGATATTTTAACAAATGGACGAAGATGCAGGAGGAGGCGCTGCGGGAGATAGCGGAGTGCTTCAGTGAAGTCCCCCGCTTTTACGTGGAGCTGCAGCAGCGGGAGCTTCGCACGCTGGAGATGCTGGAAAGCGTGGGCGATCAGATCTTCGAGGGGTGTGATCCCAATGATGTGCTGTTTCGACAGAAAATCTATGAGGTAAGCGCCGCGGAAAAAAGCATGAGGATCTATCTGCCGTTCGCATCCCGGGAAGAGCTGCGGCTGGAGCAGGAGAGTGGTGAACTGCTGGTGGGCGTGCGCAACGAAAGCCGCAGATTTCCGATACCGCCGGAGTTTGCCCGGATGGAGGTCGCAGGGGCGAAATTCGAGGGGGGATATCTGAACATCAGTTTTCATTGATTTGCGATCTCATATTTACAATCTCGTAGATGTCCCTTCCTGCCTTCTCCGAGAAATATTTTTTCAGGGACATGTTCTTGTCCCATTTTTCCTGCGGATACTTCCCGTAGCGGCGCGCCACGTCTGACATGCGTGCCTCCATCGTCATGACGCCCTCTGCGCCGGCCATGCTGTCGCAGAGCTGGATCAGGCGGTCGTAGTCGTCGTATTCTACCGCTGCCAGTGCCTCCGTGAGTTCCAGGACTTCATCTTCCGTGATGTCGAAATTGCCGATGTAGTCCTTGATGTTCTGGACACTGAAAGAGTGTGTCAGACAGATCCTGGCGGCTTCATCGTAGCCGAGCTCCAGCATGTAATGATAACCGTCATAGATATGTCCCATATGCTTTACGCCGAATTTTCTGCCGATATCGTGCAATAGTCCCAAAATATAAGCTTTTTCGCTGTCCATATTTGAACATGCGCCTGCGATCTGCTCCGCGCACAGTGCGGTGATCCGGCTGTGATCCACCCATGCTCCCGGGTTGCACTGTCCTGCGTCTATTAATAATCCTTCCGCTGTGTCTCTGTCTGGCAACATAGCATCCTCCTTTGATTTTCGAATGAGATCTGTGACATAACAAGTATAGCAGAATCATAGGGAAAAGAAAATATAAATTCATGATAAAAATTTCGAGAATTGTCTATACAATTTTCTCTTTTTGTGATATATTATTAATAATTGAACGGGTTACATAAAAAGTATACAAAACAATCACAATTTACGGCTAGGAACTGGTGATAAATAACTTGTGCAAATGACGCAGAATAAATCTTCATGCGCAAGGCAGAGGAATGAGGGGGATTGGACGTACTCCGATTGACGACAACGCAGTGCATGGAGATTTAGACAAGCCGGATGCATAAGTTATTTATTGACAGTTCCCTATATAAAAAGGTGTGATCAATGGGGAACAACAAAAGGGATCATAACGATTACAGCACTGGTTACAATCCGAGGGCAGTGGAACATGACCTGCAGATCATCAGCCAGCTGACACACGGCATGATCTATAATAAGAAGAATCTGACGATGCAGCAGGCGCAGGAGATCTACTATAAGATCAAGAAAGAGAACATACAATTCCAGAGTGATACCGGCGAGGAGTTCCTGTTAAGACTATATGAGAATATGACAGACGCGCAGATCCAGGAGGTTAACCAGATCATTCGGAGGAGGAACCAGAAAAAGCAGAACAGAAGGCAGCTGCTCAGGATCAACCGGGGGATCGCCTGTGCCGTGTCGTTACTGGTGCTCGTCTCTTCTATATTATGTATCAACTGGAATCTGCTGATGGATCTCAGGACGAACTATCAGACCAAAAAGCTGCAGGCGAGGATCGAAAAGGTTCAGGCTGCGCCAAACGACCAGGCATCGAGCGGAGAAACGGAGCATGCGGATTCTTCTGTGGCGGATGTCTCGCAGGGCGCTCAGGCTGCGGATGAGGCGGAGCAGGGGGATCTGGCCGCGCAGGGGCGGTCTGACGGCGGCATCCTGCTCAAGTTCACACAGCTGCATGAAGAGAATCCGGATTTTGCCGGGTGGCTCAGGATTCCGGGGACAAAGATCGACTATCCGGTGATGTCCAGGGCAGGGGACAACAATTACTACCTTGACAAGAACTTCGAACAGCAGCATGACAAGAACGGCTCGCTGATACTCGACTACAGGAACGATGTGGCGGCAGGCGGGCAGAACCTCATCATATACGGGCATAATATGAGAACGGGTGTCATGTTCGGTACGCTGAAAAATTACAAGGAGAAATCGTTCGGCGAGGAGCACACGACGATCATCTTTGACACCTTGTACGAGGAATGTGAGTATAAGGTGGTGGCAGCGATGCTCAGCGGTGTTGCGTACGAGGATGAGGATGTGTTCCGCTACTATGATGCGATCGATATCAGCACGGAGGAAAATTTCAATGCGTTTCGGGAAAATGTGATGAGCAATGCGATCTACACAACCGATGAGACGATCACATACGGCGATACCTACCTGATCCTGTCCACATGTGACAATTATAAGGAGGACGGGCGGTTTGTGCTGATCGCAAAAAAAATATAGCGTTCTGATAAGAAAATAAAAATAATAAAAAGGTAAGAGGGGATTGACATGTATCGGAGATTAAAAAATATTTTGGGCGTGAGCCTGATGGTGCTGGCGGTCGTCATATCGCAGATACCGATGCCGGAAGCGCAGGCGGAAATCATCAAGGAAATGACGGCTGCAGACATGCAGGTCGACGATGCGTCGGCGCATGTGGTGACGTTCAGCATGAACGGCGGGACTTTTAGGGGAAACTATAACGGCTACAGCTTCCAGGAGAAAACGCCGGTTCTCATTATCGATGACGGAAAAACGATAAACAGCTTTCCGGATGACAGCCATGCGGCGTATTCCGGGTACAAGACAGAGGCGGGCACCTGGTATACCGATCCGGAGTGTCTGACAGAATTTGATGCGGGCAGCTCCGTGACCAGGAGTCTTACACTGTATAAGAAATGGTACAATATCACGTCCGATGGTTCGACGCTGGCGGCGAAAGGGTTTCATATCAGCGCCGACGGTACAGTGTTGTATCAGTACGACGGGGACGAGACATTGGTGGAGATCCCGGCGACTGTGACGACGATCGCGGACGGTGCGTTTGATGATCTCTCGCCGGAGGTGAGGGGGATCGTACTTCCGGCAGGGATCCAAACCGTTGAAGACAATGCGTTTCAGGGCATCGCGGACAGCGGTATCGTATATATCTATGACTCTGATACGGCGGCATCGAAAGCGTATGGAAAGCAGCTCGCGGCACGATACGAACAGCTTGTATACAGCGATTATCTCGATCCTGAGAAGACGGAGGAGATCGTGGGGATCAGCTATGTTGGTGCAGATGCGGAAGAAGCGGGAGCGACGCCGGAAGGCGGTTCGCAGTCCGGTGATGGCGATCATGCAGGATCGACAGAGAATACAGACAAACCGTCGGAGAGCGGTGATGGGACAGAAGGGGACAGCAATCTCAAACCGACTGAATCGGAATCGGAAGAGAATGAGAGTGACACGGAGTCAACCGAGGATGAGAGCGACACAGAATCGACCGAGGATGAGAGCGACACGGAATCGACCGAGGACGAGAGCGATACAGAGTCGACTGAGGATGAGGAGTCAGAGGAAGAGGAATCGAGTTCGTCCTCTGTGATCGAGATCGAGCCGGAGGAGCGGTACACCGTCACATTTGACACAGGTATTTCCGGTGTGGATGGCGAGAAAAGAGAGGTAGTCGAAGGGAAGACGGTTTCCGAGCTTGTGTCCGTGAACGGTGATGAGCCGAGGATCCTGAGAAAGGACAGCTACGAGATCAAACAGGATGACGGAAAGCAGGAGATCGTGCACACGTTCAAAGGCTGGTACAAGGATAATGCCTGCACAGAGGAGTGGGATTTCTCGGAGGATGTCATAGAGAAGGACACGACGATCTATGCGAAATGGGACAAACAGACTAGGGCATATTTCCATGTGACCTACAGCGCGACGCAGGGCAATGAGAAGGCAGACAACATACCGGGCAGACAGAAACTGTACGAGGATCAGAAGCTTGAAAAGCCCTCAGCCACGCCTTCCATTGCGAATAAGACGTTCAAGGGCTGGTATACAAGTGCATCCGGCGGTTCAGAGTACACCTCGTGGGGAAAGCCGGTGACAGCGGACATGACGCTCTACGCCCACTTTGAGGGAAAGACGAACAGCGTCGTGTTCCACATGAACGGAGGCGGATTCACGGGAAGCTACAACGGAAGTTCCTACACGGACGCGGCGAGCCTGACGGCAAAGGTCACGACAGGGCAGAAGATATCGGCTGCGGCGTACCCGGAAAATGGCAACGGTACATCGAGCGCTTTCAAGTATTCCAACTATACGACAGACGGGAACTGGTACAAGGACAAAGAATGCCTCGAAGCCTACAAAAATGACGCGGCTCTTAACAGCGACATCACATTATATAAGAAGTGGTACTACACGTCATCAGGCTTTACAATGAGTTCGACGAGCAGCACGCTGTACAAATACAGCGGCGGCGCGGAGGACGTCATCATACCAGACTCCGTGACGGTGATCGGCAGCGATGCGTTTGCCAGCGTCGCGGGCATCTCAAGTATCACGCTGCCCGACAATATTGCCGAGGTGAAGGACAACGCGTTCAGCGGTGTGAACAAGGTGTCAAAGGATATCGTCATCACAGGAAAGACAGAGAAGGCACAGAGTATGGCAAAGAAACTTGCCGAACAGTATACCAGACTGGTGTACGAGGGCAGTGAGATCTCGGACGGGGACAAAGACAGTTCCGTTGTTGTCGCCAAGGCTGCATCGGGCAGCATCAAGCTGGGAGCGACGCTCTCCGGGAATGTGAGGCCAACAGGAAACAACACAGCCGCAGCGCCGTCAGGCACTTCAAAGACAGGGACGATCACGCTTGGAGCCGGCAGTGTGGGCACGACAGGGACTGCAGGCACCCAGACGACAGTGGTGTCACAGCCGTCCGCAGGCAGCCAGAATGCGGCGGCGAGCCAGAACACAATACCCGCACAGCAGCAGGGGACATCAGGTTCCTCCGTGCAGACATCACAGGGTGCAAGGACGACACAGAGGCAGAACACGACGTCCGCAAGCGCACCAAAAAGCACACAACACATAAAGGATTCCACGCCAAAGACAGGAGATCCCCTACAGTACCGTATGCTGATCGTATGCGCGATGTTCTCGGTGGGCGTACTGCTCGTTCTCACCGGGAATGGAAAAAAGAAGAGACTTTCTGCATCTTAGCGATATCATCGGAGGTTGAGTATTTTTTCAGGACAGAAAAAATAAGCTCAACCTCCTCTTTTTGGAAAGAGATGTTGTTTTCCCTGCTCAGCTTGCTGAGTGAGAGCAAAAATGCCATCATGTTTTTCTGCCGTTCTTCCTGTGTTCCGGTGCTGTTGATCGAGGTGCTCTGCACAAACATCCTGCCCAGAAAGTCCAGCTTGGCTCTGTCAATATTCTTTAATTCCGGGTCATTCATCCATTCATTGTTGGTTTCCATTGTCATTGCCTCCCAATAGTTTCATCATTTCCATTATTTCATTGATATTGAATCCGTTCGGGCTGTCGCCGCCGGGGGACAGATTTTCCAGCACAGAACCGATATCCATATTGGAGTTCATATCGGGATTCATGGACTGGAAGAGCTCCATCATCTGCTGCATTTCGCGCACGTTCCGCATCGTCCGCATGGCAGACAGGATCTGGTTGAAGCTCTTTTCCTCGCCCGGGGCAAGGTATCTGTGTATCGCCTTGTAGATATTTTCAAGATTTTCTGCCATATCAGCGCTTGATCTCGCGTCGTTGTCGATGCTGCTGGCGTGGATACCGCTTGCAAATCCTGAAGTTCCCCTGCCGATCTGGGACAGCGTGTATTTCAATTCCATATATTTGATCAGGGCAGGTAGCATCCGGAAGTTGTCGGTGTCCATAAAGGGCAGAAGGGACTTTAAGATCTGGATGTGATTCGTGGTATAAAAGTGGTCAAAAGCCAGCACGTAATCGTTATCCTCCATAATAAACCTCCATTCTTTTCTACCATAAGGAACTGCTGACAAATAGCCTCGCTATCGATCAGCGGTATCTAATCATATATATGAAAACAGGATATCCGTTATTACAGTGTGAGGGCCCGTGTACACGGACCCTCAGTGATCAGAACATTAGCAGCATCCGCATCCGCTGTTGCTGCCGCATCCGTTGCCGCAGCAGCAGAGCAGCAGAAGGATCCAGATCCAGCTGCCGCAGCCGCTGTTGTTGTCACAGCCGCAGCCACAGCCGCCGTTGTTGAAGAATCCGAGACCATTGCCGCATCCGCCGCAGCAGGAAAGCAGGATCAAAATCCAGATCCAGTTGTTTCCGCCGTTGTTGCCGCACCCGCAGCCACACTCCGGCATCGTATTTGTTTGGTTGCATCCGCAATGGCTTGCTGATAATTCACTCATGTTGAGTACCTCCGAAGAAGCTTTTTTCTATACTATATGACAGCGTGCAGAAAGTGTTCCAAAAAAGATTTCCGTTTTCTGTATCAGAACCGGGTGTGAGCAGGAATAAATCGTGTAACAGTTCAGCCTTCGGCTTCCTGTTGCAAGTATCAAGCCATGCAAAAACCGCTTCGCGGTTGGCTTGAAGCATCTCAATCACGATGCTTTCTCACGGACTTCGCAGCGCAGTGCGAAGTCCTGGGGGTGAAATGCGGCTAAATTGTTTCTAAAATCGAGAAAAAAGCTTGAAATTGACTGAAAATATAGTACAATAATAATGTATATGCAAGAATTTATGTCAAGATCATTTC
>CAJUES010000090.1 GCA_910585765.1 uncultured Lachnospiraceae bacterium | reverse complement strand
ATCGGCAGTACCTTTATGTAAATATATCTTAGCAGATTTATATGGAATTGTCAAATCCAGCAGAGCGAAGTTGAAAATTAATTCACCATTCGGACTTCTTATTTTACTGTAATGAGAATTTTCTCAGATATCTTTTCAAGTTTGTTATCTTTCTTTGGCATAACTGATTCCCTTATGTGTTTTTTAGGAATTTTTACAAGCTCTATCTATAATCCACAATACCACTATGTTTTCTCACGGACTTCGCAGCGTAGTGCGAAGTTCTGGGATGAACTGTTACGTCCAATCCGACTTTCCAGGCAGGGGTCTATTGTAAAAAGAGACAAATAATGATATAATTGTTGCGTTCATTAGGTGCAGAAAGTTTTTATATAATTTATTCACAGATATGTGCAGTTTTCGGAAGGAGTTTTTCATGGACATATTGTTAGGAACAGCAATGTTTTGCATACCGCCCCTGTTTGCGCTGGTGATCCACAATTATCTGCGGCATGGGGAGATGACAGGAAAAAGAAAAGTGATATTTTATGCGGCATATTTTGTCATCATTAATCTGTTCTCGCTCGGCGTATCGTACTTGCGCGGTGTGAGGGGGATCCGGTTTGCGGATATGACGATGACTTACAGGATCAAATATATCAGCATGGGCGCCGTCTGCGGATTTATCTTTCCCTTTCCGGTGTGCCTGCTCACGGAGGATATCATCACATTTGGCGGTATCAAAAGGTACTCGGTGCGGTTTATCAATGATGTCAGGAAGTACTTTCCCTACGCAGTGCGCTCGGCGAGGGCCGATCTGCGCTCCGAGGTCTCGAACTCGTATCTGGACTGGCTGTGGTGGCTGATCGAGCCGTTTTGCATGATGCTGATCTACACGATGATCTTCGGCGTTGTGTTTCATGCCTCGGAGCAGTATTTTCCGGTTTTCATATTTATCGGGATCACGATGTGGGGATTTTTCTCGAGGAGCGTGTCCGGAAGCGTGAACACGGTGCGGGGCAGCAAGGGGATCATCACCAAGATCTACATGCCCAAGTACATACTGCTCCTGTCGAAGATGTTCGTGAACGGCTTTAAGATGATGGTGTCATTCGGGGTGGTGCTTGTGATGATGCTTGTTTTCAGGGTGCCTGTGACGTGGCGCATCCTGTATGCGGTGCCGATCATCGCTGTCCTGTTTCTGTTTACGTTCGGCGTGGGGACGATCATGATGCACTACGGCGTGTACGTCAGCGATCTGGGGTATATCACGGGAATCGTGCTGAGTATGCTGATGTATTTCACGGGGACATTTTATGATGTGGCAAAGCGCATTCCCGATCCGTTCGGGGATCTGATCGCGAAACTGAATCCGGTGGCGTTTCTCATATCCGCCATGCGGGACGTGCTGCTGTACGAGACGACCCCGGCGGTGGGAATGCTCTTCCTGTGGGGAGGGCTGTCGGTCATACTGATCGCGCTCGGGGCATTCACGATATACAGCAACGAAAATGCGTACGTAAAGATCATATAAGGATCGGAGAGGTGGACAGACATGGCAGATATTGCAATTGATGTAAGGGATGTCAGCATTCATTACAGGATCCTGAACAACATAACGGTGCAGAAATCATTTTTCCGCAGGAAAACGCGCAATGAAATTTTTGAGGCGGTGAAACATGTGACATTTTCCGTGGAGGAGGGCGGCATCCTTGGCATTGTCGGCAAGAACGGAAGCGGGAAGTCAACGCTTCTGCGGTCGATCGCGGGGGTGTTCTCGCCGAATACGGGCACGATCGATCTGAAAGGGCATTCCGTTTCGCTGATGGCGCTCGGCGTTGGCTTCAAGGAAAACCTGACAGGGCGGGAGAATATCGTGCTGTCGGGGATGCTGCTTGGCTTTTCGGAGAGGGAGATCGAGGAGCGGTCGCAGGAGATCATCGACTTTGCGCAGATCGGTGATTTTATCGACAGACCGGTACGGACATACTCGAGCGGTATGCACTCGAAGCTTGCCTTCTCGATCACGGCAATGCTCGAAAATGACATCATGCTGGTGGACGAGGTGCTGAGTGTCGGCGATGAGAAGTTCAGGAAAAAGAGCCTTGCCAAGATGAAGGAACTGATCAGCGACGATAACCGGACGGTGATCATCGTCTCACACAGCATCGAGACGCTCAGGGAGCTGTGCGGCAGGGTGATGTGGCTGCACGACGGCGAGATGAAGGAGATCGGGGAGACGGGGATCGTGCTGGAACATTATTTGAAATTTATGGGGAATTGACAGATGCTTTTGCAGAATATACTACTGGCGGACAACACGGACGGACTGCACTGTCACAGCCAGGGAACAGTGCGATATGAAAATGACAGCTGTGTCATTTTTGAGAAGGGTGCGGAGTGGTCGACGGATGCGTATCTGAACGCTTTTTCGCTCGGGAAATGGTGTACCTACTGTGACCTGGAAAGGATAACGCTGCAGATCGCCTTGAAGGGAACTTTTATCGTGCGCGTCTTTTCGGTGGATGTGGACCGCAGAAAGTTCTGCCGCAGGCAGATCGCAGGCGGGCGGGTGTCGGCGGCCGGGGGAGAGACGGTGCAGTACGACATACCGATGCAGAAAAAGGGCGTGGTGTATTTCTCACTCAAGGCAGTGACGGACGGGGCGGTGTGCAGCGGCGCGTTCTTTGAGGGGGAGACACGTTGCGAGAGAGAGATCACCATCGCGCTGAACATATGTACATACAAACGCGAGAAATATCTCATGCGCAACCTGGAACTGCTGCGCAGCTGTTTTCTGGAAAACAGCGATTCCGAGCTGTTCGGGCATCTGCAGGTATTTATCACGGACAACGGGAGCACGCTTCCGATCGGGACTTTGCAGCGCGACAATGTTCATATCTGCCACAATCCCAACGTGGGCGGAGCCGGGGGATTTGCCAGGGGGCTGATCGAGATCGGCAGGGTGAAACAGCAGAAAGCGATCACGCATGTCATATTTATGGACGATGATGTGGAGATACTGCCGGAGGGACTGACCCGCACCTACACAATGCTCAGATGCCTGAGAGAACAGTACTTTTCGGCGTTTATCGCAGGTGCGATGCTCCGGCTCGACAGGAAGTACATGCAGCATGAGAACGGCGCTGTCTGGAACGGGGGGAAGTGCCGGTTTGCGGGCAGGGGGATCGATCTGCGCATGTTTTCCAACGTCGTGCGCAACGAGGAGGAGACAGACCGCGACTATGCGGCGTGGTGGTACTGCTGTATACCGGTGGAGAATGTGAGGGAGGATAACCTTCCGATCCCTGTGTTCATTCATGAGGACGATGTGGAATACAGTCTGAGGAACGCCGGGGGGATCATCACGCTCAACGGGATCGCTGTCTGGCATCCTGTGGCGGTGAACAGGCGCATCTCGAGCAATGAGTATTACAATCTCAGGAATATGCTGATCGTGAATGCAAAGTACTGCCCTGCGTTTGGCAGGAGGCGGCTGGCAAAGACGATGGCTGTCCGGCTGATGATGCCGCTGCTGCGATACCGGTACAGGGATATGCACCTGATCTATCAGGCGCTCGCGGACTTCTGCAGGGGACCGGAGTGGCTGCGGCAGGTGGACGCACCGTCATATCATCAGCGGATCGTCGAGCGGGGATATCAGCTGACAGATGTGTCAGAAAAATTAAGGCACTGTGCGTGCATAAAATGCAGCGATCCGTCGGAGATTAACAGTGTGAAGGATATTTTCCGGCGCGCATTCCGGCAGAGAGAAGTGTGCCGCTTACTCCGGCAGATCGTCACGCTGAACGGATGGCTTCTGCCGCCTGTCAGGGAGACAAAGGCGTTTTCCATGGGAGTGCATCCCGTGGATCTGTACAGGACGGGCAGCGTGATCCTCTATGATGAGGAGAGTATGCAGGGGATCGAGGTCAGGCGGTCGTTCCGGCAGATATTTGTATTTTTTATGTTGTATGTGAGATCGCTGTGGCTGGTCTGCACGAAATACGACGACAGCAGGCAGAAGTACCAGGCGGAGTGGGCATCACTGCACGGCATGGAGTATTGGAGGCATACGTATGAGCGGTAAGCAGCTGTCGGTCATCATACCTGTTTACAATGTTGAAAAGTATATCGCAAAGTGCCTGCGGAGCATCGTGGAAGAAGGTGCACAGGCACTTGAGGCTGTCGAGGTCATCGTGGTGGACGACGGTTCGACGGACAAGTCCGGCAGGATCGCGGATGCTTTCGCGCGAAAGCATCCGTGCGTGCGCGTGATACATCAGGAAAACACCGGTGTGGCAGCCGCGAGAAATGCGGGGATCCGCAGCGCGTGCGGGGCGTGGCTGTACTTTGTGGACTCTGACGACTGGCTGGAAAAAGGCGGGGTCCGTGCCATATGCGAGGAGACTGCAAAAGCGCCGGATGCCGATGTACTGTTTATGGAAGCCTATCAGAATGTGGGGAGAAAGCAGAGCGGGTGGGTGCACTTTGATGCAGATACGGACATGGCAGACCGCGAAAGCATCACAAAGCTGCAGTGCGGGGTTCTCTATGCGCCGCTCTGGCGGAGGACGAAAAACGATCCGATGGCTGCTCCGTGGGACAAGGTGTACCGCAGGGATTTCCTCATGGAGAACCATCTGCAGTTCTGTGCGCACCTCAAGGTGCTCGACGATATGGTGTTCAACTTTGAAGTGATGGGGGCTGCGCGAAATGTGGCGTGCAGAAAGATCAGACCGTACCACTACCGCCGTTTTGTGGCGGAGTCCATAACGAACACCTACAAACCGGACCGGGTACTGCAGGACCGGGAAGTCTGGCGCTATCTCCTGTCACTGGATGCGTGGGGCGGAAACGATGCGCTGCAAAAGGCGCTGATGTGCCGGATCGTCAAGTCGTTCAGCATCTGCTGCCGCCTGTGTTTTTTTCATGCGGATCATCGGAGGAGCCTGCGGGAAAAGATCCGGTATGTGGAGCGGGTGATGGGAAGTGAGCCGTATCGCACCGCCTTTGGCACGGTCCGGCTGTCTGATCTGGAGTGGAAGCTAAAGATCGTGGCGCTCGCGGGGCGGATGCGGTCGGGGCGGGCAATGTACCTTCTTCATGTCGCATGGGAGTCGGCGAAAAAACTGAAAAACCTGAGGGGATAGTATGCAGCAGTTGGAGCAAATGGTTCGTGACAGGAAAGTTGTCTTTGTGACAACGAAAAATATCGACTATATACGAAATGTGCAGGAGATCAGATTCCTCGAGCAGCATGCGGGCAGGCTGAGGGTGATCTGTTCGCACCAAAAGAATTATGCGGTGCGGATCCTGGAGGTATGGTGGAAGCTGCTGTTTGCGGGCAGGGGCTTCGATGTGATCTTCTTTGGTTTCGCGCCGCAGCTGGTCGCGCCCTTTTTTCACAAATACAGAGACAGGGAGATCATCATCGATTTTTTTGTCTCCGTGTACGATACACTCATTAACGACCGAAAGAAATTCTCCGTGCACAGCCCGGCTGCCCGGTTATGCCACTGGATCGACAGCTATGTGATCAGGAGGGCGGACTGTATCGTCACGGACACGAGGGCGGATGCCCGGTATTTTATCCGCGAGTTTCGCGGGGACAGCAGCCGGTTTCGGACGGTTTACCTGGAGGCGGACAGGACGATCTATTATCCGCGGGAGCAGCGAAAGAGCGGCAGGCTGGCGGACAAGTTCGTCGTCCTGTATTTCGGGAGCATCCTGCCGCTGCAGGGAGTGGATGTCGTGCTGGGGGCGATCGGACTCCTGAAGGATGAGACGGATATCTTTTTCCAGTTTATAGGACCTGTGTCGGACAAGTACCACATGCCGGTGCAGGACAATGTGGAGTATATAGACTGGCTGGCACAGGAGGAGCTGGCGGCATATATCGCAAACGCGGACTTGTGTCTTGCGGGGCACTTTGACGGTACGATCGACAAGGCTAAGAGGACCATACCTGGAAAAGCGTACATCTACAATGCAATGGGAAAGCGGATGGTTTTGGGCGACAACAAGGCGAACCGCGAGCTGTTTGACGTGTCGGATAACGTGGTATGGACGGATATGGGCAGCGCGGAGGCTTTGGCGGATGTGATCAGACGCTGCAAATGCGGTTTATAAGGAACTGTTTGGGAATGACGGGTACCCCGGCATGATCGCAGAGGGAGATAAAACAGGAAAATAGTCGGATCGCGTAATATAGGAACATTTTAGGAGGATATGGAACGGGTATTGTATGAATTTGTCGAACGATTCTGCCGCAAAACGTCTTGTGGTAAAGTCTGGAAATGATTATACTTATAACACAACAGTTCATTAGGTGTATTAACGAAATGAAAAGAGGTAGAGATCATGACAAAGGAAACAACAACCATGTTACTGACGCTTGTCTTTATGGCAATCGGCATCTTATACCAGGTGGCGATCGGCGTGATATACCAAAGAATGATCCAGCAGGCGGACACACTCTCCGGGACGGACAACAAACTGCTGAAACAGTGCAAAGAACGTTTTATCAATTGCTACAAGCTAAATGGAGGGGTGTCGAACATACCTGTGTTTGTGGATAAGTACATCAACCGCATCCGCGTGTTGGGGATGAGTATCAATTTTATGAAGCATCTCTCGGGACAGCTGATGCTGGCGGGCGTCTTTGTCGCAGGATTCGGCGTGTTCAGCGGCATTATCGAGGGACACAGGTTTGTAGATCTCCTTCCGTATTATATCATCAGTCTCTTTGGGATCTATCTGTATCTGAGCGCAATGTCGATCGTGGACATGCCTGGGCGCAGGCGGATGCTCAAGACGAACCTCACGGATTACCTTGAAAATACGGTGGCGCAGCGGCTTGAGCACGGCATTGTGGAGAAGGAAAAGCTTCTGTGGGAGCTGGCGCAGGAGAAGAGTGCCAAGGCGGAGAGGCGCGGGGAGCCGGAGATCAAGGCTGCGGAGGAGACATCAGGGCAGGAAGAGTCCGTCCGGGAGGTCGTGAAGGCGCCCGTCTTTTCACAGGAGGAGGCGCACGAGCTGGAGGAGATCCTCCGCTCGATCATCGGAAACAGGGTATAAAAACGGGGCATTGCTGTAACACTATGATAGTCGGACAGAGGAAAACAAGTGAGATTGTAATTGATTTATCTGGGAAATTTTGTTAAAATATAAGTCATAGGGCATTAATAGTGATGATAATGGTAAAGGAGAATGCAAATGAGCAAGGTAACGTTCGATTATTCAAAGGCGGCACAGTTTATCAATGACCATGAGGTCGAGTACATGAAAAAGCTCACGCTCGACGCGAAGGATGTGCTTGTACAGAAGACTGGTGCGGGCAATGACTTTCTGGGCTGGATCGACCTTCCGGTGGACTATGACAAGGAAGAGTTTGCGCGGATCAAGGAGGCGGCAAAGCGCATCCAGAGCGACAGCGAGGTACTGTTGGTGATCGGTATCGGCGGCTCTTATCTGGGGGCAAGGGCAGCGATCGAATTTCTGCGCCACGGTTTTTACAACATGGTGGACAAGAGTATCCGAAAGACGCCTGAGATCTATTTTGTGGGAAATTCGATCAGCTCCACGTATATCAGGCATTTGTCTGATGTGATCGGGGACAGGGATTTTTCCATCAACATGATCAGCAAGTCGGGTACGACGACAGAACCAGCCATTGCATTCCGTGTATTTAAGGAAATGATGGAAAAGAAGTACGGCAAGGAGGGCGCTGCGAAGAGGATTTACGCGACGACGGACAAGGCGAAGGGATCTCTGAAAAATCTTGCCACAGAGGAAGGGTATGAGACTTTTGTCGTTCCCGATGATGTGGGAGGACGCTTCTCGGTGCTGACAGCTGTCGGTCTGCTTCCGATCGCTGTGAGTGGTGCCGATATCGACAAATTGATGGAAGGTGCCGCGAGCGGAAGAAAGAGCGCTCTGGAGCTTCCGTTTGAGGAAAATGACGCCATGAAGTATGCGGCTGTCAGAAATATCCTTCTGAGAAAGGGAAAGGCAGTGGAGATCCTCTGCAACTATGAGCCGAGCGCGCACTACGTGTCAGAGTGGTGGAAACAGCTCTTTGGCGAGTCGGAGGGCAAGGATCAGAAGGGATTGTTCCCGGCAAGTGTCGATCTGACGACAGATCTTCATTCCATGGGACAGTTTATCCAGGACGGCGCAAGGGTGATGTTTGAGACGGTTCTCAATATCGAGAAGGCAAGGGAGGAGATCACGATCGGCACGGAGCCGGTGGATCTTGACGGTCTGAATTATCTTGCCGGGAAGACGGTTGATTTTGTCAACAAGAGTGCGATGAACGGAACGGTGCTCGCGCACACGGATGGACAGGTTCCGAACCTGATGGTGAATATGCCGGAGGTCAGCGAATTTTATCTCGGCGAACTGTTTTATTTCTTTGAGTTTGCATGCGGTCTGAGCGGCTACCTGCTGGGGGTCAATCCGTTTAACCAGCCCGGTGTGGAGAGCTACAAGAAGAATATGTTTGCACTGCTCGGAAAGCCTGGATATGAGGCGGCGAGAGAGGAACTGTTAAAGAGACTGTAATTCGGTCACAACAGGGTCGTATATCAGATACAGCCCCGCGGGAATGATGTTTCCCGCGGGGCTGTTTTTGGCGTGTTATTTCGTTTATTCTATTTGTCTGCGGATAGTTTCTGTGAGCAGTCAATAGTCTTTCAGATGATTTAGTTCCGCTGCGGCGATGTCCTTCTCGAGCCACTGATAGCGGAACAGGGCGTAGCCATCGTAGCCAAGCTGTCGCGCTGTCAGATACTGGTAGGCAAGGTTGGCGTCGCTGGTCGACCAGCCCAAGTCGGTTTTGGATTTCTCGCCGACCCGGTAAAGAGCAAGTCCGACATAGAGCGGGAGCTCCAGCTTGTTGATCTTCTGCCATGCGCTGCATCTGTTGGTAAACATCTGCTCGGCGCCATTGCTTGTCACATAGACATCGGTCCAATAAACCTGCGGCATAATGTAATCGACATATCCCGGTGTGGAAAGCCATGTGTCGATGTCCGCACCCTGACTGCGGGCGTTGTCTGGATTGCCTGCGGGACTGATCCCGAAGGTACAGTCGGGATCAATGGCCTTTATGGCTTTGTATACTTGTGAGACCAGTGCGTTGACGTTTGATTTTCTCGACGCGTTATCTACATTGTCAGCCATGCCGGACACGTAGAAATAGTCATCAAAATGGATCCCGTCCACATCATAACGGCTGACGATCTCCTTCACGCCGTTGGTGATCAGATCCCTTGCCTCCTGCTTTGCGGGATCGAGAACGAGACAGGTCTGTCCGCCGGGCGCCTTGTACTCGATCGAGAATGGACGGAACGTTTCGTAATGCGGTGTCGCCTTGAAGCTGAGTGTCGATTCGCTGTTGCGGGAGAGGCGGTACGGGTTGATCCACGCCTCAAACCGCAGGTTCTTCTGGTGTGCGAGTTCGAGCATGATCTCCAGGGGATCATAACCGGGATCGCGCCTGTCAGCGGTGAAGTATTCCGCCCAGGGATAGTAGTCGGAGGGGTACATGGCATCGCCCAGGGCGCGCACATGGACGATCACAGTGTTCATGCCATATTTCGTGACAGTATCATACATAGCGGCAACTTTGGAGCGGAAATCTTTTTCGCTCTTATCTTTTAAGAGCACCTCGATATCCAGAAAAGAGATCCAGCAAGCTTTCCTGCCGCCGGACTCGGGAGCTGCCTTTGCGCTGGTTCCCATGGCGGGCGATACTGCCAGCAGGGAGAACAGCATAATAAAGGTTATGATACGGGTGAGGATTTTTTTGTATCGTTTTGTCATATCACGGTTTCCTTTCTAAATAAAAATATCTGAATAAAAATGTCTGAATAAAAATAATAGATCGCATGGAAAAGTATTTTGATTGGAATGAACGGAGACGGAGGGATTCGAACCCTCGTACCGGTATAATACCGGTAAACTGATTTCGAGTCAGTCCCGTTATGGCCTCTTCGGTACGTCTCCACAGTAAACTTACACTCCGCAGCCGGCGATGATACAGACGGTATCATGATTTGTGCTGCAAAAGAAGTGATACTATTATCATAAACCAAAATGACGGATTTGAAAATACCTAAAATGAAATTTTTTTATCTATTAGTTACAGTTCAGCCTATGCGTTTAACCACGGCTTCTAACACCGGCTAGAAAAT
>CAJUES010000089.1 GCA_910585765.1 uncultured Lachnospiraceae bacterium | reverse complement strand
GAAGTCCCTTTTTTATTTGTATTTGTTTGTCGCCCCTCCGCACTATCCAACATCAGCAGGCACAACTATACAATGGAGGAGATTGAGCAAAACGTACAGCGCCCGGTAGTGAAGGAGCTGTGCAGGCTTATGAGGCTCCGCAATGAGTACAAGGCATTTGACGGGGAAATTCTCCTCTCGGATCTGCCGGACGAACAACTGGAAATCACGAGAAGAAGCGGTGACTGTGAGGCGGTGCTGTGTGCAGATCTTGTGACGAAGGCGTTCTCAATCACATGTAAGGATGCCGCTTATAATTATGAAGGAGTGTGACCGGAATGAAATTGATGCCGCATGTTTATCAGGTTGCAGGGGTATCCCTGTCTCATGCCTACGATGCAGCCGCTTATCTGATCGAAGGGACAGAGGGATTATATTTATTGGACTGCGGGACACCGGACGGGTTTGAGGCGATTATTGGCAACATACAAAAACTGCAGTTTGCGCCGGAGGATATCCGGGCGGTCTACGGAACACACGGCCACTATGATCATGTGGGGGCTGCGGTGCTTTTTAAGCAAAAATACGGCTGCAGTCTTTGCCTGCACGAGGAGGATGTCAGGCAGGTGGAGGAGGCAGATCCAGTGAAAACGACGGCGGAGATCTTGTATGGCAGAGCGTTTCCGCCCTGTCAGGTGGACAGGAGACTCGCAGACGGCGACACGGTTGAATTTGGGAACGGAATCGCTATGGAAGTGCTGCACACGCCGGGACATACGCCGGGGAGCGTGTGCTTTGCGCTGGACTGCGCCGGCTATGCTTTTCTGGTTGCGGGAGATACTGTCTGGGGCGGTTTCAGCAGGCAGATCGGCTCTGATGAGGCGCGGTGGCGGGAGAGTCTCGAGAAGCTGACCAGACGGCATTTTGACGGCTATACATTCGGACATATTGGCGCGAACGTGGTGGCGGATGCCGATGCCCGTCTGGCAGAGGCAAAGCGCCAGTTTGCAACTTACTACAATCCATGGTTTAAGCCGATGAAAGAGACGTTTCGCTATAACTGACACGAAAGGAACAGGTTTTGATATGGATGATACCAAAAGAAACAAGAAAAAACTCTATATGATCGGAAACTCTCATATTGACCCAGTCTGGTTCTGGGACTGGGACGAGGGGATGCAGGAGGTAAAGGCTACTTTTTCCTCAGTGCTTGAGCGGATGCGGGAGTATCCAAAGATGCGGTTTACGTCCACCTCCTCCGCGTTCTTTGAATGGATTGAGGCGATCGCGCCAAAGATGTTTGAGGAGATCAGGGAGCGCGTGGCGCAGGGCAGGTGGGAACTGACAGGCGGCTGGTTTATTGAGCCGGACTGCATCCTTCCCTGCGGAGAGGCCTTTGTCAGGCAGGGGCTTTACGGACAGCGCTATTTTGAAGAAAAGTTTGGACAAATCTGCAAAACAGGTTCCAATGTGGACAGCTTCGGGCACAATCCAACATTGCCGCAGATTCTGAGTAAGAGCGGAATGGAAGAGTATGTATTCATGCGTCCCCGTCTGGAAACGCCTGTGTTTCGGTGGGAGAGTGCGGATGGAAGCCATGTGAACGCCATCAGTCTGCCAAGCGAGTACACGACCTGGTTTTATGAATCCACGAAGGAAGCAATGGAGATGTCATGCAAAGCGGCAGATGGCGCGAAGCTGCACAGTATGGCATGCTGTTACGGCGTGGGCAATCACGGAGGTGGTCCGACGAAGCAGAATATAGAGACGGTGGAGTCGCTTCGGACGGATTTTGAGAACGGGGAGGACTGTGAAGTGCGTTTTGGTTCCTTCCGGCAGTTCTTTGACAGTCTGACGGATGCAGAGCGGGCGGCTCTCCCGGTGAGGAAGGAATTTTTCGACAAGGTGAACACGGGATGTTATTCGATGGACAGCGTGGTCAAACGCCATAACCGCATTGCGCAAGAACGCTTAAAGACAGCAGACGGGATGCTTGTAATAGAGCATATTCTGACCGGAACAAAAAATCCGCTCGGGAAGCGGGTAAAGGAACTGTGGAAAACACTGCTGTTCTGCCAGTTTCACGATACGCTTGGCGGCACGGCGGTGAAGGCGGCGCGGGATGAGGCAGTCCGCCAGCTCTCTGCTGTGTGTGCGGAGTGTAAGAAAATCTGGACGCTCTCGATGCAGAATGTTGTCAATGCGCAGGACACTGCAGGAGAAGGGTTTCCGCTCTTTTTGTTCAATCCGGACGGTATGCCCTACGAGGGTTCTGTGAGTGTGGAGATCAGTTGGTTCTGCAAGGATGGGCTGACACTTCTGGACCCCGACGGGGAAGAGATCGCGTATCAGAGAACCTACACAGCGGCGAAGACGCGCAATTACAATCTGGGAGGTAGGCGCACGATCGTCTTTGACGCGCGGATACCGGCGGCCGGATTTGCTGTTTACCGCACAGTGCCCGGACGTCCGAAAAAGGCATGCGACGTGCGCAGGGAACCGGAATTTTCGCTGGAGCACAATGTGACCGGCGAGGGGGACTGGAACCCATATCTGCTCGAAAACGCATATATCCGCCTGCGGTTCAGTGAGGAGGGATATCTGGCATGTCTGTATGACAAGGAACATGACTACGAGGCATTGCAGGGTGCAGTCTCTTTCCCGATTCAGATTGATGAGCGGGACAGCTGGGGAGGCAGGCAGGAACTGCGCTTTGAGGACAGCGGGGAGACGCTGGTGTTCAGGGGACTTGAGACGGTGGAGAGCGGCTGTATGCGCAAGGTAGTGCGCGCGGTTTATGAGAGCAGAGACGGCAGCAGGCTCTGTCAGGAGTATGTACTTTATCACAGCGCGCGGGAGGTGCTGGTGACAAACCGCCTCTACTGGAACCAGGAGTGGCGGATGCTGCATATGGAACTTCCGCTCTCGGTCAGCGATGCCGAGGTGTTTGCGGAGTGCGCGTACGGCACGGTGCACCACGCGGAAGCGGACGGCGGGGAGCGCAGTATGCACCGCTTCATAGATGTCACACAGACAGGGCAGCCGGGGCTTTGTATTGCAAATGACGTTAAGTATACATATGTGTTGAACGGGAATGTGCTTCGTCTCCCGCTGGCGCGCAGTGCGATCTTTGCGCAGGGCTGCGGGAAGAACTGGTACAATCCGCTGGAGGGATATGAGTATGCGGATATTGGCAGTCAGGAGTTCTGTTTTCTGCTGCGCCCTCATGGGGCGGCGCTTGACCAGCGTGAGCGTTACCGCATGGCGAGGCGGCTCGGCATCCCATATCTGAGTCTGGCGGACAACATTCACGGCGGAAAGTCACAGGAGAAAGTGCGCTCTGCTTTTTCTGCCGAGGGTGACGGCGTGGAGCTTGTCTGGGCAAAGATGGCGGAGGACAATGACGGGATTGTGATTCGGCTGCTGGAGACAAAGGGAAGGGATCAACAAGGGATTTTACATATCAATGGACATGCCTATCCGTTCCGAATAGGACATGATGCGATAGAGACAATGAAATTAGACGACCGTACGAAGGAAGTCAGGCGTGTGAATTTGTTGGAGAAAGAAAGGATATGAATATGGAACGATATGAGGACGAGACGCTGTCTTTCGAAGAGCGGGCAGCAGATATGACGGCACATATGACGCTGGAAGAATGTGCTTCACAGATGCTGTTCGGGGCTGCGAAGGTGGAGCATGTGGGGATTCCTTTTTATAACTGGTGGAACGAGGCACTGCATGGTGTGGCGCGGTGCGGTATGGCGACTGTATTCCCGCAGGCGATCGGTATGGCGGCAGCGTTTGACGCGCAGCTTCTCAAAAGGGCGGCAGAGGTCATTTCGACCGAGGGGCGCGCCAAGTACAACATGTACCAGAAGTATGAGGATTATGGTATTTACAAAGGAATCACCTACTGGTCGCCGAACGTGAATATTTTCCGCGATCCCAGATGGGGGCGCGGGCAGGAAACTTACGGGGAGGATCCGTATTTGACGGGATGCCTGGGCGCCGCCTTTGTGGAGGGACTGCAAGGAGATGATCCCAGATATCTCAAGACAGCAGCGTGTGCCAAACATTTTGCCGTGCACAGCGGTCCGGAGAAGGTGCGCCATGAGTTTGATGCCGTGGCGTCGCCAAAGGACATGGAAGAGACGTATCTCCCGGCGTTTAAACGACTGGTGGACTGCGGCGTGGAAGGCTTCATGGGTGCTTATAACAGGACGAACGGAGAGCCATGCTGCGGCAGTCGGACGCTGCTTGCGGAGCTTCTGCGCAGGAAGTGGGGATTTAAGGGATACATCACCTCAGACTGCTGGGCAGTCTCTGATTTTCACCTGCATCACGGCGTGACCGTGACGCCGACGGATTCGGTGCAGCTGGCGCTGGAGAATGGCTGCGATTTAAACTGCGGCAATATGTATGCCTATATCATGCAGGCGTATGAGGAGGGGAAGATTACGGAGGAAATGATCCGCACCTCGTGCACAAGACTCCTGACGACGCGCATGAAACTGGGAATGTTTGACCAGAAGACGCCTTTTGATGCCATCGGTATGGAGGTTGTGGACTGCGAAGCGCATCGGGCAGTGAATGAGGAGATGACACGGGCATCCATGGTTCTTCTGAAAAATAACGGAATACTGCCGCTTGACAAAAAGAAGATCAGGACCATTGCCGTGATCGGGCCAAATGCCAACTCGATCAATGCCCTGGAGGGCAATTACCATGGCACGGCAAATCAATACATCACTGTCCTGGAGGGAATCCGTGCGGAATTTGCGGAAGCGAGGATTCATTACTGTGAGGGTTCTCATTTGTATGAATATAAGCTTGAGGACCCGGGATACGCCGGAGACCGTCTGGGCGAGGTAAAGGGAATGACTGACGAGGCGGATGTGGTCATTTTGGTTACGGGTCTGGATGAGACGATCGAGGGGGAGGAGATGGCAGACAGGGAGATGGGCGGAGACAAGGCAGATCTCTATCTGCCTCAGTGTCAGCAGGATCTTGTGCGGACAGCCTGTGAGAGAAAAACGCCGGTTGTGCTGGTGAATCTGTCGGGGAGTGCGATTGACTTTGCATACGGCAATGACCATGCGGACGCCATCATTCAAGCGTGGTATCCCGGAGGGCTTGGCGGAAAAGTGATCGCGGAGCTGTTGGCAGGAAAGTATAGCCCCAGTGGCAGGCTTCCGGTGACCTTCTACCATAATGAGAACAGCCTGCCGGAATTTACGGATTATTCCATGGATGGCAGAACCTATAAGTTTCTTAGAGAGGATCCGCTGTTCCCGTTTGGCTTCGGGCTGTCATACACCTCCTTTGCCTACAGCGGATTAAAGCTATCAGACAGCTTCCGTGCAGGCGAGAAGGTATCCGGCTCTGTGCGGGTGAAGAATACGGGCGCCGTTCCCGGAAGGGAGGTCATCCAGGTTTATGTGAGGGATATGGAGGCATCAGTGAGAGTGCCGCACCATAAGCTCTGCCAGTTTCAGAGTGTCTTTTTGCAGCCTGGGGAAGAGCGGGAAGTGGCATTTGAGATTGACGCGGAGCAGTTTGAGATCATCCGGGACGATGGCAGCAGGGTGTACGAGCCTGGCGTGTTTGGCATCTTTGTGGGCGGCAGCCAGCCGGACGCTTACAGTGAGGAACTTGCGGGGAGCAAAACAGTGCACAGAGATATCACAATGCAGTGAAATATGATGGAGAATGTTATGGAGAAGAAAAATATTCATATGATAGGCAATACCCATATCGATCCGGTATGGCTTTGGCAGAAGGCGGAGGGAATGCAGGAGGTCAAATCGTCCTTTGCCTCCGCGCTCGACAGACTGGATGAATTTCCGAATTTTAAGTTTACCCAGTCCAGCATTTCGTTCCTCGCGTGGATGAAGGAGAACTGCCCGGAGCAGTTTGAGCGAATCCGGGCGCGTGTGGCAGAGGGACGATGGGAGATCGTAGGCGGTATGTGGGTGGAGCCGGACTGTGATCTTCCGTCCGGCGAGGCGCTGATACGCCATTTTCTATACAGCAAGAAGTTTGTTCGTGAAAATTTTGACAAGGACGTGGTGACTGCGTACAACGTTGACAGCTTTGGACACGGTTCCAATATGCCTGCGATTTGCAGCGGATGCGGCATCCGGTACTATCTGATGTCTCGTCCGGACAAGAAGCACGTACAGGTGCCGCCTGTGTTTACATGGCGGTCGAAGGATGGCAGCAGCGTGATTGCGGAGCGGACCGGCGGGGAGTACATGGCGTGGACGAGACCTGCGCTGGAATGGAATCTGTCGGAGAGCATAGAGGCGTTAGAGGAACACGGTTATGACAGAATGGCGGTATTCTACGGTGTGGGCAATCATGGGGGCGGTCCTACCATCGACAATATCCACACAATCTATGAGATGCGAAAAGAGCGGGAGGATGTGACGATGGATTTTTCCACGATAGGAGAATTTTTTGAGCAGGTGGAGCCAGACAGGATTCCGGTGGTCAGCCGTGAGATGGGGCGGATCTTTTTCGGATGCTACAGCTCGGACTGTGAGATCAAGACGCTGCTGTTTAATCAGTTTCACGATGTTTTGGCAGGGACGAGTATTGAGCCTGCGAGAAACAGGACGTGCATGGAGCTGGGCGGTGTTGTTGCCGCGGCGGAGGAAATCACGGAAGACGCAGTACAGGCGATAGCAAACAGGCTGGATACGAGGGGGGACGGTTTCCCGCTGCTGCTGGTCAACCCCACGGGAACAGACTACCGAGGCGTCTGCGGCGCAAGTGTGTATGTACCCAGGGCGGAGAAAAAAAATACCCGTATGCGGGACGCGGCAGGAAAAGAGATTGCCTGCGCCGAATCCTCTTATGATAATTTTGCGCCGGAGGCAAGGAAGTTTCTGTTATTTGAAGCAGAGATCCCGGCTTACGGCTATGTGATCTACCGCGTGATCAGCGAGGGATCGGATTTGCCCGAGGAGGAAAGCACGCTGACCGCGCAGGAGGACCTGCTGGACAACGGTGTTATACGCGTTTCTTTTGACCGGACAGCAGGTGCGCCGACCTCTATTGTAAAGGAAGGCAGAGAACTCCTGACAGGCAGCGGCTCTTTTGCGGTCTATTATGATGACCGCGGTTCATGGGGAGAACATGTGTGGGAGGAGAAAGTCTGCGGAGTGTTCCATGTGACGGGGCGTAAGGTGGTCGAGGTGAACCAGATGCGTGCGATCCTGCGCTTTTTCCTAGAATACGGCAAGTCTGAGATGATGGTGGACTACATTCTGGAAAAGGGAAGCGACCGCCTGAAAATGCGCCTGATTCTGCTGCGCAGTTCATCCTTTGCGCGCGGGGGAAGAGGAGAACTGGAGCAGAATCTTGAGGGGCGTTTTATGAATCAGGGATGCTACGACTACGAGCTGATGCTGATTCCCCACGAGGGGCAGATGAAAAAGAAACGGCTGTTTGCGGAAGCGGACTTTCTGCATATGCCGGTGTCATACATGGGCGACAGCAATCATGTGGGGAAAGAGTGGCTTCGCTGCGGCAGTATTCTTTCCATTGACAAGGATAATCATGTGCATGTCTCCTCGGTGAAGACATCGGAGTACGACCGCGGAGAACTGGTCGTGCGCATGTTTGAGACGGAGGGGACAAACAGCAGTGCTTCTGTATCCGCGGACGGTGTGCAGGAGTCGCTGGAATTTGCGCCCTATGAGATCAAAACATTGCGCCTGACAGCAGATGGGTGGAAGGCGTGCAGCATGATTGAATATTGTTGAAAAAAGCAGGTGAGTAGCCATGGAAGCAAAAAAAGAGATTTTTTCAGGAAAGCAGCTTCGTCAGCTGATCCTGCCATTGATTATGGAACAGGTTCTCGGAATCACCGTGGGGCTTGCGGATTCCATTATGGTTTCCAGCGCGGGGGAGGCGGCCGTGTCCGGCGTCTCTCTCGTGGATTCCATCAATATTCTGCTGGTGAATCTGTTCTGTTCCCTCTCTACGGGCGGTGCGGTGGCAGCTGCACATCATCTGGGGGAGAACCAGCGTGAAAAGGCGGTCAAGACAGCCGACCAGCTGCTTCTGTGCGTGACGGGGATATCACTGGCTGTTGCACTGATATCTATAGCAGGAAACCGCGCGATCCTGAGGGCTGTGTTCGGAAGTGTGGAGCAGGACGTGATGCGTAATGCCGTCATCTATTTCTATATCACTGCCGTGTCGTTTCCGTTTCTGGGGATATATAACGCGAGTTCCGCGCTCAGCCGTGCGATGGGAAATTCCAGGGTCACGATGTATATATCCGTGCTGACGAATATTGTCAACATAGCGGGCAACGCCGTGTTCATACTGGTATTTCACGCGGGTGTGTACGGGGTGGCGATTTCCACGCTGATTTCCAGGATTGTGGGTGCAGTCATTATGTACGTGATTCTGCGGGACTCAAAAAAGCCAATTCATCTGAGCGGTACGCTCCGGATCCGTTTTTCGCCGGAGATCGTGCGCCGGATTATGAAGGTGGGGATACCGACCGGAATGGACAACTGTATTTTTCAGATTGGAAAAATACTTGTGCAGAGCCTGGTCGCCGGGCTTGGCACTACGGCGATCACTGCCAATGCCATCGCAGGCGTGATGGCGGGTATCGCTGTGATTCCGGCTTCTGCCATCGGCATTGCGATGATCACGGTGGTTGGTCAGACTGCCGGAGCGGCGGCGCTTGATGAGACCGTGCGCTATGTGAAGAAGCTGATGCTGTACGCGTACATCGGCATGGTGGGATTGAATCTGCTGATGATCGTGTCCGCGCGCTGTATCGTCGGGTTGTATGCGGTCACGCCGGAAGCTGCGGATATGGCGGTGCGCGTGGTGATCTTCCACTCGGTCTGCGCTATGCTCCTGTGGCCGACGGGGTTTGCGCTGCCCAATGCGATGCGGGCTGTCTTTGACGCAAATTATACGATGATCGTATCTGTCGTTTCCATGTGGGTGTTCCGCATTGGGATGAGTTATCTGTTTGTCCTGTATTTTGATTTGGGATTGTTGGGTGTCTGGGCGGCGATGGGCGTGGACTGGCTGTTTCGTTCCGCGTGCTTTGTTCGGCGGGTGAAAAGCGGCCGCTGGCTTGGGCATCTTGGAAAAAATATGTGAGATCTGGAGGCAATCGTGGATATTTTAAGAGCGGAAACAAGAATGGATTACATGAAATGTGCGGCGGCGATCGGGCTTCCGGTGGTGATGCAGAATATGGTCAGTTCCATGGTCAACACGCTTGACGTATTTATGCTGGGGCAGCTTGGCGAAGTGGCGATCACGGCGTCCGCTATGGGAAACCAGTGGTTTTTGCTGTATCTGGTGCTTGCAAACGGGATTGCCTCCGCGAGCGCCATGTTCCTCTCTCAATTCTGGGGAAAACGGGACTTCGTACATATTCATAATTATATGGGAATCCTGCTCGTCGGTACAACTGCGCTCGCACTTGTCTTTATGGCGATTTCAATAACGGTTCCGGAGCGTGTCATCCGCCTGTACTCCATGGATGAGGCGGTGATTTGGGAAGGAACGGGATATATACGTATTTTGAGCATATGCTTTTTGCTGTACGCCCTGAACTGTACCTGCGCCACGGCGCTGCGCAGTGTCGGGGAGACCAGAGTGCCCATGATTGCGTCCGTCGTTTCGCTGCTGTGCAACACAGCGGGAAACTGTCTGCTGATATTTGGCCTTGCGGGATTTCCCCGGATGGGTATCCAGGGGGCGGCAGTATCAACCGTGTTTGCGCGGATGGTGGAGCTTTCAGTCAGCCTCGGATACATTTTGATCAGAAAGCCGGCAGTCTACGGACCCGTCAAGGAGTATATCAGAGTCCCGAAGGAGATGACCGCGCGTTTTTTCCGATATGGTTCGCTCGTGATTCTGGGGGAAGTGGTGTATGCTGTCGGAAATAATCTCTATTATGTGGCATACAAGTATACAGGCACCCAGGCACAGGCATCGCTCCAGATCATCGGAACACTACAGGGGATCGCACTGCTGTTTTGCGGCGGCTTCGGGACGGCGGCTGCTGTCATGCTCGGAACGCTGCTTGGCACAGGAGCGTTTGGGAAGGCGAAGCGCTGTAGCCAGCTTTTGACGACCGTCTCTGTGCTGGTGGGCGCAGCGGCGGCGACAACCTGTACTGTTTCCTTGCCAATCTGGTCGGCGTCTGGTGCATCGGGCTGCCAGCGGTCTTTCTCTCGGCGGTGGTATTCCGGCTTCCCGTCTATGTGGTCTATGCCATGGCGGCATTGGAAGAGGCGGGGAAGCTTCTGATCTGCGGACCGCGGGTGCGCAAGGGGAAGTGGCTTAGGAATCTGACACAATGAAGTTTGTCTAAAAGGCTTCACCAGCCCCATTCCTGCCCAACAATCCAACGCACCTCATATTTTTTGCATAACGCAAAAGTCTGTATGGTATATTCCAATCC
>CAJUES010000088.1 GCA_910585765.1 uncultured Lachnospiraceae bacterium | reverse complement strand
CTGACGAAAATATCAAGCACTAAGTATATGGGGATTAAGAAAACGCTGTACTAGTCCAAAGTGATCTGCAAATGACACACTTCCTTTTTCGTCAGTTCCCGGCTCCGCGCATCCGGCTGCGAGCCGCCCACATAAATATGATACGTTCCCGGATTCAGGACATGCTCCCCCTTCTCGTCATAGAGCATAAACGCCTCTCTCGGCAGCACCGCCTCGATCTTCTTCGTTTCGCCCGCCTTGAGCGGCACCTTCACGATCTTTTTGAGCTGCGGGTTCGGCGCGTCCTCGCGCTCGAGACCGACATAGACCTGAACCGTCTCGATCCCGTCCACTGCCCCGGCATTCGTGACCTGCGCCTGCAGGACAACCCCCTTCTCCCCGCGGATATCATCAGACACAAGCATCGCGTCCGCGTAGGTATAGTCCGTGTACGACAGCCCGTAGCCAAACGGGTACAGCGCATCCTGCTTCATATAGCGGTAGGTCCTGCCCTTCATGGAATAATCCTCGAACGCCGGCAGTTCCTCCGCAGTGCGGTAAAATGTCACCGGCAGTTTTCCCTCCGGATTGGCATCGCCAAACAAGATTCTCGCGATCGCCGCGCCGCCTTGTGCGCCCGGATACCATCCCTGCACGATGGCGTCAAGGTTCTCATCCTCCCACGTCACCGCCATCGCACTCCCTGTCAGAAGCACTAAGATCACAGGCTTTCCGCTCTCCTTCGCGATCTTTAAGATGTCGCGCTGCAGTCCCGGCAGATCCAGGTTGGGCTTGTCGCCGCTCCCGTACTCATTGCCGGTATCGCCCTCCTCGCCCTCCAGCGAAGCATCCAGCCCCATCACCGCGATCACGACATCGCTCTCCCTGCAGACACCGCGCACCTCGGAAGCGCGGTCGTTCTCCTGCGCAAGTCCGCTCGTCCTGTCCTTGTACAGATGACAGCCCTCGGAATAGAGGACGCGCACATCGTCGCCCACATAGTCCTGGATGCCCTCGAGCACCGTCACGTAGCGCGACGCTGTCCCCTCATAGTTGCCGACAAGCGCCCTGCGGTTGTCCGCGTTCGGCCCGATCACGCCGATGGTGCGGATCTTATCCTTCTGCAGCGGAAGCGTCTGATTCTCATTCTTGAGCAGGACGACACAGCGCTCTGCCACCTGTTCATTCATCCTGCGCATCTCAGGTGAATCCACGACCGTATAGGGAATGTTGTCGTACGGGTTCGCGCCCTTCTCGTCAAACACGCCCAGTTTCATGCGCGATGTGAACAGGTTCACCACCGCCTCGTCGATCCGCTTCTCGTCCACCATCCCCTCTTCGACCGCCTGCTTCAAGTAGAGGAACAGCGTGCCACAGTTCAGATCACACCCGTTGTTCATGGCGAGCGAGACGGATTCCACCGGCGTCGCCGTCACACCGTGATACTCGTGGAAATCCTTGACCGCCCAGCAGTCCGAGGTCACATGACCCTCAAACCCCCACTCCTGTCTCAGGATCTCCTTCAGAAGACGGCCGCTTCCGCAGCATGGCTCACCGTTTGTGCGGTTGTACGCGCCCATCACGGTCTCCACGCCTGCCTCCTGCACACACGCCTGGAATGCCGGAAGGTACGTCTCCCTCAGATCCTGCTCGCTCACTCGCGCGTCAAAGCTGTGACGCACATCCTCCGGACCGCTGTGCACCGCGAAATGCTTTGCACATGCCGCTGATTTCAGGTAATTCTCATCATGCCCCTGCAGTCCCATGATGTAGCGCACGCCGAGCCTGCTCGTGAGATAGGGATCCTCGCCGAAAGTCTCATGTCCCCGCCCCCATCTCGGATCGCGGAAGATATTGACATTGGGCGCCCAGAACGTAAGTCCCTTGTAGATATCCTTGTCGTCCCCCTCCTGCTGCATCGCAAATTTTGCCCGCGCCTCCGTGGAGACCGCATCGCCAACCTGCTCCATCAGATCCTCGTCAAACGCTGCCGCCATACCGACAGCCTGCGGAAATACCGTCGCCGTGCCCGCGCGCGCCACACCGTGCAGCGCTTCATTCCACCAATTGTATGCCTTGATGCCTAGCCTCTCGATCGCCGGGGACTGGTAGATCGTCTGCATGATTTTTTCCTCGAGTGTCATCTGTGCGACAAGCTCCTGCGCACGCCTGCGGTACACCGCTGTCTTTTCCTTATTCCGAACCAATTCCATCGTATGTGCCTCCTCGCTTTTTCTGGTCTTAGGAGTTGTTGACATTTCCTAAAACTGTACTTTTAAGCATACAATATTTTTTGCGCAATTACTCCCTACCACTTGCGCATCGATACTCATATCTTGCGTTACTTATCTCTCTGCAATTCCCTGTTCGGAAAAACGCCAGCTCTTCACCTCGTATCCACCGCCCGCAAATACCAGATACAGGTCATGGACGCCCTGCACGGAGGCCAGAAGCGGTGTCGCGCACTCAGCAAACTCCAGTTTGTCTGTCAGACCGCTCACCGGAAGGCTCGCGAGCAGTTCTCCCTCCGGACTGTCCGCGCGCACCTGTATCGCGCCGTCAGCCGTCCTGTTCTGTGCGCACCGCAGCGACGCCGCAAAAGTCTGTGGCTGCCGCCCCGCAAAATCCACGCCTGCCACTTTGATAAAATCACCGCTGTCAATGTCTGTCAGCACCATATCGACGCCGCCCGCATTCTGTTCAGACCTGTCCTGCGCGACCGTGTCCACACCCGCCATGACCGCAAAGCATGCCGCCGGATTCTCCTGGCAGGCGTCCACGTACCGGATCTGCTTCCTGCCGCTGAGCGTCTGCCGGATCTCTCCGATCGTGCCGTCATCCTGCATCTCAAACGCATCGATATGCGTACAGCGGTATCCCTTTTCCACTCCCATCGCCTTCTCGAGAACCCTCGTGTGGTACGCGATATACCACTGATCCTGAAAATTGAACACACAGTGATGATTGTTGCCGCTCAGCCCGAATACGCTGCCCGGATTTCTGAGGATCGTCTCCCGGTACACAAACGGCCCCATCGGCGCGTCGCTGACCATGCAGGCAATCTCTCCGTTGTGAAAACCGTACTGTTCCGTGCCCGCCTCGTCAACCTGCCAGTTCGTGCAGTAAGTATAGTAATACCTGCCGCCCGACTTGTGGATGCCCGAATCCTCAAACAGATAGGGCACGTCGATCGTCCGCGGCTCCCCGACAATGCTGATCATGTCGGCGCCAAGCTCGACCACTCTCCCCGTGCCCGGAGCGGCAGCCTTTCCCTCCGGCACACCGCCGCCGAAATACAGATAAGCTCTCCCGTCGTCATCCACCAGCACAGCCGGGTCAAACAGCCAGAGCACGTCCGCACAGTTTGGTGTCTCCCTGGTGATCAGCCCCTTTCCCAGCGGATCCCGGAACGGTCCCGTGGGCGAGTCCGCCTGCAGGACACCGATCCCGCCGCCCGCGTCCGCAAAATAGAGGAAAAACTGGTCTTTCCCGTCAATCTCCTTCCACGCCGCCGCAGGCGCCCACGAATTTCTCGCCCACTTCGCAACGCCCTCGCCGGAGGCCGCGTTCACAGATCCGTGATCTGTAAAATTGACCATATCATCCGTCGAGATCACGTTGATCTGGTGGATCTTGCTGTATGTGTTCTCCTTGACGCTCTTGACCGAATCGTACTCAAACGCGTCCGCGGTCATATAGATGTACACCCTGTCCTTGTAAACCATCGCATACGGATCCGCGCCGAACCGCTGCGTCATCAGCGGATTCGTGTCATTTATGCCCTTGTAGCCCTTCGTTATCGTTAACTCTTTTACATCCATTTTTATATCCATGTCCTTCCCTTCCTCCTGTAACTCCTCTGAAACTGCCGCTGTCTGGATCTCTGGCTGCCCGTCCTCTGCATCTGCTTCGCCACTTTGATCCAACGGCGCCGCTTCCTCCTTTTGCACCGTCTTCGCACCACTGTCGGATGGCGCTGCGCAGGCGCTGCTGACCGCCATCACCCCCACTGCCAGAAACGCTGCACTTTTCCACGCTTTCTTTTTCTGCAACACACTATCTCCCACACCTCAAATCACCTTGCGCTCTTACTCGATCTTTCCTCTGCTCCGGAATGGCGTACCGCCAGTCTGTGCATCCCCGTCACTCTGCGGAAACCGCACGCCCGTAATCATAGCCGCGGTCGGACTGTATCTCACTTTTTTGTACCTCAAAACAGACAACCGCATTTCGCCGCATCGCGAGTGTGATCTCCACATATCCGCCCGCGCTCTCCAGCCTGCACGTTTGCACAAAAGGCTGTGCCGCCTGCTGCAGAAGCTTTTTCTGTCCGTCTGTCAGATCCGCAGGTTCCCCCAGATCATGCCACACTTTTAGCGGATTGCAGGTCTCCTCGTCCACCGTCTCCGTCAGCAGGCTGTACGCACCCGCGTCCGCCGCCAGGGAGAGCACGATGCGCTTCTCCTCCCCCGCGCCCGATTCCACCGGATTCCAGCCTATGCCCAGATAGCCGCCGTCCTGCTTTCTCAGCACTACTACATCGTCGTCCTTGCAGACGCACGTCCCCTCGCTGCGCTGCAGCTTCTTATAAAACACAAACGTCCAGAAAGTCGGCTTGGGGATACAGCCGTCCGCCACCAGCCCGAATCCGCCGTGAAACGGTGTGAACGGCACGCCCTGCTCCTCAAACACATCCCCGAATGTCCAGTACGAGTACGACGCGTTCCCGTCGCCGAGGCGCGACAGCTGATGCGCGATGAACGCCGCATTCAGGTTTGTGTCGTGAATCACACTCTTTGGCGTGTAGGAAGTGTTGAACTCCGTGATGTGGATCGGCAGATCCCTGTACTCCTCAAAAGAATCAATGATATCCCGCGAAGTCCTCAGATTGGCAAACCCTTCCTCCGCGCCCATCAGCTTCACATAGTCATAGTGCCCCGCGCAATCCGGCTGTTCGATCGTGTAGTGATGCCGGGTCACAAAATCCACCGCGATGCCGTGCTCCCTGCAGTACTCCAGGAAAGCGCGGATCCAGATCTCGTCCGTGCCGCCGCAGACTGCGGGACCGCCCACGCGGAATCTGCTGTCCACCGCCTTGACCGCGTCAAACGTCTCGTGGAAGAGCCGGAAATACTCCTGCATGTCCGCATTCTCCCAGAAACCGCACAGATTCGGCTCATTCCACACCTCGATCGGCCATGTCAGAACCTCCTGCGCACCGTAGCGGCTCATCAGGTGGCGCAGCAGACTCTGCACCATCTCACACCACACCCCATAATCGCGCGGCGGGGTCGTATTTCCCTTCCAGTAAAAGACCGTCTGTGTGCCGCGCGCAAGCTTCTCCGGCATGAAGCCCAGCTCCAGAAAAGGCCGCAGCCCCACACTCCTGTAAAAATCCATTACCCGATCCAGATATGTATAATTGTACTCTGTCTTTCTGACACCGTTCTCCTCATATTCATGATATATCGCCATATCATCACAGAACAGGCCATGCCCCCTGATATGCTGAAATCCGATCTCCGCCTGCACCAGTTTCAGCTGATCCTGGTACTCCTGTGTCAGGGCAAGCCCCATGCGCCCCGTACCGATGCAGAAATCCACATGATTCTGAAAAAACGCTTCCGCCTCCCTGTCCACTGCAATTCTTTTTTCCTCTGGCATACTCTCCTCCATATCGTCTGTGCGATCTTAATTGATCCAAAAACATGCTCTCTAAAAAGCTATTACCATTATATTTTACAACCGCGCCAGATACAATGATTTTTACTCACTAAATTTTGATCTATCCTCCGATGTATTGTCCGCCAATGATCAGAAAGCATCACAGGACCATGCACGAAAGTTTTGTTCGGAAAGATTGACAAAAACACTGCCACAATTTAATATATAATTATCGTTATATAACCTAAATAATAAAACGGGAGGAATAAACTATGCCACCAAAACCCAAAATCACAAGAGAGATGGTTGTTGACGCTGCATTTGAGGTTGCCCGCCAGACAGGTTCAGAAAATATCAATGCAAGGACCGTATCAAAACAGCTGAACTGTTCCACACAGCCCGTTATGTACCATTTCGCGACGATCGAAGCTTTAAAAAAGGCTGCTTATGAAAAAGCGGACAACTACCACACGCAGTATCTGATGCACATTCCGAAAACACAGAAAGATGTGTTGTCCGGGATCGGATTGAATTACATCCGCTTTGCCGTCGAAGAACCGAATCTGTTCCGTTTTCTGTTCCAATCGGGTTTCATAGCTGAAAATACGATCCTTGCAATGATCGGCTCCCCGGAACTTGTACCTGTTATCTCCGCCGTGCAGGAAGAAACAAAGCTGAACATAAGTCAGACAAAAGAAATCTTTATGATACTTGCGATGTTCGTTCACGGATATGCCAGCATCACTGCCAACAACGCGCTGACGTATGACGAAAAACTTATATCGACATATTTAAAGCGGGTATACACAGGTGCGGTACTCGCAATACAGGAGGTAAGATAACATGCGTAGTTTAACGAAGACAGACCGGAGCACTGTCCTCACAGTCGCCGGTCTGACCACAATGATCCTGCTGACTATGACAAAAGTGATACCGTCGACACAGATCGCCGGGTACGGCGTGTTTGTCGGTATCGCGTTCTTCTTCATCACAGAAGCCGCTGCAAAAACACGGGACGCTGATTCGGGACTGCGTTTCAGTACGATCCCTGCGGATATCCGGAAACCGGGCGTGATGCTTTGGACGCTGCTGCCGACGGTGAGCGCTATCGCGACACTTATTGTGGGAGATCTGATCTTCGGCGGAGCTTTTGTCTCCCACGTGCTGGGACGGACAAGTTCCATGCTGTCCTTCAATAAGATACCGCTGCTGATCGGTCAGGTGATCCTTGCAGCATGGGGCGAAGAGATCGCGTTCCGCGGATTTTTCGTCGGAAAAGCCATGAAAATATTCCCGTTCTGGCTCTGCGCCGCGGTATCGTCCATTGTCTTTGCGGCTGGTCACATTGCGCCAGGAGACGCTGGTCTTGTGCTTTATGATGTGGCTGGAATCTTCATCGACAGTGTACTCTATGCGATCGTTTATCGCAAATCCGGCAACTGCATGATCAGCACGATCTCCCACATTTTCAGCAATGGGATCGCCATCGCTTCCACTTTGATCTTTTTTATGGAGGAGTTTATATGAATTACATCTATTTTACCGGTTACGATGCCGAGCACGCCGGCGATTTCGTGTTTGATATCACAGAAGGTTACAACTGCCACCTTCTTCTGATCACCCACACGCCCGCGCGCTTCCGCATCGGCGGCACAACGGAGGAGTACCCCGCACACTGCGCCATGCTCTACACGCCCCGCACGCCTATCTGGTACAGCGCCAGCACAGACAGCTACAGCGATGACTGGGTGCGCTTTTCGTCGGACGAGACTTTCGTGAAAAGCTTTCCCCAGACCAACCGCCCCTTTCCGATCTCTGACCCGGAATACTGCCACAACCTCATGCAGCTGCTCACCTGGGAGACCTCCCTGTGGACAGGCGCTTCCCGCTCCTGCAACCACGCCAGGGCGGAGGCCTGCACAGACCAGTCAGACGGCAATGACAACGCAGTCATTGCCCAGCTGCTGCGCATCCTGTTCCTGAAACTGCGCGATGATGCACTGCACCACGCCGTGTCCTCGCGCGACCATGACCTCCTGATGCTGCGCCGCCAGATATCCAACACCCCGGAGCTTCCGTGGACCATCCGCAAAATGGCAGAGCAGCTGCATATCAGCCCCGGGCATCTGCAGCTGCTCTACAAACAGCAGTTTGGTATATCCTGTATGGACGACGTGATCGACTTTCGTCTCCGCAAGGCAAAAGATCTGCTCGCATACACAGAGCAGAGCATCGCAGAGATCGCAGAACAGTGCGGCTACAAAAACATCGAACACTTCTGCCGCCAGTTCCGCAAAAACACTGACACTACGCCCGGAAGATTCAGGAAAGACCTGCAATGACCCCGATCACCAGATCCTGTAATTCCCGCTCAGTGCCAGAAAGGCAAAGAAATACAGGCAATTGTCATAGTAGCGCCGCTCGCCTGTGCGCATGGGCATCTTCCAGAAACGCTCCACCCACTCCCTGCTGCACTCCGTGGTGGCAGCAAGCGTCGACATCGCCACAGTCGCCGGGATCGCCACCGGGTGGAGCGCCCGCTCCTGCGCTATGCTCCCGTCTGTCTCATAGACGTGGTATGTATCTTCTCTGCCGGCCTCAAGCAGAAACGCCTGGATCGCCTGCGCCGCATGGCACTGTCCCTCATCCTTTCCGAACCACTCATAGTCCAGTCCGATATTTGCCACCGTGCGGTACGAGTCACTGTAGAACCAGTCGTGCCGATCCTGCGTCCATGGCAGCTCCCTGCGAAACGGGCTTCCGTCAAACTCGGCGTACTCCGCAGAAAATCCGGTCTTCTCATGACATGCCTTCGCCAGATACCGACGGCTCTCGACCGCCGCACGCTCCCAGAATGCCCTGTCCTCCTCATACGCCCACAGCGCGAACAGCTCATAAAAATGAGGCAGATGATAAGACGGATCCGTGAAATCGACCCCCGGCACGAACAGTATCTGATAATTGTCCCTGTTCCACATCGGCACGCCGGCCCTGCCGTTCTCCCCTTTGTGCAGACACGCCCGCAGGATCTCTCGCGCCTCGTGGGAATAGTTGAAAATACCTTCCCCGTCCCCCCATCTGTTCGATGCGAAGAAGAGCGCCATCGCGAAGAACTCCTCTCCGTCCGGTGCCGGGCTGTCCGCATTTTTCGTGCCGTCCGTCGCGCAGGACCACGCAAAATACCCCTCGTGGAAACCGTCCGCCATCCACATATACGTCTTTGCCCACTTCCAGAGCCGGTCAAACTCCTCGCGCATGTCGAGCTGCACACAGATCATCATGCCGTATGACATCCCCTCCGTACGGGCATCATTGTTGCCCGTGTCCATGATGTACGCCATGTCGTCGCCCACCGGATAGTAGACGCGCTCGTCCTCTTTTCCATAAAAATAAAAATCTCTGATCTCCTCGAGACGCGCTTTTATCTGCGCCTGCTCGATTCCGATCTCTGCAAATACATTGCGGTATTGTGTCTTCATAACGCTTTCCTTTCCTCAAAACATAGTGCTAACCTACAGATCTTTATATCGATACTTTTTCATTGTATGCCCGCTCTGGGTGAAAAGCTACTCAAAAACTGCTATCCTGCAAAAATGTTGCAGGCGGCTACGCACCTATCCCGTTACTGCTCACGCCCCAACTAATTCTGACACAATTTTTATCAAACTCTATTCCATCCGCAACATCATTGCGATATAATAGAACCGGCAATAAATCATATTGGAAGGGAGTTCTATGTATGTTTTCAACTTTTGATACGTTAACCGACATTATGTCCGTTCCGGGAATGAAAAAATGGTTTCATTCCCTGTTCCTGGAGGGGCAGCTCGACTGTTTTCCCGAGGATTCGTGGGATCAGCCATTGCGTCTTGCCGCTTTCAGGGGACAGGCACCGTGGGGCGGTAACCTGCAGGGATTGACGGAACAGATCGTCGACATGGCAAATCTGGTACTGGATCTGCAATCGGGAAAAAGACAATGCCTGCATCTGCGTGACTGGAATGCCTGGGAGCCCTGTGAGGACGCGGATCTGCTGGATCCGAACCAGTCCTTTGTCATCACACCGCCGCCCCGGACGGAAGATACCCCGCCAGGACCTGCACTGATCATCTGTCCCGGCGGCGGATACGAGTTTGTCAGCTTTCAGAATGAGGGTACACCCATTCAGATCATAGCCGAGAAGAGAGGATATGTATCGTTCATGCTCCGCTACAAGATAGCGCCATCACGCTATCCGGAGCCGCAGCTGGATCTGTTGGAAACGATCCGGTACGTCAGGGATAACGCCGCAAAATATCACGTTGATCCTGACCGAATCGGCATCATCGGATTTTCAGCCGGAGGCCATCTGTGCGCATCGACAGCGGCACTCTACAGGACACTGATGCCGGAAGCCAGACCAAATGCAGTTGTCCTGGGCTACCCCGTCATCAGCCTTGAGAAAGATATCGCACATGAGGGCAGTGCCCTGGCATTGATCGGAAAGGACGACGAGACGCTGCGCCATGAACTCTCTGTTGAAAACCTGATCCACACGGATTATCCGCCAACATTTGCGTGGGCATGCAGGGATGACGGAACCGTTCCCTGCGAAAATACAGAAAGGCTCGAGGCAAAGCTGAAAGAACTGGGAATCACACACGAATGCCGCTACTATCCATCCGGGGGGCACGGCTGCGGACTTGCCTATGACAATTCAGCCTGGCAGTGGAGCCTTGACATGCTGTCTTTCCTGGAGCGGAATCTGTAAACGGCTACATGATTTCCATATACTTTGCTTTTTTATCACTGCCGCAGCCGCTCTATGATGCTGACTTTAGCAATTAGCCGGTACAGCAGCGCCGGTATTGCCACAGTCAGGAGAATCAGAAACGGGTAAATCATCAGCATAGGCCACATAACAAAGCGATAGGTGAAGAACCAAATCCCGCTGGAAATTCCTCTTACGACTGCCACAGAAAACAGAACGCCAAGGACGGCTGATGTGATGATCGTTCCCACCGCGTAATACAGCCCCTCAAAGGAGAGCATACGCTTTAGCTGCTTGCCGGTCATGCCAATGCTTTGCAGCATGGCAAATTCTTTTTTTCGGGTGATAACGCTTGTCAGGATGGAGTTGACAAAGTTTGCGATGCCGATAATTCCGATGATGATACTCAACGCCCCGCCGATGGTGATGATAAGGGAAGTAAGGTCGTCAAAGGAGCTGGTATAGGTCGCCTTGGATTCAAAATCCATACTTGGCTCCACACTGTCGATATAGTTGTTCAAAAACTCTGCCATTTCCGTTTCCGTTCCCTCTTTCACATCAAAGGGGAAACTGACCAGGTGGGGGGTATCACACAGCGGCAGGAAGATTTCTGTCGGGAGATAGAACCGAGCTTCGCCTGTGTTGCGGGTGGTGGCCGTGTTCTCGTTGGCCCGGACTTTTGCCATGATGA
>CAJUES010000087.1 GCA_910585765.1 uncultured Lachnospiraceae bacterium | reverse complement strand
ATCTCTGTGTGGTACAGCAGTCCGGTTCCAAGTTTCAAAAGTTCTCCCGTGTCCATGTCGTTTATGCCATGTCCCAGCGCACCAAACTGGTTCTGGCTGTCTATATATGTCATTGTCCCTATCCCCTGTGCGCTGTCCCGCAGCCACGCCCCCATCTTGTAGACATTGTTGACATCCGTCTCCGGCTTGATCTTTACCTGGATCAGCTCGTCCTTTCTCGAGACCTGGAAAATGATCTCCGCCCCGTTCCCGCTCTCCACATACTCCCTGACCTGCTTCTTGTCACTGATCGCCACGCCATCCATCGCAGTCAGGTAGTCGCCCGCCTGCAGCTTGTACTCGGAGGGTGCGTGCTTGTCCCCGTTTGCCCCTTCAAAACCCCCCGTATCCACCACCAGCACTCCCTGTGTCCTGACATAGATACCGATCGGTCTGCCCACCGGTGTCAGCGTCGTGTTCTCTATGACCTGTATATCGACATCCTTGAGCGGCACAAAGCCAAAAAGTTTCAGCCGCATCTGGTAGGAGCTTGACGTGTCCCCCGCCACGATCGTCAGCGGCTGGTTGAGCGCCAGCACGGTGTCGGAATCCGTGCTCAGGATCCCTGACGCCGGAATGCGCAGATTGAACTCCTCGCTCGTTCCCGCCTTGATACTGATCGTACTCGGCACAGTGCTCTGGTAATACGCGTAGGTCGCCCAGCAGAACAGCCCGATCGCAAACCCCAGAAAAACATATAAAAATAAGAGATATTTTATCCGTCTGCTCAGCGCAGTATGTTTCATATTCTCTGCTCTCATCCATTCACTACCTTACTAAGTTGATCATTGCATACTTTTGACTGATTGTAGTATATGGATTTTTTTATAAAATAAACGACACTGACATTTTTTCAACAAAAATATCAGTGCCTGTTTTTACAGATCCTTTTCAGCCAGTTTTTTCTGGCGTTTCATCTGCCTGCGTTCCTTCGCTTCCCTTCTGCCCTGCTTGCTCATCAGCAGATAGAAGCTCGGCAGCAGCAGCAGGATCAACAGCGTGGAAGTGACCAGACCGCCGATTATGATCAGGGACATGCCCTTCATCATCGCTGCGTTTTCGTTCTGTGCGAATATCATCGGTATCATCGACAGGATCGTCGTCAATGTCGTCATCAGGATCGGCCTGAGGCGCAGGCGCCCGCTCTCCATCAGCGCATCGTTCAGCGGCATTTCCTCCTTTAGCTGGTTCGTCGTATCAACGTACAGGATCCCATTATTTACCACGATCCCCACCAGCATCAGCACACCCATCAGCGAGGTCATGTTCAGCGTCGAACCCGTGATGAACAGCAGAAAGAAGGATCCGATCAGACTGAACGGAATACTGAGCATGACCATGAGTGAAAATACCGGCGACTCAAACTGCATTGCCATGACCAGGAAGATCAGAAAAACCGCTGTAAAGATCGCTTTCCCGATAGCCGTAAACTCCTCCGTCAGCATCTCATCCATCATATTCTGCGTCTGACTCACGCCTTCCGGGAACTCTCCGCGCAGCTCTGCCGCCTCCACCGCCGCCACGATGGTCTCCTTTGCCGTATACTTCATGGCGTCCGTCGTGTATGCAGTGATCGCAACCTGGTATTTGCCGTCCTCTCTCATAAGCGTGTTGGGCACATCGGAATACACCGCCTCCGCCACGTCCCCCACTGTGATGGTACTGCCTGTCGGTGTGGCGATCTCCAAGTTCAGCAGCTGGTTCATATCCACATAACTTCCGTCCGGATATTCCATTCTCACCGAGTACTCCTCCGTGCCGATCGTCATGTCCATGACCTCGATGCCGCTGCTGGCATTGTACATCTCGCCGGCCACCTGCACTGCCGTCAATCCCACATTCATGCACTTCAAAGGATCGATCTGTATTTTCGCCTGCGCGGCATCCGATGTCAGGTTGCTCGAAGTCTTGATGATTCCGGGAATGTCCATCAGGATCGTGTCGACCTGTCTTGCGGCAGTCCTCAGATCCTCGATATTATCGCCGACCAGGTCAACTTCCGTGCTCGACATAACGCTCATCATGGAGGTCATCCCGCTTCCTCCCGCCGAGACGATCACACTCATGTTCACGCTGTCGAGCAGTTTCTCATTGTATATATCCACCAATTGATTGATACTCTTTTCGCAGGTTTCCGAGGGGTACGCGGTGATCGTCGCGGAGGAGCCGCTGATCGTCAGATTACAGCCGGCAAAATCCGTGTCATCGATGATCATCTGCTCGATGAACCGGATATTCTCATCCATCACCTCGAGCCTCGTTCCCGCGCGCTGCTCTATGGAAATACTCATGTTGTCAATACCCGTCGCCGACATCAGCTCCTGGTCGAGCTGCCCCGCGAGCGCAAATGCCAGCGCCAACAGCCCTACCGCGACCAGCATGACCGTCTTTTTCTTCAGCATGATGTGCTTTAGCAGCGTCTTGTAGCCATTTCCTATCTTGCCCACGATCTGATTTGCCAGCGTATCCTTCTTCTCCTTCGGCCTGTATTTCCAGAAAAAGATCGGGATCAGCGTGATCGCCACGATCAGCGACGACAACATGGCAAAGATGATCGTATATCCGAGCTGCGAAAAGAGCTGGCCTGCAAGTCCCTTCATGGTTGCGAGCGGCAGGTACACCACCACCGTTGTGATCGTCGACGCGGACACCGACGATGCCACAACCTTCGTGCCGACCATCGCCGCATCTTTGTAATCCGGTTTCTCGTCTTTCAGCCGGAAACAGCTCTCCAGGACGACGATCGATGCATCGACCATCATACCGATCGCTATGACAAGCGCTCCCATTGTGACAACGTTCAATGAGAATCCGGCAAAACTCATGAATATGAGCGTCGCGAGCAGCGAGATCGGCATGGAGCTGCCGACGATCAGGCTCGCTTTAAAATCGCCGAAAAAGATAAAGAGCACCAGCATGGAAAACAGAACACCCAGCACAAGCGTCTCCGCAACCGAACTCAGCGAAGACTTTATGCTGTCCGCCGCATCGTACGCCACAGAGATCTGGATCGCCGAGTTTTTTGCCGCCACACGCTCGACCAGCGACTTCACATGGTTGGAAACATCGACAGTGCCTTCGCTCTGCACTTTGGCGATGCCGATGCTGATGCTGTCCTGCCCATTATAGCGGCTGATACTGCTGTTTGCCCTGGCGGACATGGACACCGTAGCGATGTCCGAGAGCGCGATCGTCGTGCCCCGCGCCGTTATGATCGGCACGTTCTGCAGATCCATAAGGTTTGCCGGCTTTGACGAGGCAGATGTGCTGATACTCTGCGCACCCTGGTCGACGCTGCCGATCGGAACCGTAAAATCCGTCGCCGCAATATAGCTCCTCACATTTGCCATGGTCACACCGTACTGCTGCATCTTGTCCCTGTGGAGCTGTATCCTGATATAGTCCTGCTCACCGCCCGATACCGTGATCTGTGCGACATCAGAGAGTCTCTCCAGCTCTGGGCGGAGCTCATCCTCCACAAATGCCAGCACATCTGTATCACCTGTAGAGGTGACGGACAATGTCATCATATCCTGCGCATTCATATCCATCTCATAGATGACGGGATCCTGCGCATCATCGGGCAGCTGCAGGGATGCCGTGTCGAGCGCGCTTCTGAGATCCGCGTACGCCTCATCTATATCGATACCGTATTCGTACGAAAACATGACAAATGATATATATTCGGTTGTCTGCGATGTCACGGATTCCACGCCTGACAGTGTTTTGCCTGCGTCCTCTATGATCTTTGTCACCAGCTCCTCAGTCGTTGCCGGATCACCGCCCTGGTAGATCGTCTGCACGAACAGCATGGGCATTTCCATATCAGGTGTCAGCTCCATCTTGAAACCAAAGACGGAACCGATGCCAAATACTAACAGTGCCAGCACGATCAACAGTGACGAAACGGGCCTTTTAAGGGCCAGCCTGGTTAAGGAACTCATAGCCTATGCCCTCCTATTCCTGTGTGCTATTTTCAGTATATTCAGTATTTTCACTGTTTTCATTGTTCTCATTGTTCTCACTATTTTCAGTACTCGCGCTGTCCAAGGGCACGGAAATCTTCACGCCGTCGCGCAGCTGGGCTGACCACGTCGTGATGATCGTGTCCTCCCTGGTGAGCCCCTCCGTGATCACAATGCTGTCGACATCGTAAAGCCCTGTCGACACCTCTGTTCTCTTCGCCTTCCCGTCCACCACCGTGTATACATACGCCTGTGTCCCGTCATAGTACACCGCATCATACGGTATGATGACCGCATTCTTCACATGATATGTATCTGTTTTGACCGTGGCTTTCGTGCCGGACAGCAGGCTTGTGGTATCACCCTTGACAGCCGCCTTGATCTTAAAGAGCCCTGTCGCCGCATCGATCGCGCCTCCTATCTCGATCACTTCACCGTCATAAAGTCTGCCGTCCTTCTCGAGCGCGATCTTCTGCCCGACAGAAAAGGTGTTCCGCACATCCTCGCTGACGTAATAGGTGGCAACCATCGTGTCCTTGTTTGAGATGACAAATGCCGGATTGCTCGATGTGGCAAAATCATGCTCCTTCAGGTTCACCGTCTCTATGACGCCGGAGATCGACGCCGTGATTATGTATGTCTCGAGACTTTCCTGCGCCTGTTCGATCCCAAGCTGCGCCTGCGAGATGCCTACCTGCGCCTGCGAGATGCTGTTCTGCGACGCTTTTTTCTGTCCCTCGAGGATCTCGCCGTTGCTGATGTTGTTGGCTGTCACTGCCTGGCTGTAGGAGTCATACGCGGTGTCAATGTTGTCCTGCAATGTCTCGACAGCCTCCTCATACTGGTCGATCGCTGATTTGTACTGCGCGATCGCCCCCTCCACAGCCCCTACTTCCTGGGCGGCTGTCTGATAGCGCTGCAGGTTGGAAAGATAGTCGATCATCCCCTCCGCCGTGCTCTTGTCGAAAGTGTCCGCGTAATCCCTGATCTCATTGACACTCTCTCTAAAATCATACTTCACTTTCAGATCCGCCAGCTCTTTCTCCTTGTCCTTTAGCTGATCCTTCGTCTTCTGCAGATCGTTCATGGCATCCACCAGATTCTCCTGCAGCTGATTGACACCCTCCTCCGCCTGTGAGACGGTGTTATCTGACTGCATATCATTCAGCGTTGTCGCGCCTTCCCCGTACTGCAGATCGTAGGCAAGCTGCGCGCTGTTGAGTCCGAGCTGCGCATTTTTTGCCGCCGTCTGCGCGTTGCGCATCGAAAGCTGCGCCATGGTATCGTCAAGCACAGCGAGAACCTCCCCCTCCTCAACGACATCGCCAGCCTGCACTCTGACTTCAAGCACCTCCGCCGTAGCCTTGGGAATCACGTACACGGACTCGTCAGGGTTGATCGTGGCTATAAAATCGGCGCTGAGCCTCAGCTCCCCTACCTCAGGATTCGCCGTCTCGACAACCGTCACATCATCCACTGTCTCCGCCTCCGGTGCCTGCCCGCATCCCCAAAGGGCGGACGCCGACAGCACCACGCATAAAAACAAAGCTGATCTTTTTTGTCTGTTTTTCATGATTCTTCTCTCCCGTTCATCCGATATAAAATTACGCTGTCCAATCTTTTTTCACATATGCTATTTTATACATAATCAGCGCAGAATAAAAGAGCATTTGCGATTTTTAATTGAATTTTAATTTTAACTTTTCCCGCAACTACTTGTCATCACCATATGTTTATTATTATAATAGCAGATATACCAGCATATTTTTAGTCAAAGGAGATACGATATGAAAAATCTGATGAAAAAATTGATATGTTCCCTGTTGACGGGCGCACTGGCATTGTCTGTGATGTCCGCCGCTCCCGCCCTCCCTGCCGCGGCAAAGGAGAGCGTCGGAAACGGCCTGATCCTGTCCACGGACAGCATCACGATCCCGGCAGGCACCTCCGCGTCTTTCACGGCAGTGCTCGGAGACGGTCTCGATGCGTCCAGGCTTGCCTGTGTCGTCGCCGATCCGAATGTCGCGACCGTCACCCCCATTGCCTATGCCGCCAACGCAGCCGCATACCAGGTAGATTTCGCAAGCGGCGGCACGACTGTCGCAGCCGTATACAATGTTGATGATCCTGCAATCGTGGCATATGTAACCATCAATGCATCGCCGCTGGTCATGGAGATCCCTTCCAGATTAGGAACCAACCATGACAACTACTGCGCGCTGGCTGGCTATTCATTTATGCCATATGATTTCAAATACGCTGATTTCAATGACTATCAGTCCATACTCAGGCTCGAGTATAAGTGCGTCTCCTACAAAGACGACGCGTTCTCCAAGTGGGGATGCTACGGCTATTTCTACGACGCCGCGGGGAATGTACTGTCAAAAGTCCATCTCTACTGCAGCTCCCTCTCGAAAGGAAGGGTTTACAGCAGCGAGTTCAACGTTCCTGTAAATGCAGTCCGCTTTGCTGTGGAAGGCTTTTAGGACAGTTAAAAAGGGGGTATCTTTTTCCGATACCCCCCTACTCGATTCAATAAACATTTCTAAAAATATGATCTACTCGTCAAACAGAGAAGTCATCGAGTTGATCAGCTGTGTGATCTGCTCCACGGATTTCTCTATGTCATTGTATATCCCTGCCGACTGGTTGGACAGATCCTGCATGCTCTTTGCCACCACCGCAAATCCAACCCCTGCCTCTCCGCTTCTGGCTGCCTCGATCGTGGCATTCAAGGACAGGATCGTCTGTTTTTTGGCGATCCCTTTCAGATAGCCCGTTTTCTCGTTGATAGTCTGCACCAGTTCCCCTGACTGCTTGATATTATCCTTCACGGAATCCAGCTTTCCCGCATTGTTGTACTTGAAGAACTCAAGATTCACCAGCTGGTTCACGATGACACCCAGCAGTTCCGCGGAGGCACGTATCTTCTTCTCCGTGCTCACAGGCACTTTCCTGAGCGCCTGTATGTAGCTGTCGGGTTCGATGCCAAGCTCCTTTGCCGTCTGCCTGAACTTCTCCTCGTCAGGCTCATTCGGAAGCACCTGTCCCCCTATGACGGCTCCCATCCGCTCCCCGTTCACTATGATGTCCACGGAGAAGTCCATCAGCCCCGCATGGCAAAAATAGGTTCCCTTGCACTCATTGTCACACTTGATGCAGCGCCGGTTTCCCTCGGTCGATCCGCGCGTGTATTTCATACAGAACTCTGTGAAATTGCTTCCCTCCGTCAGGTATTCCCCATCCTTACCAACTGCTATGGCTGCAAGTCCTGTCGCATTTGAAAAGTCATCCTGTATCTTCTGCAGCTTCTTCATATCCATAAACTCTCTTAAATCCATCTGTATACCTCCTACCTGACCTAAGTTCATTGTAACATTTCACCAAATGGATTTCCGAAAGTCTTTCCAATTTGGGTATATTTATAGTATAGTCCCCATTTGAGTCAATTTCAATATTATTTTACATTTTTACACAATAATATTCTTTCATTTTATTCCGATCTTTTCAGCGGCGCCTTCTTCCCCTGTGCGGTCACGATCAGCTCTCTCGCATTCTCGCGCACCGTCTCCGTGATCTTGTCGCTGCCAAGCATCCGCGCAAGCTCATCGACCGTCTCCGCCTCATTCAGCTGCACGATGTCCGTGACGGTCTTGTTGTCCACAGCCTGTTTTGCGATCTTATAGTGATCGTCTGCCATGGCTGCGATCTGGGGCAGATGCGTGATACAGATGATCTGGTGACTCCGCGACAGGTGCCCGAGCTTCTCCGACACCTTCCACGCCGTCTTTCCGCTGATACCCGTGTCGATCTCGTCAAAGATCATGGTCGGTATCCGGTCCCTCGACGCGAGGACTGTCTTGATCGCGAGCATGATCCTCGAGAGCTCGCCGCCGCTCGCCACATTGCCGAGACTTTTCAGCGGCTCACCCGGATTCGTCGAGATCATGAACTCCACATCGTCATATCCGTTGGAAGCCACTTCCTCCTTCTTCCGCACCTGTATCTCAAACTTCACATCCAGGAAGTTCAGGTCTGTCAGCGCCGCGATCATATCCTTCTCGAGCTTTGCAGCCTCCTTGCTGCGGATCCTGGATGCCTTCTGGCACAGGCTCTTCAATCTTGTCTGGATCTCCGCGATCTTCGTCTCCAGCTGCTCTTTGTATACATCCGCATTCCTGAGTTTGTCTATCCGCTCTCCAAGCTCTGCCTGATACTGCAGCACCGCCTGGATGCTGCTCCCGTATTTGAGTTTCAGGTGGTTCAGCAGGTTCAGCCTCTCCTCCATCCGGCTGAACCGCTCCCCGTCAAACTCCATATCCGACATGTACTCGGCGATCTCCCGGTTGAAATCACTGAGCAGGGCGTCAATGTTCTCAAGCTCATCGGCAAGCTCCTGCGCCCTGTCATCGTAGCCCTCCACGCTGCGCAGTTCGCGCACCGCATAGCCGACAGCGTCCGCCGCCGACTGTTCACCGTTTCCGGTGAGCTGGTACGCCTTGTCTGCCGCCTCGACGATCTGCCTGCTGTTTGCCATTCTCCGGTAATCGCGCTCGATCTCCTCGTCCTCGCCCGCTGTCAGCCCGGCTTCCTCGATCTCCTGATACTCGAACTCCGCAAGGGAGAGTTCCTTCGCCTTCGCCCCGTCATCTGCGCAGAACACCGCAAGCTCCCTCTTGAGCTGCGTATACAGCTGATAGCTCTCCCGGAGTTCCTCCTTGACCGCGGCAAGCGCTTCCCCTGCAAAGGAATCGAGGATCTCCATATGATTTTTCTTGTACAGGAGCGACTGGTGCTCATGCTGGCCGTGAATGTCGATCAAAAGCTCGGAAAGCGCCTTGATCTGTTTCGCCGTGACGGTCTCCCCGCATATCCTGAACAGGTTGCGGCTGGGCTGGATCTTTCTCTGTATAATGATGACGCCGTCCTCCTCCACAGGGATCTCAAGCGCCTTGATCTCCTGCAGCATCGTCGTGTCTGTCACCTGGAAGACCAGCTCCACAAGCGCATAGTCGGCGCCTGTCCTTATCATATCCTTGTCCGCTCTCGCCCCCAGTGCGAGATTGATCGAGCCGATGATGATCGATTTGCCGGCTCCGGTCTCCCCGCTCAGGATATTCAGTCCTCCCCCAAAATTGACCTCTGTCTCTGAGATCAGAGCCAGATTTTTTACATGCAAGCTAATTAACATTTTCAGTACCTAACCCTTTATAATTTCATCCAACTTTTCCATCACAGCCCTGGTCTCCTCCACTGACTTGACAGCGGCAAATATCGTGTCGTCCCCTGCTATGCAGCCGATGATCTCCGGAAACCGCATGGCATCCACCGATGCCGCGACTGCCATCGCCATCCCCTGCACAGTCTTGATCACCAGTATGTTCTGCGCCATGTTCATCGAGACAAAACCATCCCGGAACACGCGGATATATTTGTCGCCCAGCCGCGCAGCCTCATCCTGCAGGATGATATATTTCTGCCTGCCGTTTCCCGCCGCTATCTTGGACAGATGCAGTTCCCGGATATCCCTCGACACCGTTGCCTGTGTCACCTCAAAGCCTTCCTTGCGCAGGTACGCTGCCAGCTCCTCCTGCGTCTCAATATCATACTTGTTGATCAGTTCTACCACGACCTCATGTCTCTCTCTCTTCATCGCATCCGATACCATGCCTTTCACAGATTATCCGCACCTAACCCGGAGCCTTTGCAGCCAGCCTGTCACGCCGCTCAAAAAGCCCGCATTTTTTTGTGTAATGTATCCAGAAAACTCCCCTCGCTGAGTTTGATGATCTTTGTCACCTTGTCAGAGCGGATGATCCGGATCTTGTCCCCCTCATTGAGATTGACAGGACACCTGCCGTCAAAGCTGGCGTCCACTTCCTGCTTTTCTCCCGGCTTATACTGTCCGATCTCGATATCTATGACGTCATCCTCCGCGAGGATGATCGTCCTGTTGTTCACCAGCGTGTGGGAACAGACGGGTGTCATCATGATCAGCCTCGCCCTCGGCTCCACGATCGGTCCTCCGGCTGACAGGTTATACGCCGTCGAGCCCGTCGGCGTGGAGATGATCATGCCGTCGGCGCTGTATGTACTGAGCAGACGCCCGTTGACATAGATATTGAATTTTATGACATGCAGTGCGCCCTTTCTGTTGATCACGATGTCGTTCAATGCCGTCTGCGGGTTGGCGCTGACACCGGCGATCACCGGGATGCCGCACAGCATCATGCGCGGCTCGATCTCATACCGGTCCGCGATCAGACTGTCAAGCGCCGACTCGATATCCTCCCTGTCCACCTCCGCAAGGTAGCCCAAAGTGCCGAGATTCACACCGATCATCGGAATGTGATAAGCGACATACTCCCGCGCAGCCCTGAGCATCGTCCCGTCACCGCCCAGAACGATCATCCCCTCGACTTTCCCGTCAACCCTGCCGCTGCAAAGACACCCCTTCAGATTCAGGTAATCCCGTATATACTGCGTGATCTCGCCCTTGCCGTCCTTTGTCTGATTCGTATATATATAAAAAGTTTTCATGCAATCCCCGTATCTGTCTCTCAGACATCCAATGCCTTGTGCGCGGACGAAACCGTCTCCCCGATGAGCCTCATATAACAATCATCCACCAGTCCCGCGGCATCAAAATCCTCTTCTCCCGGCTCCACCCTGAGCAGGTGCATGAGATACTCAATGTTTCCCTCCGGTCCCCTGATCGGTGAAAAGTCAAGCGATCGTATCTTGAAACCTCTTTCCAGCGCGATGATAAACACTGACCGGATCACTTCCGTATGAACCTGCGGATCCCTCACGACACCCTTTTTTCCAACCTTCTCTTTTCCTGCCTCAAACTGCGGTTTGATCAGACAGACCATCTGTGCGTTTGGTTTCAGCAGGCGGTGGGCAGGACCGAGTATCTTGTCCAGTGATATGAAGGACACATCGACCGACGCAAAATCCAGCCTGTCCTCGATATCCTCCGGAACCATGTAGCGGAAATTCGTCTTTTCCATGCAGACGACACGCTCGTCATTGCGGAGCTTCCACGCCAGCTGGCCATGCCCCACATCCACAGCGTAGACTTTCCGCGCCCCGTTTTGGAGCATACAGTCCGTGAAACCGCCTGTAGATGCCCCGATGTCCATGCA
>CAJUES010000086.1 GCA_910585765.1 uncultured Lachnospiraceae bacterium | reverse complement strand
TTGCATCTGTTATTCCCCCAGCTCAGCTGGGGGATTGATACTGTTTCATTCATAATGTCACTGTTCTCCGTATTCCGCTATTCTTGTTCCGCGGACTGATGTTTCTTTCGCGCGCGCTTCTTTTTCCAGGTGCGGAAAAACTTCATGATCTTGTGCCTGTAGACCGTGCACGCTGCCCCCACTGCGATCGCTGCCCCCGCAACCGCCTGGATCACATACGTCACTGCCGACGGATCGATATACGCAAAAGAGGTGTTCCCCAGCAGGATAAAAAAACAGACAAAAAAATATATGAATCTGAATGCTTTCATGGTCTTTTTCATTTTTCAGCAATTCCTTTCTACGTTTCCTATACTTAATCCCATAACCACTTTAGCCCAAAACGTTCTAAAAGTCAATAGAATAATTTGGCCAACATTAATATGAAAGTAGCTATTCAGATATTGTCTTAATAGTTCTATATGAAATCATACTTTAATCAAAGGAGGGATCCCCATATATTACAGGATCAAGAATCTGCGAGAAGATGCTGATCTGACTCAGACCGAGATCAGCCAGCATCTGAACCTGTCCCAGCGCGCGTACTCCCACTATGAGAACGGCACTCGGGATATTCCCACAAGTGTTCTAATTGCGATCGCTGACTTTCATCATGTGAGCATTGACTATCTCTTAGAACGGACAAATTCCAAAAAAGTTAATAAATGAATAACCGGACATGACACCCGCCAGTTTTTACCGGCACATTTTCTATGGGTGCCGTGCGCAAAAAGACAGACAGGTAAACCCGTCTGTCTTTTTCATGTATCGCATGGTCGATCATATTTTTTCCATCGTGATATCCTTGTACCCCTCACCAAAGATCTCACTCGCGGAGGACACGATCATGAACGCGGAAGTGTCCTCATCCTTCACGATCTCCTCAAGCCTGGGGTACATCTGTTTTCTCGTGACGATCATCAGCACTTCCTTGGGTTCATTGGTGTATGCCCCTCTCGCCGTGATGATCGTCGCCGTGGTGTCAAGCTCGTCAAAGAGCCTCTGCTTCACCTGCATCGGTTTCGTGCTTATGACATAGACCAGCTTTGCCTCGTCGGATCCGTACAGGATCTTATCCATCACGATCGAGTCTGTCGCCACTGCAATCCCCGCATAAAATGCCACCGTCAGATCCTGAAACACGAGCCACGACGCAAGGATTACCGTGCTGTCAAAGACGAGGAATAAAATGTTTGTCTTGATGTGCCTGCGCCTTGTGCGGACAACCTTGACGATGATATCGATCCCGCCGGTGGTCGCCCCAGCCTTAAACACCAGCGCAAGCGCCACACCGATCAAAGCCCCGCCGAGCACCGACGCGATCAGCAGATCGCTGGTCACTGCCCCGTGCGCCGCAAAAGTGTTGATAAAAACAGTGATCAATGCCAGCACATACATCGTCGAAAAGATAAACCGCCATCCGAATTTCCACAGTCCCAGCAGGACGATCGGGATGTTGATGAGCATATTGACTGTACCGGTCGGTATCTTTGTAAAACGGTTTACCAGAATGGAAATGCCCGTCACACCCCCGGGAGCGATATTGTTGGGATCCAGGAACAGACTGATCGCAGCGGCATAGATCACTGCCGCCGCTGTCAGTATCACATAACTTTTCACCTTTTTTGCAACTTCTTTTTCCATAGCGCCTCGCTGTTACTTTCTTTTATTCCATAGCCGTCCTATATATTTGTCCGCACCTGTTTTGGCTGATAGCCCTTGTCTTCCAATGCCTTGACAATCTGGTTCTTGTGATCCGTGCCGAAAGTCTCAAGCGTGATCCGAAGCTCCACAGCCGCACTTCTGTTGATAGAGATAAACTGGTTGTGCTCGAGCTTGATGACATTGCCGCTCTGCGCCGCGATCACCTCCGACACCTTCACCAGCTCGCCCGGCTTGTCAGGCAGCAGCACAGACACCGTAAAAATCCGGTCCCTGAAGATCAGCCCCTGCTGTACCACTGACGACATGGTTATGATATCCATATTTCCGCCGCTCAGTATCGATACGATCCTCTTATTCCTGACATCGAGGTGGCGCAGCGCAGCCACCGCGAGCAGCCCCGAGTTCTCGACGATCATCTTGTGATTTTCCACGACATCGAGAAAAGATACGACCAGCTCCTCGTCGGGCACGGTGATGATCTCATCTATATTGTCCCTGATATACGGGAAAATATTCTTTCCCGGCGTTTTCACTGCCGTGCCGTCGGCTATGGTGTTGACACCCGGAAGCGTGACAACATCCCCTGCTTTCAGTGACTCCTGCATGCAGTTTGCCCCTGCAGGTTCCACACCGATCACCTTGATCTTGGGATTGAGCAGTTTCGCGAGCGTCGACACTCCCGTCGCAAGTCCGCCCCCTCCGATCGGCACGAGGATCATATCCACCAGCGGAAGCTCCTTGAAGATCTCCATCGCGATCGTTCCCTGCCCCGTGGCAACTGCCAGGTCATCAAACGGATGGATGAAGGTATAGCCCTTCTCGTCCGCCAGCTGATAGGCGTACTCGCAGGCCTCGTCATAGACATCTCCTTTCAGGATGACCTCCGCACCATATCCCTTCGTGCGGTTCACCTTCATGAGCGGCGTCGATGTCGGCATCACGATCACTGCCTTCACACCGTACTTTTTCGCCGCGTAAGCGACACCCTGCGCGTGGTTTCCCGCCGACGCCGTGATCAATCCCTTCTCGCGCTCCTCGTCCGAGAGCGTGCTTATCTTATAATATGCCCCTCTGAGCTTATATGCTCCTGTGAGCTGCATATTCTCAGGTTTCAGATAAACCTTGTTTCCTGTCTGGGTGCTCAGGTACTCGCTGTAGATCAGCTTTGTCTCCGACGTGACCTTCTTCACGAGCTCTGATGCTTCCTCGAATTTTTCCAGTGTGAGCATATCTGACATATTTTCTTTCCTCCCCGTATCTTTTTCAGCGTCTTGATTTCAATATCTTATCCTCAGAATCTTATTTCCAGAAAAACCACTTTTTCTTTTTGGACTTTCCGGCGTCCTCCGCGTCGGAGTCTGTACCGTCAGGATCTACCGTTTCCTGGTCCGTCTCTCCTGAATTCCATGCGACGCTGTCGCCCGCGTCATTGTTTTCCATGACACTGCTGTCATTTTTCGCCGCACTGTCTCCAAAAGTCTCCGGCTGTGTCTCCTCTCCGCTCCCATAGGAGTCTGCTGCTGCACCTTCGCCGGGCGCATCCGCAGTCAGACTTGTCTGCTCTATATCCACATCCTCTTTATCCGCTTCCTCCTTATCTGCATTTCCTTCATCTGCATACGCTTTGTCTGCGTGCTCCTCATTTTCATACGTCTTATCGGTGTTCTCTTCATCTACATATGCTTCATCTGCGCGCTCAGACTCCGCACTTTTCTCCGTCTTCACATCAAACAGCGCATTCACAAACTCCTCCGAATGAAACTTCTGCAGATCCTCGATCGTCTCGCCCACGCCGATGTATTTCACCGGCACATTCAGCTCTGACTGGATCGCCACCGCGATCCCGCCCTTTGCCGTGCCGTCCATCTTGGTGAGAATGACGCCAGTCAGGTTTGCCACTTCGCCAAACTCTCTCGCCTGTGAGAGCGCGTTCTGCCCCGTCGTCCCGTCGAGCACGATCAGGTTCTCCCTGTGCGCATCCGGAAACTCCCTGTCTATGATGCGGTTCATCTTCTTGAGCTCTTCCATAAGGTTCTTTTTGTTGTGGAGACGCCCTGCCGTGTCACAGATCAGTATATCGGCCTTCCTCGCCTTTGCAGCGTTGACGGCATCATATATCACGGACGCCGGATCCGCGCCGTCTGCGCCGCCGATCATATCGACGCCCGCGCGGTGCGCCCACTCCGCGAGCTGGTCCCCTGCCGCGGCGCGGAACGTATCTGCGGCGGCGATCAGCACTTTCTTTCCCTGCCCCTTCAAGATACTTGCAAGCTTGCCGACAGACGTGGTCTTTCCGACGCCGTTGACGCCGATCACAAATATGACAGACTGCTTCTTCTCAAAGTCATACGCCGTCTCGCCCACAGACATCTGTTCCTTGATGCTCTCGACCAACAGTTCCTTGCACTCCGAAGGATGGCGGAGATGACGCTTCTTCACTTCGTCCTTCATGCGCTCAATGATATCATTCGTCGCGTTGACACCGATATCCCCCATGATCAGGATCTCCTCAAGCTCCTCGTAGAAATCATCATCGATCTCAGATGCACCGTAAAACACCGCGTCGATCCCCGCCACGATATTGTCTCTTGTCTTATTTAAGCCCTCTTTCAAGCGGCTGAAAAATCCTTTCTTCCCCCCTGCCATATGATCCTATGCCTCCTTCTTTTCCTTCTCGTCCTGGCTCCACTTGTCCACCTCGCTGTCGACCAGGTTGACACTCACAAGGGTTGATACGCCTTTTTCCTGCATTGTGATACCGTACAGTCTGTCTGCCTGCTCCATCGTGCCGCGCCTGTGTGTGATCACGATAAACTGTGTCCCCTTGGTCAGCTTGTTCAGGTACTTTGCGAACCGGCTCACGTTCCCCTCGTCAAGTGCCGCCTCGATCTCATCCAGCAGACAGAACGGCGACGGTTTCAGGTTCTGGATGGCAAAAAGCAGGGCGATCGCCGTGAACGACTTCTCGCCGCCGGAGAGCTGCATCATATTCTGCAGCTTTTTCCCTGGCGGCTGTGCTATGATGCGGATCCCCGCCTCGAGAATGTCCTCATCCTCGATCAGATCCAGCGTGCCCTTGCCCCCGCCAAAAAGCTCCTTGAACACCTTGTCAAACTCGCGCTTGATCTCCTCGAACTTCTCCGCGAACTGCCTGCGCATCGCAGTGTCCAGCTCTTCGATGATACCCTCCAGCGTCTTCTCTGCCTCGATCAGATCATCGTGCTGGTTTTTCATAAAAGTATACCGCTCCATGAGGACTCTGTAGTCCTCGATCGCATTGACGTTGACATCGCCGAGTTTCCTGATCTCGTCCTTGATCGCAGCGATCTGCCGCTTCATCTCCGCAATATCTTTGAGCGCCTCGTTCCGCATGGAAGCCGCGTTGTTCAGCGTGATCTCATACTCGTTCCACATGTAATTGATCTGGTTCTCGACTGTCTCCTCCAGCTTTTCCCGCTGGGCGTTCAGTCGGTACACTTCCTTGTCCAGCGCATTTTTCTTCTCGGACATCTCCTCTCTTGTCCTAAAGAAATTCTTTTGCTTCTGCGACAGTTCTTCCTTTGTCTTCTGACGCTCCCTAAGCGCAGTCTCCGCCTCGGATTGCGTGGTATGTGATTCGCTGATCGTCCGCTCGATCTCCTCGATACTGCGCTGTCTGTTCTCGATCTCCTCCAGGCAGCTGTCGAGGCTGGTCTGTACCTCTCTCAGTTCATCCTGGCTGCGCACCAGCTCTCCCTCGATACGGTTCAGGTTCGTCTGCTCAAACTCCTGTTTCTGAAGCATTTTTTCGTACTCGACATCCCGTTCCCCGACCATCCCGGTCTTGCTGGACTCCTCGATACGATACGTCTCGAGCTCCTTCTGGAACACCGCGATATTCTGTTCCAAGATCTTTTCGTGCTCCTCTGACGCTTTCAGGTCATTGAGTGTCTGCTCCTTGTCCGCATGGATCTGCGCCACTTTCCGCTCGATATCCTGCTGCTCTTCCTGCAGTGTCCCAAAGCCCTGCTCCGCCTCATTTTTTCGCTCCTCGGCAGTCACAACGTTCATCCTGGCTGTGTTCTGCCTGATGAACAGCTCCTGCAGTACAGCTTTCTCCTCCTCGATCATCTTTCTGACATGATTGCGCTCGGCTTTGATATTCTCGATATCCGCGTTTGCGGCGTCCAGCCTCTCCTTCGCCGCCCTCATCTTCTGTTCCAGCTCCTCGATCTCCCGCCTTCGTCCGAGCAGATTGGAGTTATTCTTAAAAGCGCCTCCGCTGATCGCGCCGCCCGGCACGAGCAGTTCTCCTTCGAGCGTGACCATCCTGACACTGTAATTGTATTTCTTTGCGATCCGCACGGCATTGTCGACATTGTCGATCACCACGATCCTGCCGAGCATGGTCTTTGCCACGTTCCTGTATTTTGCATCCGTGCGCACCAGCGAATCGGCGAGCCCGATCACACCATTTTCCGTCAGCACATTGAGCATCTTAAACTCCTGCGGCCTTGTGATGCTGGTCAGCGGCAGAAAGGTCGCGCGCCCAAAACGATTTTTTTTCAAGAAACCGATCATCGTCTTTGCCGTCTCCTCATCCTCCGTGACAATATTCTGTATGCTGCCGCCAAGAGCCGTCTCGATCGCCGTCTCGTACTCCTTATCCACTTTGATGATATCCGCCACAACACCGATGATCCCCCGGTTGCGCTCCCTCTGTTCCATGACTTTCTGGATACTGTTGCCATATCCCTCATACCGCTCCGTGAGGTTGGAGATCGTGTCCAGCTGGGAGCGGCATCGCTGATACGCCCCCTGGCTCTCGCGGATCTCGTCATCCTTCTGTATCAGCCTCCCGCGAAACGACTTGTTGTGCTCCTCCATCTCTGCCAGATGTGCATTGACCGCAGCGATCCGGTCGTTGATGCGCTGAAATTCCTCCTGCAGCGCCTGGATCTCGGCATCGCGCTCCGCCTCGTCGCTCCTGGCACGCAAAAGCCTCGAGTTCAGCTCCGCCTTTCTGATGCGCAGCTGTTCCATCATCGTGTCAAAACTGCTCATCTTTGATTTGATGGTCGCCCTTTCGTTCAGCATGGCGATGATCTGATTCTTATCATCCTCGATCCTGGCATTCAATTCCTCGATATGCAGCTGAACCTCGGAGAGCAGGCCTTTCGCCTCGTTCCGCTCCCTCTCGAGCGCTGCCACCTTCTCGTCCAGCACAGCCTTGCTCTCCAAAATCCTGGCGCGCTCGCCTTCCCTCACGGCGATCTGCTCCTGTATCGCTGCTATCCTGTCGAGGAAATGCTGTTCATTTCCGTGCGCACCCTTGATCTGCTCTCTCAACACATTGATCTCACCTTCAAGCTTCCCGCGTGTGACACTCGCATCGGTCAATGTATTTCTGGTCAGCTCGATCTCCTGGTCCAGCGCCTCGATGCGCGCCGCGACCTCATCGTACTCAATCTTGATCCTGTCATACTGTCTCGTAGTATTGCCGTAATCCTCCTCGGCGATCCTGTATTTGCCCTCGATCTCCTCCAGCTGTTCCGTCAGTTTTTTGTTCTCCAGCAAAAACACATTGACATCGTACTCTTTGAGCTCTTCCTTCTTCCTCAGATATACCTTTGCCTTCTCAGACTGCTTTTCCAGAGGTTCCACCTGTTTTTCAAGCTCACTCAAAATATCTGACACGCGCACCAGGTTATTTTTCTCATCCTCGAGTTTTTTCTGTGCTGTGGCTTTGCGCTTCTTAAACTTGACGATGCCCGCCGCCTCGTCAAACAGCTCGCGCTTTTCCTCCGGCTTGCCGCTCAGGATCTTTTCGATCTGTCCCTGACCGATGATGGAATAGCCCTCCTTGCCAATACCTGTATCGTAAAATAATTCGTTTACATCCTTCAAACGACAGGGAGTGCCGTTGATCGAGTACTCACTTTCGCCTGAACGATATAAACGCCTCGCCACCGTCACCTCCTGATAGTCGATCGCAAGCTTGTGATCCGCATTGTCAAAGGTGATGCCCACATACGCGTAGCCCAGGGGCTTTCTGAGCTCCGTGCCGGAAAAGATGACATCCTGCATCGATTCCCCGCGCAGCTGCTTGATGCGCTGCTCGCCGAGCACCCACCGCACCGCATCCGCGACATTGCTCTTTCCGGAACCGTTGGGTCCCACAATGCCCGTGATCCCCTGGTGAAACTGAAACACGATCTTATTTGCAAAGGATTTGAATCCCTGCACCTCTATACTCTTTAAATACATTCCTTACCTCACCGCATGCCATTATTTCTGCCCTTTAACCGCTTGAGTGCCTCGTACGCCGCCTGCTGCTCCGCCGCCTTCTTCGTCCTCCCCACACCGGATCCGATCAGCTTATCGTCAAGGAACGCCCTGACACTGAACTGTTTATCGTGGTCGGGACCAGTCTCCCCCACCAGCTCATACCGCAGCTGTGCCGTGTTGTTCCTCTGGATCTCCTCCTGCAGCAGCGTCTTGCTGTCCATGAATAATATCTTATCCTCCAGGTCTGACAGCACGAAACGGTAGATGAATCGCTGGGCATTCTCAATGCCGCCGTCAAGAAAGATCGCACCGATCACGGCCTCCATGACATCGGAGATGATGGAATCTCTCGTTCTCCCCCCTGTCGCCTCCTCGCCCTTGCCGAGCAGAATGTACGTGTTTAGCTGGATGTCCCGCGCACAGTAGGCAAGCGCCGGCTCACATACCATCGATGCGCGCAGCCTCGTCAGCTGTCCCTCAGGCATGTCCTTATTTTCATTGTACAGAAACTCACTGGAGACGAGTTCCAGCACGGCATCTCCCAGAAATTCCAGTCTCTCATAATTATTCAGCTTGTTGATCTTCTGCTCGTTGGCAAAAGAACTGTGTGTCAGCGCCTGCTTCAACAGCGCTTCGTTCTGAAAACGATATCCGATCTTTCCCTGCAGCTCCTGCAGGGCTTCTTTCATATTCCGCATTTTTACTCCTATCTAAAAAATGAACGTCAAATGCATTTACTGTGTTCAATGCGCACGGCCACATAAGGAATGAACCTCTTTGACTGTGCATAAAGAAAGCCCTACAAAGGGCTTCTTGTTTTTTTGATCCATTCGACAGCCTCGCGCACTGTTGTTATTTTTTCCAGACCTTCTGTCGGTATCAGACGACCAGTCTCCTCCTCCACACCTCTCAAAATCTGGTACAGATCCAGCGAATCGGCTCCCAAGTCTGTAAGAAAAGTCATATCCATCTCTATCTCGTCCGGATCCATGCCCAAAACGGCTGCCGCAACCTTTTTCAAAGCCTCAAATTCCATCTGATCAGATCCTTCCTCACTCATCTTTCAAGATCACTTTATCCTTAATTTTCTGATTGATCTTCTGTTCCTTAAAAGTCACGCACTGCAGGATCGAATTTTTGATCTCGACAGCCCTGGAACTTCCATGTGTCTTGACAACAAGCCCATTCAAGCCAAGCAGCGGCGCTCCGCCGTACTCGTCAAGGCTGAAACCTTTCAGCGTCTGCTTGAGTGCGGGCTTGACCAGAAGTGCACCGATCTTGCTCCGGAGTGACGTCATCATGCCTGCCTTCACTTTCTTGATCAGCGTGGCTCCGACACCTTCATACAGCTTCAAGATGATGTTTCCCGCAAACGCCTCACATACGATCACATCCGCATATCCCGTCGGAATGTCCCTCGCCTCGATACTTCCTATAAAATTGATCTCCGGACAATTCTTGAGCATCGGGAACGTCTCTTTGACGAGCGCATTCCCCTTCTCCTCCTCCGCGCCGATGTTCACGATCGCAACCCTGGGATTTGCTATCCCCACGACGCTCTCCATATACACGGATCCCATCTTCGCGAACTGAACCAGATGGGAAGGTCTGGCGTCGACATTGGCACCGCAGTCGATCAGTAGGGCACAGCCTGTCTCCGTCGGGATCAGCGGGGCGAGCGGCGGGCGCTCTATCCCTTTGATCCGCCCCACGATCAGCTGTCCGCCGACGAGCACAGCGCCGGAACTTCCCGCCGAGACAAACGCATCGCACTTCCCGTTTTTCACCAGATTCAGTGCGACCACGATCGAGGAATCTTTCTTTTTTCTGATCGCCATCACAGGAGGTTCCGCTGTCTCGATCACCTCCGTGGCATTTACGATCTCGATCTGGTCTTTATTATAAGTGTACTGCCCAAGCTCCCTCTCGATCTCTTTTTCCCTGCCTGTCAGATACACCTTGATCTTGCTGTTATCGTTGACGGCCTCCACGGCACCCTTCACGATCTCTGCCGGTGCATTATCACCACCCATGGCATCCACTGCCACTCTGGTCATCTCATCCATTGCCATATTCCTCCATCGTTCTATACTTATATAAATATACTAGACCTACCACCAAAAATCAAGGGAAATCAAATAAAAAGGTGCAAAGCTTTATCTGTTCCATAAAACTTTACACCCCTTATTTCGCGTCGAAACCATCTCATAAAGCAGTTCCTAATCAGCCGCAATGATCTCTTTCTTATTGTATGAGCCGCAAGCCTTGCATACTCTGTGCGGCATCATCAAGGCGCCACACTTGCTGCACTTTACCAATGTAGGTGCGCTCATCTTCCAGTTTGCTCTTCTCTTATCTCTTCTGCCTTTTGAAGATTTATTTTTTGGACATATAGACATTGTTACACCTCCTTATTCGCATTAAACAAATCTTTTATTGCCGCCATCCTGGGATCCGGCACAAAATCATCACAACCGCATCCGCCGTCGTTCAGATTTCTGCCGCACGTCTTGCAGATCCCTCTGCAATCCTCCCGGCACAGAACCTTCAATGGCCAGTTCAACAGCAATTCATTTTTGATTAGTTCATCCACATTTAAGTGATATCCTTCCATAAGCTCCGAAGAATCCTCATCATCCACGGAATCCTTACATTCCATGCCGCCATCCGTATACTCCGGCGACACGACCACGCTGTCAAAGGATAAATCAAATGTATAATCAACATCCCGCAGGCATCTGTCGCAGGCAAGTGCAAACGTAAAACGTGCATTTCCCTGCACCAGCGCCTTTGATCGTCCTATATTAGAAAGCCTCAGCGCGACGGGACTCTTCTCCCTGATCTGAAAAGTTCCGAAATGATTCGTAAACGCATCCGCATCATACGGCACATCCAGCTCCTGCACTTGTCCTTCATTTGTAAATACATCTGTCAAATTCACTAACATCGTAGACTCCTATCCACACATTCATTTATTATACATAACTGTTTCCCCTTTGTCAACCATAATTTGTAAGAATTTTACGGTAAACGCATGTCTCCATTTTCAATAAATATGAACTATGTTTTCTGTGAAAATTATACAAAACCCAAAAAGGTATACAATATACCTGTCAAATGCAAGACTATTAGAATAAAATGATTTTATATATTGCATCAACATGTGCAGTTTACAATTTATTCATAAAGCTTGCGTTTACCGTGGTTAGAATTTGACTAAAAAATTTAGATCGACATAAATCGATACGCTCGATTCCCAATTCGTTGATCGTCCCGTCAAAATGTTTGCCTTTCCATAATACTTGAGAGTTGAAAGTTCTATCAAAAAAATAACTCTTCCATATGGATTTAT
>CAJUES010000085.1 GCA_910585765.1 uncultured Lachnospiraceae bacterium | reverse complement strand
GAACAATACATGGAAAACCATCTCCTGTTCCTGTATGATAACAGAATTCTTTATGCCAAGCCGACCCGTGAACAGTAACGAACCGATACCACAACTTTCAAAAAATGCTGAAAAACCCTTGATTTCCCGCCATTTTCGTGCTATATTTAATCACGTAAACAAAATAACAAATCTTCGGGGCAGGGTGAAATTCCCTACCGGCGGTAAAGTCCGCGACCCGCTTTTCGCGCCAATGCACGCAGTGCAGGGGCAAAGTGGCTGATATGGTGTGATTCCATAACCGACAGTAAAGTCTGGATGAGAGAAGATGCAGATTCTTTGCAGATATGTGATGCATAAGCATAAATGCGAAGAGCGATATGTTGTGTAGCGATACCCCGAACGTCAGAGCATTTTTCAAACACGCTCTGGAGACATTCGGGGTTTTTTGGTGTCCTGGCGCAGGAAAATGTGCCGCAAGGGGCTGTACACGGCAATACTTCATATCACCTCCTCAGAAGAAACACAGCAAAAAAGGAGATTGAAAGCGATGAATCAATTTTTTACGAACATTATTGAAAACCTCACATTTGTGTTGGAATTTGTGGGTATTGTGGCAGCGTTAGTGCTTGTGGCGGTGATCGCAGAGAAACTCATTGCAAGGCACAACAACGAGCAGGGCAGGATCCTGACAGCGAGGAAGACGGCGATGATCGGTATGTTTTCCGCGATCGCAGGTGTCCTGATGATATTTGAATTTCCAGTACCGTTTGCCCCGCCTTTTTACGGAATTGACGCCAGCGAGCTCCCGGTGCTGCTCTGCGGCTTTGCGTTTGGGCCTGTAGCTGGTATCCTCACAGAATTTATAAAGATCATCATCAAGTTGTTATTGAAACCGACATCGACGGCGTTTGTCGGTGAGCTTGCAAACTTTTGTGTAGGATGCTCCATGATCTTGCCGGCGACATTGATTTACCATGTGAGGAAGAGAAAGACGACAGCGATCGTTGGGAGTGCAGTGGGAACACTTTGCATGACAATATTCGGAACACTTTTCAATGCAGTTTATCTGCTTCCGACTTTTGCGGTGATGTTTGGCATGCCTCTCGAAGCGATCATCGGAATGGGTACAGAGATCAATTCCAACATTACAAACGTATTTACGTTCGTTGCATTTTGTGTGGCTCCGCTGAATCTCTTAAAAGGTTCGGGCGTTTCGCTCCTGACGTTCCTTCTGTATAAGCCGTTGAGCCCGATTCTCAAGGCGGCTTACGACAATACAGGCAACACTGCCAAAAACAGACAAACAGAAGGCGCCTGAAATTCATATGGCACTGTCAAAGACACCCTGGCTTGGTAAAAAGCAGGGTGTCTTTTTACGTACAGTCCCGTGCAGAGGAAGTCCATTTTAGATTTTGTTTGACAAAAAGTTATAGTTTGGTTAATGTTATTTTATAAAAAATACATAAATGCAAAGCTGTTTTAATACAATTTTTAAAGACTGTAAATTAATCTAAAATTAAGAAAAAATTAAAGACAAAATTAGCCAATAGTGCTATAGTATGAAATGTTTAAGGGGATCGGGAACAGGCTGTCCGGACAAGGCAACAGTTCAGTCCAGGACTTTGCACTACGCTGCGAAGTCCGTGAGAAAGCATAGTGGTTGGCTTGATGCCTGTAACAGGACAAGAGCGGGACGGGGAGTCTGCGGACGGCAGAGCGAGATAAACAGATGACAGGGGAGCGGGGAAATGAAAGATGGGATCAGATAAAGTTTTAGAAAGATCAGAAGCATTGGAAAAAGAATCAGAAAAAGTTTTGATACAGATAGAGGATATGAGAAAGATATACAATCCCGGAGAGAATGAGGTGCATGCACTCGACGGGGTGGATCTGACCATCTGTGAGAGGGAGTTTGTGGCGATCATCGGGCATTCCGGTTCCGGCAAATCGACACTCATGAACATGCTCGGGTGTCTCGATGTGCCAACCACAGGCACGTATCTGCTGCATGGCATAGATGTGTCCGATATGGATGACAATGAGCTGTCCGATGTCAGAAACAGAGAGATCGGATTCATTTTTCAGGGGTTTAATCTGATACAGAATCTCACGGCGGTGGAGAACGTTACGCTGCCGCTGATCTACAGGGGCGTCGGCAAAAAAGAGAGGGAAGAGCTGGCGTTGAGGGCGCTTGAGAAAGTGGGGCTGTCACACAGGCTCGATCACAAACCGGCGCAGATGTCGGGCGGCCAGCAGCAGCGGGTAGCGATCGCGAGAGCCATCGCGCAGGCACCCCCCATCATACTCGCCGATGAGCCGACCGGTAATCTGGATTCCAATTCGACGATGGAGATCCTGCAGATCCTGCGGGAGCTTCACAGCGAAGGCAGGACGGTGATCCTGATCACACATGACAACGAGATCGCAGAGCAGGCGGACAGAGTGATCAAGATACGTGACGGGAAGATTGTATCGGACACAAGACAGGATCGGATGCTCAGTCATGATCTGGCAATAAATCAGGAAAAAGGAATGGAGGACGAAAAGAATGAGTAAAGGGGAGACAAAAGTGCAAAGTGCAGAAGGGGTGAAGAAGACACACAGGCGCAGGAAGAAACGGTTGAAGATCATTATTCCCGTAGTGCTCGTGCTTGCGGCGCTGATCGGCGTAAAGGCTTTTTCCAGTGATGCACCCGCGGCCATTCCCGTCTATACGGATCAGGTTTCGACAGGTGACATCGATACCGTGCTCAGTGTGAGCGGAAAGGTGATCGCGGAGGAATCAGTGACCTTTTTTGCACCTGCCAGTGCAAAGGTCGAGGGCATTGAGGCGAGCAAGGGCGATGTCGTAAAGGCGGGGGATGTGCTCCTGTGTTTCGACGAGGACGCAGTGGCTTATGCAAAGCAGCAGACCGAGCTGGCGGAAAAGATCAGCTCAGCCGACTACAACTCCAATGTGCAGTACAACAACGAACAGAGGACGAAGCTCGCGCAGGCGGAAGCCGAGATCGCAGAGTGCGAGGCGTGGATCGATAATTACGAGAAGTACATAGACGATCTGACCAACGGCATCACGGATGTGACAGCACTGAAAAAATCAGATCTGTATGCAAAGAAATACAGTATCGAAAAAGAAATGAACAATTATGATCTTGCAATGCAGTTCCCGACAGAAGAGACCGATGTCGAAATGCTCGCCCGCAAGAAAATGGAGAAGCAGATGGAGCTGAACCAGCTCAACGATGAGCTGGGGCTGCTCTCTGACTACAAGACCGATTATGGCTGGGAGGATCTGCTCACACAGGCAAAAAAGGATCTTGCGGATTATGAAGCGCGTCTTTCGGAGGCAAAAAGCGTCAAGGCAAGTGCGGAGTCGGCAGTTGTGAACGGCAACAAGCTTGCCGGGTACGAGCTCAACAAAACGAAGTCACAGCTCGAGAGCGCGGATGCCGAGAAGAAGTACGAAGCTGCCTTGAACGGCGTTGTGGCAGGATTTAACGGCGTCATTTCCGACCTGAATGTGGTGGAGGGCGCTTCTGTGCAGGAGGGTGCGCAGCTGATGGTGCTCGAGAGTATAGATGATGTCTGCGTGGAGTTCCAGGCTTCCAAGTATGCGTTGGAGACGCTGGCATTGGGACAGCCGGCGGAGATCACGATATCGGGAAAGGACTACACAGGGACCGTGTCGAAGATCAACCATGTTGCGGAGGCGAATTCCTCAGGGACACCGATGGTTGCGGTCAGAGTACATATTGACAATTCGGACGAAAACATCTTCCTTGGCATAGACGCGAAGCTGAAGATCCTCACAGCAAGTGAAAAAGGCGTTCTGCAGGTGCCCGTGGAGGCGGTCAACGTTGACAGCCAGGGACAGTTCTGCTATGTGATCGACAATGGCATTCTGACCAAGAGATACGTGACAACAGGGATATCTTCGGAATCGTTCATTCAGATCATAGACGGGATAAACGAAGATCAGGAAATAGTCACAACATCTGTTTATGGAATCGGGCTGGATGAGGGAATGCTGGTGACAGCGGTTCCGGCGTCGGGAATGCCGGTGACGGATATGACAGAAGTATCGGACACAGTGCCGTCAGAAGAGAACGGCGCGCAGCAGGCGGAGAGCGCTGAGAGCAGCACAGTCCAGGAGGACACGGAGGAGGCAGCAGAGCCGCAGCAGAATACGGAGGATGGAACGGACAATGGCTAGGATCATAGAATATATCAAGATAGCCCTGATGAACATCCGCGGCAACAAGGGGCGTTCTTTCCTGACAATGTTAGGGATCATTATCGGCATTTCCTCCGTCATACTGATCGTGTCTGCGGGAAACGGATTCAAGGTCGGGATCAGCGGACAGCTTGACGAACTGGTTGGTGGATATGTACAGATTTACGCGGATGTGCCGGGGGATGAGGCGGATTCGATCCTGTTCACCAACGATGACCTTGACATGATCTGCGAGAAGGTTCCGCATGTAAAAGGAGCGACTGACGTGTGGTCTTTCGGCGTGCAGGCGACCGCCCAGAGCACCAAGGGGACCTTTTCCGTGTCGACGATGTTTGGCAATGAGTCCCTGTTCTACTATGACAATTCGCCGATCATGCGAGGCCGTTATTTCAATAAAAGCGAAGCACAGAGTTCGGCGAAGGTGTGTGTCATCAATGAGCGCGGTGCGAAAAAACTCTTCGGCTCCACGGATGTGGTCGGGCTGGAGCTCAGCATGAGCATGTGGGGGATCACGGAGGACTACACGATTGTCGGCGTGAGAATGGACAATGACTCCATCGCTAAGCAGATGACGACAGGATCAAGTGCTGATGTGTCAATGGAGATCCCGCTCACGACACTGGAGGATCTGTACGGATATTACACGGATGAGTTTTCTTCCTTTTTCGTGTTCGCGGATTCCTCGGAGTACGTCACGGAGATCTCAAAGCAGGTGAAATCCCTGCTCGAAGCGAGATATAACGTGCGCGGAAAAGAGTACATCCAGGCGTACGACATGGCAAGCCAGGTGGGGATGATCAGTGATATCTTGAATTATGTGACGATATTTATCATGCTCGTGGCGGGCATCGCGCTGATCGTCGGCGGTATCGGCGTCATGAACATCATGCTGGTTTCCGTGACGGAGCGGACTAAGGAGATCGGCATCAGGAAAGCGCTGGGGGCAAAGACGGGTTCGATACTATTTCAATTTTTGATGGAGGCAGTCATCATTACCCTGATCGGAGGTTTTGTCGGGATCGTGTTGGGCGTTCTGGGCGCAAAGGGGATCTGCGGCATCGCGTCGAGTATGGGTATGAGCGGCATGGAGGCAGTGATCGACCCCAAAGTCGTCCTTGCCGCGACAGGATTTTCCTCACTCATCGGAATCTTTTTTGGGATCTATCCGGCCAGGAAAGCGGCGAAACTCAGCCCGATCGAGGCGCTGCGGCACGAATAAAATACGATCGAAATCGTGATTAAAATTGCAGAATGACTTGCACTTTGACTACATTTTGGTATACTGTATTAAGTACTGGATTGTTATGGAAGTGTATATTTTCGGAAGCACCTGTATCATTCAAAAGTACAGGTGCTCCGTTTGTTACATGTCAGATGTTGCAATATGTGAAAGGGACAGGATACAGCATGGAAATCGAATTTGATGTAAAAGTGACAGCGGGGGTGTTGTATGATTATCTATTGTTTCACACATACACCAGCTTTTCAGGCATGCTCGGCACACTTGTGGGGGTGTTTCTGATCATGGCATTTGTCTCGACAACCTATGTGATCTATCTGATCGCGGGCGTGGTGCTCATCGCATATCTTCCGGGGGCGCTGTTCCTCAGGGCGATGCAGCAGGTGCAGAATACGCCGGCATTCAAACATCCGCTCCATTACCGGATGACAGATGAGGGAGTCATCGTATCACAGGGGGAGAACGAAGAGCAGCAGAGCTGGGACAGCTGTGTGAAGGCAGTCTCGACAGGGAGGAGCATCATACTGTACACATCAAGGTCAACGGCATCCATCTTTCCGAAAAGGGATCTCGGAGACAGGAAGGATGCGCTGATACAGATGATATCGACACATATGCCCCCCAAAAAAGTCAGGATACGCGATTAGATTCCGCCCCGAATGGCGGAGGAAAGTGTGCAGGAAATGTGTAGAAAAATGTTTTACTTAGAGACAAATAGCCCAAACGACACATTCGAGGCGGGCAGAAAGCTTGGACTCTGCGCGAAGCCGGGGGAGATTTACACGCTCAACGGTGAACTCGGTGTGGGCAAGACCGTCTTCACCCAGGGGGTGGCAGCAGGGCTGGGTATAGCGGAACATGTCAACAGCCCTACTTTTACGATCGTGCAGATCTATGAGAGTGGAAGGCTGCCTTTTTATCATTTTGATGTCTATCGCATCGGGGATATCGAGGAGATGGAGGAGATCGGTTATGAGGATTACTTTTTTGGCGGCGGCGTCTGCATGATTGAGTGGGCGGAGCGGATCAGTGAACTCATACCGGCAGGGGCCAGGCGCATAACCATAGAGAAGGATCTGGAAAAAGGTTTTGACTATCGAAGGATCTCGATAGATCAGGGATAAGAGTGGGGGAGATTGTATGAAGATACTTGCATTAGACAGTTCCGGGCTTGTGGCATCGGCAGCTGTTGTGGAGGACGATATTACCATAGCTGAGTACACGATCAATCACAAAAAGACGCATTCGCAGACCCTGCTTCCGATGCTGGATGAACTGAGGCGCATGACAGAGCTGGATCTGCACACACTCGATGCGATCGCGGTCGCGGCGGGACCGGGATCCTTCACAGGACTTCGGATAGGCTCAGCCACCGCAAAAGGTCTGGGGCTTGCGCTGGATATTCCGATCATTCCGGTGCCGACGGTGGACGCCCTTGCTTTCAACCTCTACGGAAGCGGCGGACTCGTATGCCCGATCATGGATGCGCGCAGAAATCAGGTATACACAGGTCTGTATGCGTTTCACAAAGGAGCAGGGCAGGATGCGCGATATGACATGTGTACGATGGAGAAGCAGTGCGCGGTTGATATCGCCTGGCTTGCGGGGAGGATCAACGAACTGGATCGGGAAACTGTTTTTCTGGGAGACGGCGTGTCGGTATACAGAGATCAGCTCGCAGAGCTGCTCCGGGTAAGATACAGCTTTGCACCGGCGTGCTGCAACAGGCAGAGGGCTGCCTGTGTGGCTGCGCTGGGAGCTGTTTTATATGAGAAGGGGATCGCAGGGACAGCGGCGGAGCATGTCCCTGATTATCTGCGCCTTTCACAGGCAGAGCGGGAGCGCGCGGAAAAAGGGGATCAGGGAATAGATCGATGAGTAGATTGCCGGAATATCATATACGGGAAATGCAGCGGGATGATCTGGCGGAAGTGACAGCGCTTGAGTCCGCCTGCTTCTCCATGCCATGGAAATACAGGGACTTTGAGGAAGTACTCGCCAACCCGGACCGATGCTATCTGATCGCCGAGGCAGATAATGGCATCCTGGGCGGCTGTATGCTTACGCACATTGCCGGGGAAGGAGATATTTCCAATGTGGCAGTCCATGAAAAATACAGAGGCAACGGGATCGCGTCAGCGCTCCTGTCAGCACTCATACAGCTGGGGGAAACACAGTATGGCATCAAGGCGTTTACGCTGGAGGTGCGCAGCAGGAACATGCCCGCGCGCAGGCTCTATGAACATCATGGATTTGTCTCCGCAGGGGTCCGGCCGCACTTTTATGAAAAGCCCAAAGACGATGCGGTGATCATGTGGAGAGTGCGGGTAGAAACTTAGTACAGTCGTTATTTGATAGGGAGGCGATTATTATATTAGATGTATGTTTGCTGGGAACAGGCGGCATGATGCCGCTGCCATACAGATGGCTCACTTCGCTCATGGCCCGCTTCAACGGCACAAGCATCCTCATTGACTGTGGGGAGGGCACGCAGATTGCCATGAAAGAGAAGGGATGGAGCCCAAAGCCGATCGATGTTATGTGTTTTACGCACTATCATGCCGATCACATATCAGGGCTGCCCGGGATGCTGCTGACCATGGGGAACGCAGAGAAGACAACCCCGCTGCTGATGATCGGCCCAAAAGGGCTTGCGCGCGTGGTCAACGCCCTGCGCGTGGTGGCGCCGGAACTTCCGTTTGAACTCCGATACATGGAGATCACAGATGCAGAGCAAAGCTTCGACTTTGACGGATTCCGCATCGAGGCGTTTCGCGTGAACCACAATGTAATATGTTACGGCTACAATATCGTGGTCGACCGGAAAGGGAAATTTCAGCTGGAGAAAGCCGTGGCGCTTGGTCTGGACAGAAGATACTGGGGCAGGCTCCAAAAAGGGGAGACGATCGTGCTCGAGGGGAAGACATACACTTCCGATATGGTCATGGGGGCGCCCCGAAAAGGACTCAAAGTGACGTACTGCACGGATTCAAGACCAACAGAAGGTATTATCAAAAACGCGAAAAATGCCGATTTATTTATATGTGAAGGTATGTATGGAGAGCCTGACAAAAAAGAGAAGGCAAAAGAATACAAGCACATGACTTTCTACGAGGCGGCAGAGATGGCAAAAGAGGCGGGCGTGTCAAAAATGTGGCTGACGCACTATTCGCCGTCGCTCACAAGGCCGGAGGAATACAAAAAGGACGTGCAGGCGATATTCCCACAGACCTTTATCGCAAAAGATGGATGGAGCGAAGAACTCCTGTTTGAGGATGAAAATGACTAAAGGGGGAAACGAAGATGGGGAAGGCGAAAAAAGTAATAATTGTCATAATTATGGTGGCATTAGTCGGAGGGTACTATTTCTATCTGTCAAATTACGGGAACAAGGAAGCGGAGACTGTTGTCACAGCGGTACAGGACGTACTGTTAAAGGATCTGGAGGACGATTATCCGCCGACGCCGAGAGAAGTCCTGAAATATTACAGTGACATCACCAAATGCCTGTACAATGAAAATTATACCGCGGAACAGCTTGAACAGATGGCAGATAAGCTGCTGGCGCTGTTTGATGAGGAACTTGCCGCAAACAATCCGAGGGATCAGTATATCATGGATCTCAAAAAGGAAGTGAAGGAGTTCGAGGACAACGGCTATACGATCGCCAGCTATACGACATCGAGAAGCACAGATGTTGAGGAGTTTACAGAGGATGGGCGAAAATGTGCAAGGATGTACTGTACCTATGCGGTTAAGAGCGGCGTTGATATCAAATCATCAAAACAGGTCTTTATCCTGCGCAGGGAGACAGAGACAGGGCGTTGGAAGATCCTCGGGTTTGAGCTTGTCAATCCAGAATAGACTGTTTACTGGAAGAAAGGTATGGTTTTATCATGGAAACAAAGGAAGACATACTCATATTGGCGATCGAGAGCTCCTGTGATGAGACAGCTGCATCAGTCGTAAAAAACGGACGTGGGGTTTTGTCCAATATCATCTCATCACAGATAGAACTGCATACCTTGTATGGCGGTGTAGTGCCGGAGATCGCATCAAGAAAGCATATAGAGAAGATCAATCAGGTGATCGAGGAGGCGCTTGTCGGGGCGGGTGTGACCCTGGAGGATATCACGGCGATCGCGGTGACGTACGGACCGGGGCTTGTCGGGGCGCTCCTTGTCGGCGTCTCGGCGGCAAAAGCGATCAGTTTTGCCGCGCAGAAACCGCTGGTCGGCGTGCATCACATTGAGGGACATATCAGCGCTAATTATATCGAGAATCAGGAACTTGAGCCTCCGTTTGTTTGCCTGGTCGTGTCTGGCGGACACACACATCTTGTTGTCGTCAAAGATTATGGGGAATACGATATCGTAGGCTGCACAAGGGATGATGCGGCGGGGGAGGCTTTTGACAAGGTGGCAAGGACACTAGGGCTTGGCTACCCGGGCGGTCCCAAGATCGACAGTCTTTCGAGGGAAGGAGATCCCGATGCGATCAAATTTCCGCGTGCAAAAGTGGTCGGTTCAGACTATGATTTTAGCTTCAGCGGATTGAAATCAGCGGTGTTGAATTATCTAAATTCCTGTGAGATGAAAGGGATCGAGGTAAATGAGGCGGATGTGGCAGCCTCCTTTCAGAAGGCCGTGATCGATGTCCTCGTCAGACATTCGCTGAACGCGGTGGGAGAATATGGTTTCAACAAGTTTGCGATCGCAGGCGGAGTGGCGTCGAACTCCTCGCTGCGGGCGGCGTTTGAGACGGAGTGCGGAAAAAGAAATATCAAATTCTATCATCCATCGCCGATCTACTGCACGGACAACGCTGCAATGATCGGCGTGGCAGGATATTATGAGTATATCAGGGGAACGAGAAGCGGATATGATCTGAACGCCATCCCCAATCTCAGATTAGGTGAAAGGTAAAAAACGGCATGGATGAGATCAGGACAACAGTGATAGTGCTGGCAGCAGGACAGGGGAAGCGGATGCAGAGCAGTGTCCACAAGCAGTATCTGCTCATCAAGGATAAACCGATTCTATATTATTCATTAAAAGCGTTTGAGGAGAGTGTCATAGATGATATCGTGCTGGTGGTCGGTGAGGGCGAAGAGGATTTCTGTCAAAAAGAGATCCTTGGAAAATACGGTTTCTGCAAGGTCAGGGCAGTCGTCAGCGGCGGGAAGGAGCGGTACCACTCCGTCGCGAACGGAATCAGAAGCATAGGTTGGGAATGCGACTACATTTTTATTCATGACGGCGCACGCCCGTTTGTGGATGGCGGGATCCTGGAAAGGGTTTACAGTGCGGTCAGGCAATGCAGGGCGTGCGTGGTTGGTATGCCTGTGAAGGACACCATTAAGATCGCCGACCAAAAGGGATATGTGGAAAGCACGCCGGACCGTTCTCGCCTGTGGCAGGTACAGACACCGCAGGTTTTTGAGCGGCAGCTGATTGCAGAAGCCTACGAAAAACTGCTCACGGAGGAGCGAAATCTGCTTGCGGCAGGTATAACGATCACCGATGATGCGATGGTGGTCGAGCATTTCATGCATGTACCTGTCAAACTGGTGCAGGGATCGTATGAAAATATCAAGATCACAACACCGGAGGATTTGAGAACCGCAGAGATATTTGCGCGAGATATCCGTCATTTTACAAGGGGGAGTGTGCCTGAAAAGTGATTGGAGAAAAAATACAAAAAATGTAAAAAAAGATGTTGACAACCACAGGAGAGCGTGATAAGATAAAACACGTCGCTGAGGTAAGCGGTTCAAAAAGAACTGATATGACACAATGTCGATTAAAAAACTTTTTGAGAAAATCTAAAAAATCTATTGACAAAGCAGTAAAGACTTGATACAATGATTTTCGCACTGCAAGAGTGAGCGATACGGAATGTGAAAAATCTGGAGAGGTATCGAAGTGGTCATAACGAGGCGGTCTTGAAAACCGTTTGTCCGCA
>CAJUES010000084.1 GCA_910585765.1 uncultured Lachnospiraceae bacterium | reverse complement strand
TGGTGCAAATAGCAGGTGCTGTATTCACTGTTATTTGCGCAATGCTGTACTAGTCCACAATATCACCAACTATGTCACCGTCAACGACTGCGCCAATATGCTGCTGGCCTGCGGCAGTTCCCCCATCATGGCGGACGAACAGGAGGACGCCGTGGAGATCACCGCGATTTGCGGCGGGCTGAACATCAACATCGGCACCCTGAACCGGCGCACCATTCCCGCCATGTACGCTGCCGGGAAGCGGGCCAATGAGCTGGGCCATCCTGTGGTTCTGGATCCGGTGGGGGCGGGAGCCTCCACCCTGCGGACAAAGACCGCCCTGGGACTGCTCAAAGAGGTCAAGTTCGCCGTGATCCGGGGCAATATCTCGGAGATCAAGACCCTGGCTCTGGGCAGCGGTACCACCAAGGGGGTGGATGCCGATGTGGCGGATCGGGTAACGGAGGAAAACCTGGACGGAGCGGTGGCCTTCGCCAGGGATTTTGCCTGTCGGACCGGCGCGGTAGTGGCTGTCACCGGGGTCATCGATATCGTAACGGACGGGGAGCGTGCCTTCTGCATCCGCAACGGCCGCCCTGAAATGTCCGCCATCACCGGCACCGGCTGTCAGCTCTCCGCCCTGACGGCGGCCTTCGTCACCGCCAACCCGGACAGGCTTCTGGAGGCCGCTGCTGCTGCCGTGTGCGCTATGGGGCTGTGCGGCGAGATTGCCTACAGGCGCATGACCGAGCTGGACGGCAATTCCTCTTATCGGATCGACGCCATGTACCGCCTGACGCCGGAGGTACTGGAGAAGGAGGCAAACTATGAAGTGCGATAAAAAGCATCTGCTGCTCTACGCCGTCACGGATCATGCCTGGGTCGGGGAGCAGACCCTGTATCAACAGGTGGAGGCGGCTTTGCAGGGCGGCGTGACCTGTGTGCAGCTGCGGGAGAAGAATCTGGGGGAGGCGGATTTTCTCCAGGAGGATATGGCTGCGGGTGAAGTCCGCCGCAGGGTGGGCGGGGATATGATTTTAGGCGTCTCCGTCCACACGGTGGAGGAAGCCCGCCAGGCCGTCCGGGACGGTGCGGACTACCTGGGCCTGGGGGCGGTATTCCCTACGAACACCAAAACCGATGTGGAGCAGATGCCAAACGAGACTCTGTGGGCCATCTGCGAGGCGGTGGACACATTGAAAAGCTGTCTGCTTCCCCTTGTAGCAGTGGTCACTCCCAACATTCCGGAGGCGGAGATTTTGTCCGGTATGACCATCCGCGGTCAAGCGGACATTGAGAACGCCGCAAAAAAAATCAGCGGCGCATACGGCTGTGCTGTCCTGCTCAAAGGCGGGCATAACATCAATGACGCCAACGATTTTCTCTATGCGGACGGTACGGGGACCTGGTTCTGTGGAACCCGCATTAATACCCCCAACACGCACGGCACCGGCTGTACCCTGTCCAGCGCCACTGCTGCCAATCTGGCAAAGGGCTTTGACCTGCCCACATCCATCCAGCGGTCGAAAGATTACCTCTCTGGTGCGTTGGGGGCTATGCTGAACCTGGGGAAAGGCCGGGGACCTATGCAGCACAATTTCAATCTGACCGGCGAATATGCGAAGGTGGCAGAGAGATGAAAACCACAGAACAGCTTTTATCCGCAGCAAAGGAAGGTTGAAGACATCTCTTGCTGTGGGTGCCTTGAGACTCAGTGGATCGGAAAGTTTCAGGAGGTCTTCACGAAGGTCATCTGCCCATGCCAATGGTTCTTCGGTGCGGCGCATGGTTTTTGCTGCCGTGTCCGTGGCAGCCGGTATCATTTCTTTTGTCCCATATATAACCCCATCATGGTTTCTGGTTACGATCTAGAGCGTGTTTGAAAAATGCCGACCCGAACTATTCTCATATAATACAATTGAATGCGGATCACAATAACGCAGTGATAGAAATCAATGCAAAACTCACCCTGTGGTTGAATAGGGGATGCTGCACAAATATAATTCGTGTTCCGTGTCATCAAAATGAATTGGCAATATCCGCGCGTTTGTGATAAGATTATGACATTGGACAACGCGACAGATCAGCAATGGAAAGGAGGCTGCATATATGAAGAATTATACTCAAGTCTATGTCAGGAACAGTATGGAGGCAGCAAAAACATACTGCAGGGCAATTGGCGCGGAGATAACACTTATGGCGTATGCTGGTGGATCGCCATCTGACAGGTGGAGAGAGGGGAGTATAGAACATGACACAAAATGAGAAAAACGGGTACAAAGAGTACCCGACCGATGCGCTGATCAGGCGGTTTCTGCCGTATTTTAAGCCGTATCGGGGAACGCTGTACGCGGATTTGTTCTGCGCGGCGCTGACCACGGTGTGCGAGATCGTACTGCCGCTGATCATTCGCAAGATCACGAACACGGCGCTCGAAGACGTGGCGCTTCTGACGGCGCGCATGGTGATCGGGCTGGCGCTGGTGTATTTCGTGCTGCGGATCATCGACGCGCTGGCAAATTATTTTATGGCGGACATGGGACATGTGATGGGGGCAAAGATCGAGACGGATATGCGGCGCGACGCCTATGCGCACCTGCAGCTGTTATCAAACACGTATTTCAACAACACGAAGGTCGGCCAGATCATGGGGCGCATCACGAATGACCTGTTCGAGGTGACGGAGTTTGCGCACCACTGCCCGGAGGAGTTTTTCATCGCGGCGATCAAGATCGTGATATCGTTCATCATTCTGGCGCAGATCAATCTGCCGCTGACGCTGATGATCTTTGTGTTCGTGCCGGTCATGACGATCGTCTGCCGCATCATCAACAAGAAGATGCGCCGGACATTCAGCGAACAGCGCCACCAGATCGGTGAGCTGAATGCGAAGATCGAGGACAGCCTGCTCGGGCAGAAGGTTGTCAAGGCGTTCACAAACGAGGCGCTCGAGTCGGCGAAATTCGAGGAGGGCAACCAGGAGTTTCTGCGGGTGAAAAAGCACGCGTACATGCTGATGGGAATGTTCAGCACTTCCACGAGGGTCTTTGACGGTCTGATGTATCTCACCATCATTATCGGCGGCGGGTTTTTCCTGATGGACGGGGAGATCCTTCCGGGCGACATGGTCGCCTACGTCATGTATGTGTCCACACTGATCGCGACGATCCGCAGGATCATAGAGTTTGCCGAGCAGTTCCAGCGCGGGATCACGGGGATCGAGCGTTTCCTGCAGATCATGGATGCGGATATCGAGATCTTTGACGAGGAGGGTGCGGTGGATCTCGTCGCGCCGAAGGGTGAGATCGAGTTTCGCAACGTCAGCTTTGAGTACCCGGACGACCACAACAAGGTGTTTGCAAATCTCAACCTGCAGATCCATGCGGGGGAGAAACTTGCCATCGTGGGCCCCTCCGGCGGCGGGAAGACGACGCTGTGCAACCTGATACCGCGCTTTTACGATGTGTCCTGCGGTGAGATCACACTCGACGGAAAGAATATCAGGCAATTGACGCTAAAGAGTCTCCGCCAGAGCATCGGTGTCGTCCAGCAGGAGGTCTATCTGTTCTCGGGTACGGTGTATGAAAATATCGCTTACGGAAAGCCCGGCGCGACGCGCGAGGAGGTCATGGAAGCGGCAAAGCGCGCCGGGGCGGACGAGTTCATACAGAATCTGAAGGACAAATATGACACGTATGTCGGTGAGCGCGGCGTGAAGCTCTCCGGCGGGCAGAAACAGCGCATCAGCATCGCCAGGGTATTTCTGAAAAATCCGCCGATACTGATCCTCGACGAGGCGACCTCGGCACTGGACAATGAGAGCGAGTATGCGGTCGCAAAGTCTTTGAGTGAGCTTGCGAAAGGACGCACCACGCTCACGATCGCCCACAGGCTGTCGAGCATCAGAAATTCGGACAGGATCCTGGTGCTGACGGACGAGGGCATCGTGGAGGAGGGCGACCACGAGGAGCTGATGGCACTCGGCGGGATCTATCATCATTTTTATACGATGGCGAACGAGATCAAGTAATCGATAAAAAAAGCATCACCTTAAAAAGGAGAATGAGGGATCAATGACAGAATTAGAAAAAAATCCGGATCCGGAAGTCGAGGCAGGATCAGAGATCGAGACAGAGACAATGGCGGAGACAGAACCCGAAAATCCGGGCGAACAGCAGGATGAAAGTTTGCAGGAGTCCGACAGGACGCAGGAAAATGCGCCGGGATCCGACGCGTTTGACATCACCAGGAAATTCAAGCACAACCGAAACCAGATCCCCACTCCGAGACAGGCGGCACAGGACCCGCAGCAGGAGCGTGAAATCCCCAAAAAGCGCAAGCTGGTGGGTGTGACGGACAAGAAGGTCGAGACAAAGCGGATCCTGTATTTTCTGGCGCTGTGCTTTGGCGTGGCGTGGGTATTGGAGATCTTTGCCATCATTCCGATGTACCATAGTGACAATGTGGAAGTCGTGAAACAGGCGGTGGACATGATCTCCCAGCTGATGCTCACGCCGGCACTGGCGGCGCTGGTGATCCGGCTGGCGACGAGGGAAGGGCTTGTGAAGTCCGGGTTTCAGTTTAACTTTTTCGAATACAAGGCACTGTTTCTGCTGGGCTGGTTCGGGACGACAGCGCTCACATTTGCGGGCGCTTTGATCTACTTCCTTGTTTTCAGGGACAATTTCGATCCGAACATGACAGCGTTCGTCGCTTCCTACAGCGAGAGTGCGGCGAACGCTGGCGCGCAGATCGACGCGGTCAATATCATCGCCGCCTACAAGACGGATCTGCTGATCAAGGTGTTCACGGCAGCAGTGCTTGATTTTATCAACAGTTTCGGGGAGGAGTGGGGATTCCGCGCGTATCTGCTTCCAAAGCTCTACCGGAAGTTTGGCGCGGTTCCGGCGATGATCCTGAGCGGGCTGGCATCGGGGCTGTGGTATGCGCCGCTCGTCGCTGCAGGATATTACTACGGGACTGACAATGCGGGATTTCCAGTGGTGAATATCCTCGCCATGTGCGTCTTCGGCGCTGTGACAGGTGTCATCTATTCTTACCTGTGCCTGCGGACGGGCAGCATCTTTCCCGCCGTGTTTGCGCACAGCGCAGTCAACGTGCTGATGTCGCAGGCGGCATTGTTCACAGTTGACGGCGGCAATTTCTTTGTGGGACCGTCTCCGACCGGGATCGTGTCGGGACTGCCGTTTATCGCGGCGGCAGCGGTCTGCCTGTTCCTTATGTACAGGAATCCGGTCAAGCCGGGCGGGGAACAGGCCTGATCTGTATTTTGGATAGTGTTCGACTCAGTAAATTAATGAGAAAGGAAGAAAATCAAATGAAAAAAATGAACATGCTTGTAAATCCTATTGACAGAAAAAGTCATATCAACAAGGAGATATACGGTCACTTTATGGAGCATCTGGGACGATGTATCTATAATGGTATCTATGTCGGTCCGGATTCGTCAATACCTAACACAAAAGGAATCAGAAATGATATTATCGAGGCGTTTAAGCAGATAAGAGTTCCTGTACTGCGCTGGCCGGGCGGCTGTTTTGCAGATACATATCACTGGAAGGACGGTATCGGACCAAAGTCTGAACGGTCCCATATCACTAATGTGAACTGGGGGTGTGTGGATGAGGATAACAGCTTTGGCACACACGAGTTTTTTGACCTCTGTGAGCTTGTGGGTGCGGAGCCCTATCTTGCGGGAAATGTAGGAAGCGGATCAGCGCAGGAACTAGCCGACTGGATCGAATATATTACATTTGACGGAAAATCACCTATGTCCGAACTGAGAAGAAAAAATGGCAGAGAAAAACCGTGGAAACTCAAATACGTCGGAATCGGCAATGAGAGCTGGGGATGCGGCGGCAATATGCTGCCCGAACAATATGCAGGAGAATACCGCAAATATTCAAGTTTTTGCCGTAATTACAGTGACAACAAGCTGTACAGGGTCGCTTGCGGAGGCGATGATGAGTGGAATGAAACGTTACTTACAAAACTGAAATCGGGTGCAGCTTTTGATCTTGTCAATGCCGTAACACTCCATTATTATACCATTCTTGGAAATGACTTTGCCCATAAGGGCAGCGCAACAGATTTCACGGAGGATGCGTATTATCAGAGCCTGAAAAATACACAGGGGATCGACAACTCGATCTCGCGAAGCATAAAAATGCTTGATCTGCATGATCCCGATGAGAGACTCGGTCTGATCGTTGACGAATGGGGATGCTGGTACGATGTTGAACCCGGCACAAATCCTGGGTTTCTTTATCAGCAGAATACGATGCGGGATGCGGTTGTTGCTGCGTTGTATCTCAATATTTTTAATTCGCACAGCCGCCGCGTGGTAATGGCGAACCTTGCTCAGACCGTAAATGTTCTTCAAGCCATTATACTCACAGACGGAGAAAAGATGATAAAAACGCCTACCTATCATGTAATGGATCTGTTTAAGGAACATATGGACGGAACATTGCTTTACAGTTTTGTTGACAATGACTATGAAAACGGTATTGCCTGTATTTCGCAGTCTGCTTCAGTTGATGATAAAAACAGAATACACGTTACGATTGCGAATATGTCTCTGCATCGAAGCTATTCTCTCTGCTGTCAGCTTCCATATATCAGGATCAAAGAAGCTGCTGCGAGAATTTTGACTGGAGAGGTCCACTCCCACAATACCTTTGATGAGCCGGACAATGTGATCATAAAAGAACATGCGCTCAAGCATAACAGTAATGAGATTGAGATCGAGCTGCCTTCTTGCAGTGTTGTTTCTGTCGAGATCATTCCCGAACAGCAAATATAGCAGAAGGAATCGTTGCTGTCAGCCCAGAGTGAATCCGGGAACTATAAGGAACGGTTCAGAGACAGACAGAGCAAATGCTATTTCTGAACCGTTCCCCAATCTGACAGGTTCGGCGTTTAAACTGCAGGTATTTTTTTGTCCGTGTAGAGGATATGGTTGATCAGCCAGCCGAGCAGGAACTCCAGCAATTCCTGCAGATTTTCCTGCGGATTCGCGTCGATCTGGTCGAGACTGATGTTTTCGAGTTTGTCGACGAAAGCCTCGTGTGCGCGTTTCTGTGCGCTCAGACCTTCATATTGGATTCCCTCCATATATTCCTCTTCGTCTGCGAAGTGTTCTTTCGTGTACTCTTTCAGTTCATTCAGGATCTGCATGATGCTGTCATAACCGGAGAGGCTGTCAAAGTTTTTGACCAGCTGGTTCGCCTTGTCGACGATGCGGAAGAGTTCTTTGTGTTCGGCGTCGACAAGCTCGATCCCCGTCAGATATTCGTCGGTAAACTCGCAGGGATTCTCGCGCACCATCCACTCCTCGAGCGGCGGCAGCTTGCCGATCAGGATATCGCTGCTGAGGATATGGCGGTAGAGCCATTTTGCGAGAAATCTGACGAGCTCCGTGAGCACCCGCTGCTGTTCCTCCTCGTTGTCGATATTGACAAATTCGTATTCCCGCACCTTATCGCGGAAAAACGCATGCTGGGAGCGCTGGCGGATCAGCTCCGGATCACGGATCTGCACCATGTATTCCTCCTCGTGGGCAAAATGCGTCTCCGCATAGAAGTCAAGCTCCTCGAGGATATTTTTCAGCTCCTGGTAATAGTCGCTGTGATAATCGGTGCATGCCATATTGTAAGCTTTTGAGAGCAGCGCAAAAAGATTGCGGTGTTCATCATCTATCGTTTCGATACCGGTAATGCAGTCCTGCGTAAATTCAAATGTCATATTTTTCTTCCTTTCCTGTTTTGTAGTTATGTATGTTCTTTTAACGCCTATTATAGCACATCGCTGTGGGAAATACCACTGTGCAGTGTTTATTTACGACAACTGATTCCACGCGTCTATTTTCTACAGGTCAGGGACTTTTAAAAAAGAAGAAACCTTTACATTGAGAATCTTTCTGGCGTTCTCCTGAATGTAAAGGTTTCTATACAAGGGTCTTGATTTTTTACGTCAATCCTTTTAAGGTCTGCATTCTCCCGGCTATGTTCTGTTCGAATTCCTCGTCAGAGAACTTGGGATCTCTGGTTGCTCTCCAGATATCACAGGGTGCCTTGCAGCATTCGCCGCAATCTTTCATGTTTTTTTCGTGGACGACACACTGATAAATGGAACAGACTCCTGAACAATGAAATACGTTTCCTTCGCAGGTATTGCAGCCGCTGCACATGCTCCCATAACAGTAGCAGGTGCTGCAGTCTGTTCCACAGACGCTTATGCTGGATCTTTGGTACTTCTCAAACCATGTCTGAACGACATTGACCGGGTGCTGTGTCAGCCGTGCGGTCTCCTCGACGTTTTTCCCCTGTGCAAACTGTCTGCATGCCACGCAGTACATGCTTTCCGACACTTCAATTAAATGTCCGTCGGGATCAAAGATGCGGATCCCCCGCTGCAGCCATGGGAATGTCTTCGGTTCATGGAGGCGCTCCACGTCGGGATATTGGTCTAATAGCGTGATGAACGCATCAAAGTCTTCCGTTTCAAAGTAGAGTTCCATCGTATTGGAGTGATATTTCATCGTGTCTGCCTGAAATCCGGCAAGCTCATCAAAATGTTCCTGCAGAACCAGTCCGCAGTCCAGCGTCTTGTTCCACCCCAGGTCGAGTGTCACTTCCTGATGGAACAGATCCTTGTAAAAGCGCAGTGAGTGTTCCATGTTTTTCACGGCAATCAATGTACTACAGTATTTCATATGGGGTTCCTCCTGACCGTATTGATAAATTTTTTTGCTGTATACACAGGTATACTCTTTTCGTTTTGCTTTCAAATATAGTTTACTGTGATCCGGAGGATTTGTATTGTATATTTCCGACATTCTGCATCGCAAATTTTCTGGCGTCTGATATACTCATGGAGTGATATTTCCTGAAATCATGGCATAAATGCGCCTGGTCCGAATAGCCGTATTGATACGATGCGTCTGCGATAGTAAAGCTGTTGTCATACATAAGTCTGTTCCACAAGTACTGATAACGGACCATCGATGCCAGACTTTTGGGGGACACGCCGATGTATTCCAGATACAGGCGTTCCAGCTGTCGGCTGCCGATGAGGACTTCCCGCTCCAAATCTGTCATTGACAGCGTTCCCCTGGTCTCGAGTATCCTGGATACGGACTGGAATATCACTGGATTTTGGTGCTTCTCGCGAAGATGGTGCAGCAGGATCGCTTCTGTGACCGGTATGATCTGGCTGATATCATCGGTGTCAAACAGGCGTTTCTCAATTTCCTGTTTGATTCGTGGAAAATGACAGTCCACATCAAAACGCGTATTCTTCGTACTCCGCATGGACTCTTCCACAAACAGGGCTGCGCCCCATGCGTAGAAGCGAATCGCAAAGCGGAAAAATTTCTTTCGGGCTCTGAGATATTTCCGGGCAGCGAAAGCCCGGTCGTCAATCCCGCAGAAACAGCTGTCAATGGTGTTGTTCGTATAATCCGCTGTAAAGATAATGTCCATGCAGGTGTCCGGGGTGACGATATCCGTCTCGGCATCGGTGCACGCCTCCTGCACGACGATTTTCTGACTGCCCCAGAAACACCGGATATAGGGCTTTAGGGCGTCGCACGGTGCAAATTCCATATATTCTTCTGTACACTTAAACGGTGTTGCCGTGATCGGATGGTAGATCTTGTGTAAGTTCATGTTTGGGAAATCTTTCTGTTATTCGGATTCTGATTGGCGTGGTTTCAATATATTGGTTTCGATCCAGTCTGCCACGCCGTCCTCGTCATTTGACAGCGCAATGCAGTTCGCGACAGCTTTGACATCGTTGACGGCATTGGAGACAGCGACGCCGATCCCGCAGATCTGGAGCATCTCCATGTCGTTTGTGTCATCGCCAAAGGCTGAGATATCACTCAGAGGGATACCGAGCAGCGCTGCCAGGGCGCGGATCGCCTGTATTTTGCCGGAATCTTCGGGCAGGAAGGCGTACCAGTTCTCACCGCGGTAGCTCTGCAGGCGACAGTGGTATCTGTCTGCGATCGCTTCTGCGGTTTTGCGGTCGGAAAGCTCTGCCACGATCTTATTGACAGGACAGGTTAATGGTGCGCTGTAGTCGCTGTAGACGGCTTTGTGCAGTTTTTCGGATTCCGATATGTGGCTGCTGTTCCAGAATACCTGCTGACCGGATGCCACGGTGATCTCTGTTGCCGGGTCGTGTTTTAGCAGATCCTGTACGATCTGATCCGCATCTTTTGTGTCCATGCTGAGGCTGTACAGCTGTTTTGATCCTGCGTTGTTGTCCGGAGAATCATGATCGCGACAATGGATCAGCGTCCCGTCGGTGGTGATCTCATAGTCTGGCTGGATCTCATTTATGTAGCGCTCCGCACCGATCCAGTAACGGGCGGTGGCAATCACGACGAGGATTCCGCGATCCTGGCATCTTTTCAGCACCTGTTTTGTGTGGTCCGATATGCTCGCGTCGGATCGGAGCAGCGTCCTGTCGAGATCCGTCAGTATCATTTTTATGCCCATGGTATCACACCTTTCTCCGCTGTGGATCAGGCAGTTTAATCCATTTGGACCCTGTCTGTCGGAGCGTTTTTGGATCTTGTATTTTGATATGTGACACTCAAATTGTAGCACACCCACCCGTTCGAGCGCAACTGTTAAACTTTACTCCCCTTCTCAAAAACGGTCAACGGGATTATAATGTGCTTTGGAGGATAGCAGGTGGAAACAGAAGGGGGAATTTCCAGAAATTCCCCCATAGATCAGAGATTTGAACACAAGTGTTTCGTGCCGCGATCAGTACGTACGCCAAAAGATATTGGATTCTGGATAAATAAACTGCAGTATAAAGGAAACGACCACAACAAAACAGATAAGTATGCAGCTGCCCACGAGAAACCACTTTAGTCCTCTTAGGATATTTTTTAAACTTTCATTTTGAAGAACCGAATCCACGTCCTGGGAAACTCGATAGATGGAATCGATCTTCTCATTTGTAAGGGACTGCTCCCTCACTTCCTGCACGTCAATATCCTTCACAAGTTCATCTAAGGTCATATTAAAGAAATCACTTAGCATCACCAATCGGGTAAAATCCGGGTACGACTGCCCCGCCTCCCACTTTGAGACAGTCTGCCTCGATACCTGCATTTCCATGCCCAGTTCCTCCTGGGAAAGTCCCTTTTCTCTTCTGAGTTTTAATAGTTTTTCGTTGAATTTCATTTTATAGTTCCTCCTTCTCTCAGCCCGCAATGAGTGGCTTTTATTCAGCCTACAATAAAATTGCTTTGGGTTCAAGCAATTTAGGTTGTCAATTTGTCAATTTTGGCTGCCATTTCGCGGGTTTCAGACAGTTTACATTGTGTCAACAACGCTTAACATGTCTATGCAACATTGTCAAGTGATGAATTTAATTTAATTTTTGCCCCCAAAATATTGCAAATTATTTCCAGCTATAGTATAATATTGTGGGGTTATTTAAATAAATTAGCAATGTAACGCATTCAATTATTTTCTAAATTAAAAGGTGGTGTATACTTGAGTAAAAAAAGAAGCATAGAACTTCAACAGAAACAAATGCACCTCAAATTATTTTTCAAAGTGCATCTTCTGCATTACCAACAATGGCAGATGAATATACAAAAGAACGTGAACGTGCTAGCATACTTGATAATAAACCGTAATTCCCGTAAGCTAATTCCAACCACATCATTGATTAATTAGTACACGTATTGTAAAATCAATGTTTTTTCATAAAAAATTGACATATTTCCTTTTCGTGGTTAGAATTAAAATATAAATTATTCCAACCACTAAGGAGATATTATGTTTATTTCATATTCACAAAAGAAGGGTTTTTTATATGCGTCAATAACTACATCCAGGAGGGATGGCGCGGTCGTAACAAAAGAGTATGTAAATCTTGGCCGCGTGCTTGATAAGGAGCGCGGCATTTATCGGAATCGCCAGAAAGGTGTTTTTACATATGATATCAATACGGATACATATGGCCCCGCCCCGGCTGATTTTATATCGCCTCCCAAAACAAGGCGGGGCAGATACTATACAGTTGGCAGAAAGAAAAAGTCATTTCTCTCCATGCAGTTCGGAGATGTGTTTTTCTTTGACCAGTTTTACAGAAAGACGGGAATTGCCAAAGCAGTAGAGGCAATTGATTATGGGAACAGCGACACACTGCCCGCACTTCTGTGCTATTATGTAACTTCTTCCGAAGCGAATTCCCATGCAGAGGACTGGTACGAGCTGAGCTATGCCCGGAAACTGTGGCCAAATGCAAACATGGCATCACAGCGGATCCGTGAGGCGCTCTGCAAAATCGGGCTTGAAGAAAATAAACGCAGATTTTTTGGTGAATATTATAAGTTTATCCGCAAATGTCAGATGACTGATACAAAAGAGGA
>CAJUES010000083.1:7953-12667 GCA_910585765.1 uncultured Lachnospiraceae bacterium | reverse complement strand
ACAGCAACCCATTTGCACACAAAATGCTAAAGTGCAAGCATTTTGGCGCACGCTTGATCTGTCCCGGTCTGATCCGTATACAGAAAAATGCCGCAATCACGATACTGGTCCCACACATTTCCTGCCCTGCGCAGCAGCGCCTGAATGCAGGAATACAGAATCTCCAGTTCAAAGGGCTCTGCCACATAACCATCCGCCCCGTCCCCAAAGCCGGAAATAATGTCACGGATATCATTTCGGACAGTCCGCAAAATGATTGGCAGTTCCTTCCATTTTAGGCGGGTCCATCTGCAAAAGCTGTTTCTCTCACCGTCCGGCATATTCCAGTCGATCAGTGCGATGCCGGAATGTGGTGCTCCAACGCACGCCTTCCGCTTTCCAGCGTCCCGAACAGGGAGACCGCACGCGCTTCGACCGGGATCGAAAAGTAAAACACCACCCCGTCGGCAACATTTTTCACACCATACGCATAGTCCTGCATCGACAGGATCTGCGCGACGATGGCAAGCCCCAATCCGGAACCGCTGTACCGGATAGTATCGTCGCGGTAAAATTTTTCCCATATTTTGGACAGCTTGTCCTTCGGTATGGCACTGCCCTGGTTAAAGACCGAAAAGCTCAGCATGCCGTCCGCTTCCACCAGTGACAGTCTCAAAATGCCCCCTGGCTGTACGTTCTTTTTGGCGTTGACGATCAGATTGTTCAAAACCTGCTCCATGCGCTGCCGGTCCGTGTAAACATACGCCTTGTGCTCGGGAAGCTCATACTGCAGCTCAAAATCCGTCTCAGGCAGATCGGCCAGCAGCCGTCCCGCTGTCACCTCCAGAAATTCCACAAAGTCAAAGCGCTCCGGCACCAGCGCCGCCGCCCCGTTTTCCAGCGCGGACAGATCCAGCAGCGTTGTGATCAGCGCGCTCATCCGCTCCGTCTCCGATATGATGATCTCTGCGTACTGCTGTTTCTTTTCCCCGCTCTCCTCGTCCTGTATGCCCTCGGCGTAAGCCCGGATCACCCCCAGGGGGGTTTTCATCTCATGGGAAAGGCGGTCTGCCAGCTCCTTGCGCTCCTCCAAGAGCTGCCGCTCCTGCTGCACTTCCCGCTCAAGCTGGCTGTTGGCATTTTCCAGTTTTTCGAGTGTCTGCTGCAGGTTCTCGGACATCTTGTTGAGGTTTTTTGCAAGATCACCAAACTCATCCCGGGAGAGCACCCTGCAGGGAGAGGAAAAATCCAACTGCGCGATCTGCTCTGCCGCCTCGCAGATTGCGGAAACCGGCCTCGTGATAAATCGTCTCAGCAGATCATCGACGACGATGATCAGCAGGCTGACAAAAGCGATCCAGATCAGGGAGACCAGATCCTGATGAATGGGCAGCCGCGTGAGAACGATGTAGACGAAGATCATCGCAAAACCTGCGATCTTGGAAACCACCACGATCTTCTTGCGCACTGTGCGGAACGAAAACTGTTCTCTCATCTCGCCACCTCAAATTTATATCCGGACCGGATCAGCGTCACGATGTGTTTTCCCTCGCTGCCCAGCTTCTGCCGCAGTGTCTTGATGTGCGTGTCTACGGTCCGCGTGCCGCCGTCAAAATCATAGCCCCAGATCCGGTTTAGCAGCTGTTCCCGCGAAAAGATCTGCTCCGCATTCGCCATGAAGAAGTTCAGCAGCTCGTATTCTTTGTGCGTCAGCGCGATCTCTTTGCCGTCCAGATACACTTTGTGCGCCGCCGGCAATATCGTTATCTTTCCCGCGCTGAGCGTCTCCGCCGGGTTTACAGAGAAACGCCGCAGCAGGGCATTTGCCTTCGCGAGCAGTACTCTGGGGCTGAACGGCTTTGTCATGTAATCGTCCGCACCGTAGTCATAGCCTTTTAATTTGTCCTCCTCATCGCTTTTGGCTGTCAGCATGATGATCGGCAGACTGCTCATCTCCCGCGCCACCCTGCACACGGAAAACCCGTCAAGATGCGGCATCATGACATCGAGTATCATCAGATCCATCGGATTGTTTTTTAACAGCAGCAGAGCATCGACACCGTCGTCAGCCGCAAAGCAGGTGTGCCCGCCCCGCTGCAGATACTCTATAATGATATCCTGCATATTTTTTTCGTCCTCAACCACCAGTATATTCGCCATAATGCATTACCCTACCCTTTCGTCCGCCCTGACAGCCGCCCTGCAGTGTCCCTATCATAGTAACACACCGTGAACCAAATTGAAATATTATTTGGCAAACCCACTGCAAAACACTGCCATTCAAAACAGGACAGCAGGGCGACAGGTATGTACAATCTAACAAATTTTTCACATATATTTTTGTTCAATGTTCTATTTTTGCAAAAAAAAAATGGATTATGACCGGGGATATGATATAATAAATGTATCTTATAAGCAGGAGCGCAACTACCAATGAGTAAAATCACCAAAAACAAAAATAATGTATTGTATTTTCTGGCTTGCATTGCCATTTTCATATTTTTGATCGCTATCTTTTCTTATGATCGGGCAACCGACACCCGGCAGCAGCAGTCCGCCTACGCAGTCACGCACTGGACAGACTACAAGACAGCTTTCAACACGAAAAAGACGGTCATATCCGGGACGATCACGATCGATCCATCTGTAGGCAACGTGCTTGCCTTTTATTCTGTCCACCAGAATATAAAGTTTTATGTCGGCAGCCGGCTCATCTATGAGTACCCTGTGGACAACAATAATCCATTGTCGGATTCACCCGGTTACTGCTGGAATTTCATCAACCTGCCCTTCAATAACAACGATATTGAGATGGTCATTACCAGTCCGTACCCGCCCTACCTGAGGAATATACCCGACATTTATATCGGAAATGCCTTTTCCCTTCCTGCCCATATCATAACGAAGGATATCCTTCCGTTTGCGCTCTGCATCATCATGCTTGTGCTCGGTATTGTACTGTCAGCGTACCATTTGTTCATCTCCCGCAATATCAGCAACACGAGCGGAAAACTGCTGAAACTGGGGATCTTTTCCATATTTTTGTCCATATGGTCCATCAATGAATGCAGTCTGACCACATTGCTCCTAAAGAACAATCTGATGACTTCCTACTTGTCCTTCCTGTCATTGATGCTGCTCGCCTTTCCGTTTGCCATGTTCGTCCAGACGTATTATGAGGACGAGAGCAGGATATGGAAATGGTTCTGCCGGGTAGATATTGCACAGATCGTGATCTGTCTGCTGCTTGCAGTTACCAACATAGCCGATCTGCGGGAAACGATCTGGGCTACCCATATCATGATGGGCATCCTTGCAGTCATCATCATAGCGCAGTCCTATTTCCTTGTCAAAAACGGCATCCATTCCCGCACGATAAAGGTACATATAACCTGCATCATCATATGCGTTGTTACCCTGATGATGGATATGTATGGCTTTTATTCCGGCACATGGGACGGAAACACATTCGGGAGGCTGGGATTTCTCACCTACATCATTGTGCTCGGTATCTCCTCCGCAAGAGAGTCCACCTCCCTGATGAAGATGGGACAGGAGGCAAACGTCTACCAGACGCTTGCCTACACGGATCAGATGACCAGCCTGAAAAACCGCACCTGTTTTAACGTCGATTTTGCCAGATTGTCCGAGGATCCGACCGACATCGCGGTGCTCGATTTCGACCTCAACAATCTGAAGTACGTGAACGACACCTTTGGACACAGTGCAGGTGACCTGTACATAAAAAGCTGTGCGAAGATCATCGATGAGATCTTCAACGGCATCGGAAAATGCTACAGAGTCGGCGGCGATGAATTTGTCACGCTGATCGAGAAAGCCTCGACGATCGACATGACCCATTATCTCGCCATGCTCGAATCGAGCGTCGATGCCTCAAACCGCGACAACAAGGATTCAAAGATGAAAATGCAGATCGCATACGGCTATGCCATATATGTCCCCGACCTGGACAAAAATCTGGAAGATACCTATAACAGGGCGGATAAGATCATGTACGCAAACAAAAGGGAGAAAAAGGAAAAACAGAAATATGAGCGATAAACTTTTCTGAATATTTTAGCGACAAAAGAAGCAGTTGTATCGATACCACAACTGCTTCTTTCGTTTAGGAATTATTTTTAGGATTATTTAGGAGCTTGTTCTTATCAAAAATACCAGCCGCTGTTGCTGCCATAATTGCCGTAATTGTAATTGGGATAACCGCCGCCATAATTGTTCAGCCCGTTAAAATATGAATTGCTTGTTCCGTATTTATTGTATGTGGAAGTCGCACCGTAGAGCTTGTTCAGCGCTGTCAGGCTGGTTGACGCAGTATTCTCCACGAGCTCCATCTTTGTGCTGATCTTATCCGCAAATCCGCCGTCTTTTGTAAACAGCGCTTTTAATTTGTCAAAGTCGGCGTCCGTCAGTTTCTTCTCATCAATCGTGAGTTCACCGGATTTCGATACAGTGATGCCCAGCTCTTCCAGGGCTGTCTTGTTCGTCGATATGATGCTGTCGAATGATTTCTTGATCGATTTGTTTGTTGTCCCGCCGATATCTGTCAGATCACCGTAAACTTCATTGTAGTCCGTCACGAAATCCTTGATATACTTGATCAGATTATTCTTGTCGTTCTCCTGCGCCCTCTTGCCAGTCTCATCATCTGTGTAGGTCATGCCGTCGAGCTTGAGCATTTTCTCTACATTCGCCTGGACATTGTTTGCCGACTTCA
>CAJUES010000083.1:0-7943 GCA_910585765.1 uncultured Lachnospiraceae bacterium | reverse complement strand
CGACTTCTCCATTCTCTCATACATCGCAAGCTGCTTTGTCTGATTCAGGAGCGTTGACTTCGAAGTTGTTCTTTGGGTTGAGCTTGAATATGAATTGCCGTTCGATCTCGATGTCCTGCTGCTGATCACCTTTCCTGCACGGCTCCTTCTGGCACTGCGCAGATTTCTTGCTCTCAATAATGAATTTCTTGAACTTCTGATATTCATACTATATTCCTATCCTTTCCTGCTCACATTTTCATGCTTATTTGTAAGGAACTGTTCAGAAATTACCTGTGACAAGGACGCCGTATGAATGTGCAGCTGCAAAGAAGAAAACAGCGGATTGTGTCGAGAGTTTCTGATGCCGCAGACAGCCTTTAGACAAGTCATTGTCATAAGTGATTTATTAACAGTTTCTAAAGTCAGGTTCCATCCTTGTTTACGTAATATATATCGGCTGTCCTATGCAAAATATTAACACGTATTTCGAAAAAATAGCATAAATTGCCGTATATTTTCAGAAAATTATATACAAAAGGGCTGACTGCACCGAAATGCCGCAGTCAGCCCTTTTGATCATCGGGATCCTGTCACTGGATCTTGCGTTTTGTCGTTCACTGTCAGATTCACGCCGTCCAGTCCGTTCAGCGTAATGTTCCTGTTGACTTTGGCATCGTAGGACTCCGCATTGATAATGCCCGCCAGGTCGATCCCCGTCGTCTCCCTCATGGACTCGAACAGCTTTGCCATGACTGCCGGAACATTCCCTGCCACCTGGTCAACACCGTTAGAACTGCCATCCCCGCCGATGATCGTGATCTTGTCGATCTGTGACAGCGGCTCTGCGATCTTTCCTGCAATGTCGGGCAGCACCTTGATCATCATCTCCGCCACAGCCGCCTTGTTGTACTTCGCATATGCCTCCGCTTTCTTCTCCATGGCTTCCGCCTCCGCAAGACCTCTTGCCTGGATCGCCTCCGCCTCCGCGACGCCTTTTGCCCGCACTGCCGCAGCCTCCGCCTCGCCGTATGCCCTGATACCCTGCGCCTCCTGTTCCTTGGAGTAACGGTCCGCCTCAGCCTGTGCCTTCCTCGCTTCCGCTTCCCTCTGCGCCTCAAACTGCTGCGCCTCGGCTTCCTTCTGGCGCTGATACAGCGCTGCGTCCGCCTTCTGCTGCGCCGCGTACTTTTCCGCCTCAGCCTGTTTCTTTACCTCCGCCTCGAGTGCGCGCTCCCTGACGGCAACCTGCTTCTGCTTCAACTCGATCTCGCGCTCCTGCTTCGCGATATCCGCGTTTGCAGTGGTGATCTCGATCGTCTTGCGCTGCTCCTCCTTCTGGATCGCGTACGCCGCATCCGCCATCGCCTTCTTGGTGTCCGCCTCCATCTGAAGCTCCGATTTCTTGATGGCAAGCTCATTCTGCTTCTTGGCGATCTCCGTCTGTGCCGCCACCGCAGCGTCGTTGGAGTCTTTGTCCGCCGCTGCCTGTGCCACTTTGATATCGCGCTCACTCTCGGCTCTGGCGATCGCTGCCGCCTTCTTGATCTTCACGATATTGTCTATACCGAGGTTCTCTATGACGTCGTTTCCATCGACAAAGTTCTGCACATTGAAGCTGATGATATCCAACCCCATAGCCGCAAGATCCGGCTCCGCATTCTCCTTGACGAGCTCGGCAAACTTCTGGCGGTCTGACACCATCTCTTCTAGGCGCATGCGCCCCACGATCTCACGCACATTGCCCTCGAGGACTTCCCGCGCAACCCCCGCGATATACTCTGTATTCTTGTTCAGGAAATTTTCCGCCGCAAGCCTTAATTTGTCCGGCTGGTTACTGATCTTCACGTTGACTGTGGCATCCACATTGATATTGATATAATCAGCTGTGGGCACCGCGTTGCTCGTCTTGACATCAATGGGGATCAGCCTGAGGTTCAGCTTGTCAAGCCGCTCAAAAAAAGGAACCCTGATACTTGCCTTTCCGATCACGACTTTCGACTTTTTCTTGACACCCGAGATGATGAACGCCATATCGGGCGGCGCCTTCACATACCCCATGCATAATAGCGCGATCAAAACCACGATCACGACTGTTGCAACTACTACTCCTGTCATCCCAATCTCCTCCTTTGCGTATGGACTGAAACTTTTTATGCGCCCCGGATTTAATGCCCGTGTGCACAAAAAATGTATGTAACCCCTGGGACTTACCCTAAGTGGTTACATACATTATATCATGATTTTATACTCCTGTCACTTTTTAGTCCGGCGTTTTCCGAAAACGATGTATGTTTTGATTACTGTTCACTCGTCGTCTGAGTAGTGAAATACATGCGCCAAAATGCTTGTACTTTAGCATTTTGTATGCAAAAACGGTCGCTGTTTACGCCTTCAATACACAAAATTGTATCAGAACTGGCTGGGGCGTAAACAGTAACATGCTTTGTCCGAGACAACCGTCAAATCGCAGAATCGAACTTCTGTCCGACCTGCCGCTCAAAGCTTGACCGGATATCCCTTCTTATGAGATAGTCCGCATTCTCAATCTGGCTGATCAGATCCTCGATCGTGTCCGCTGTGAAGGTCACTTCGCCCTCCCCGTCACTCTCGTAGAATTCCTCCCGGATCTCCTTGCGCTCCATCCTGCCTTCCTCGAGCTTCTCCTGCTGCTTCTTCTCTTCTGCTTTCTTTGCAGCCTTCTTCTCCTCTGCCTTCTTTGCAGCTTTCTTCCTGGCAAGCCGCTCCTGCGCAGTCTTGTTCTGTGACTTGAACGACTGATCCATCGTTGCAAAGAACGATGTCGCGCCATTGTCATACACATTCATGCCGCAGCTCTTCACATTCAATCCCATATTGGCAAGCTTGCTCTTCAACTGGTTCAGCCCGCTCGCGCCCTGTGAAATGATGCCCTCATACTGCTTGCGGAATTTCTCATCCTCCGCCATGCGCTCGATCTTTTCCTCATCGATCAGAACGACCATCTTGCTCGTATTGGAATATTTTGAAGCGTTTGCCTTGGCATATTCCTTCTGGTCTTTGCTCACGAGGATAAAGTCCAGATTGCCATACTTCTTCTTCAATTCCTCGTAGTACTTTGCTGCCTTCTCGGTCAATTCCGGACTCCCGATCGTCCTGCCACTGACTTTTGTCTTTTTCACAGTGTCCTTGGATCCCTCGTTCTTTGTGACTGCGAGATCTTCTGTCTTCTCCTCAGTCTTTTTGCTCGTCTTTGACGTGTTGTAGTGAGCGGCGATGCTCTCTGCAACAGCGGGCGTCCCCGCAGAAATGGTACTCATAATTCATCCCTCCCTGATTTCGTGTGGCTAAAATCCATTTCAGCCTGTACCGTTGTTTCGTGAAATTGTGTCATCAAATGTTTCTATATTTTTTACGCCTTCGCCTTAAAGCCTGCGCTCTCCGCCTCGGGTGTCCAAAATATACTGTTGTATCTCACCTGCTCCTCGATCTCGCTGACCGTTGTTGTCCTGATGACGGATCGGTTCGCCGTCCTGCCCTCCGACCGTTTCCCCTGGCTAAACCGGTCTGTCGCACAGATCTCGGTACTGATATTATTATAATTATTCATATGACAGATACAACTCACGATCTGTCCCCCCGTGACGAGGACCAGATCACTCAGGCTTTTCATACAATATGGCAGCATGGTCAGATTATCCTCAAGCCACTGCTCGATCTTCCTGTCCTTCGTCGCCCTGTAATACAGCCGCTCACTGATCTTTACCTGATATCCGTCTGCCCTCATACACTCAAAGTGTTTCGTGACATATCTCTCGTATTGATGCGGATTTTTGTATCTGACCTCCGAATCCCTCTGTTCCTCCTTCAGCATGCATCCGCTTACCCTATGCCTTGATATCGATCGGTGTGTACTGATTCTCGAGATGCATCCGGGTGATCCGCTCCTGCTCAATGATTTCCGGCAGTTCTTCGTCAAGTTCCTCCTTGAGTGCCGCACTGTCCGTGAGCATCTCGTCGAGCGTCTCCTGCAGCTCCTCCGGCATGTCCTCAAGCAGTTCGTCAAGGATACCACCGTCGTCCTCGATACCGAGCGCTTCCTCAGCGATCTCCTCACACCGCTCCTCTGCAGTCTTGGGTTCGAGCTCCTCGGCAGCCTCGGCGATCTTCTCCCCGAGCTCCTGTGCCTCGTCCATACAGTGCATCACCTGCTCGTTATTGAACTGTTTCTTGACCGCATCGATCTGATTATTATAATTATTGAACAGTTCCAGCTTCTGCGCGATCTCGTCAAGCGACGCACACTGCTTATTTTTGAGTTCAGCCTTCTTCCCCTCAAAAAAGTCGATCTGCGACTGCGCCTTCTGGAATCTCTCGATCTTTTCCTCTGTGCTCTTCAATCCCATGCCGTAATGCTGTGTCAGTACCGAGAGCGGACTGTTCGCCATTGAAATATTCATACTTAACCCCTTCACTTTCCCGTTTAACAAATGAAATAAGTTTCCATAATCACACGACAGTATGATTCTCTACATGTTATATCGGTACATATTGGAAAAGAATCAAGCGGTCAGCACATTTTTCCCGCAAAAAATGGCTGAACCGCACTGCGGCCGGGCAGAAATACAAACATACATTCGCAAAATATAAAAACGTGCACCGATCCTCTCCATCATGTTTCCTCCCCCGCCGCTTGTGCCCTTTATAAAGGAACAGCCGTTCCCGCGTATCATTGTGGGGAATTGCAAATAAATAACGTGTTAATTTGACGCTGTATAAATGTTCAGCTGCAAAGAAGATAATCGCAGGCGTAGCGGGTATCTGATGCAGCAGATGGACATTTAGACAAGTCAAATTGATGAGTTATTTATTGACAGTTCCTAAGTACGCAGAGAAAAACATGCTCTGTATTCATCCGCAGGCATGAAATGAGCAAGGATATACCTGCGATAACTGCCATGCCATAACAGGAAAATTTTTTCTCATTCGTATAAATCAGGACGCATTTTCGCTTATCTGCCCCATTTTAACAATCTGCAGTCCGCTACTGCAAATTACCATTCTGAATGCCATTGCAGTAAATCGACCCTTCCGTCTTCTTTCAGTTTCTCAACTACATATTTAGCCATTCTTCTAGTGTTGGTATTGCTCTCCACTGAGTCTGTTTCCCGGATCAGGGTCATTCATCCCTTGTCTTATCCTCTCTGAAATGATTTCCTTCATTTCAGATTCCATAATGCCACGTTCTTTTGCCCATCTGCCAAAAATTGTTTCCTGTTCTGCCATACATCTGACTCCCTGATTTTTGACGCGTTTTGTTATCGCATTTCGGACATCGTATCCAGTTGCTCATGGGCATAAATATCACCTCAATTTTCGACTGTAAAAACCTTTTCGATAGGTACGTTGAATACCTTAGCAATATTCCATGCTAATACTAAAGATGGATTATATTTTCCTTTTTCCAAATTGCTGATAGTTTCTCTGCGTACGCCTACCCTGGCTGCAAGTTCTTCTTGTTTCATATCAAATTTTGCACGATATTCTTTTATCCTATTTCTAATCACGCTTTTGTTCAGCTCCTTTCTTTCAAGTCAAAAAAGAAACTCATCAAAGCAAAGATAGCTATTGAAATACCAAATCCCAGGGTAGCGCCACCAGCTAATGGATTGCTGCTGAGTTTGAAATACGAAAATGCAAAAGCTGCAATCACTGTTATGGTGATATCTGAAAAAAACGCAATAGTGGCACATTTTTTTAAGGTATCGACAAACATCTCGTCTGGCGTCACCCAAAAATAACTGAAAAATATAACAAACGAAAAAAAGGACAGGAAAAGTGGTTCATTTGCGTATAGTCCCCAAAGACCTAATAAGGAAACAAAACCTATACATCCATATTTGTTTTTCATAACGTGACCTCCTATGTGGTGCATATCGCACTTTATGTTGCAAATATACCACATATCAGATCTAATGTCAACCCATTTTATATAGGAATTTCAAAAGAAAAGGATCAAAAACAGTGAATATAAGAAAATCAAGCTTCGCATAATCGCGCCATGTATAGGGGGCGCACAAACGGCAGGCAGGGCATGTAGTTTTTATTCTGCGATCGCAATCACCAGCTCCGCGTCGATATCGCCGAGCATCTCGCTGGCCGCCACATACTGCAGCGCAGCCCCCGACTCGCCGAGACCGGAAACCAGCTCTCCCGCGTTGTCAAACTGAAATGTGACCGTATATCCGTCGTCACCCATGCTCCATGTGCCGGCATCGAGCTCGATCTCGCTGCCGAATGCGGATGCGACTACTTTCACTGTGCCGTCATCATACAGGCTTCCCTTGATATCCGCCTGCGTCTCCTGTCCGGGAATCGGCGTTGTGCCGGTCATGGTCATCGTTTCCGCGGGTCCTGACGCCCTCACGTTGGTCATGGACACCGCCTCGCCGTCCTCCGGTGTGTACGTGCAGGTCTGTTCGTCAGATGCGACCGCCACGACCGCCCCTGTGTCCGAATCCGAATCCGGCGTCAGTGTATACTCATAGCCGCCTGCTCCCTCCGCCATCGTCCAGCTTCAGTCGGTCATTTTTTGCGGACAGTTCAATACATACCTGTCTTTTTCTTTCCCTGCTCCTACGTTTTCCCTCAATCCCACGCTCCCTCTGTATCTTCTTGGCGCAAACAGGACAATACTTCGATATGCCAGAACCGGGGACATATTCAACACCGCACACCGTACAGTGTTTAACGGGTAACGCTGTCCACCGCTTTGTGGGTGTGATATGTAATTCACCGACAAAGCCGATGAATTTATAGTAAATCTTGATTTACTGTCTAACCGTTCCGTCTGCCATCTTCTCACGCTCCGAAACAAGTATCTTGTCTATCAGTGCGTTTACCACGGTTGCGTCCAGTTCTTTCAAACCTTGGTAGTTGCGGATAAGGGAGAGGAAGTCACGGATTCCCTGCGATTTCTCATAGCTTTCATTGAGAGTTTCCGTTACCTCTTTTAATCTCGCTTCGATTTCAAGCTGTTCTTTCTGGTATTTCCCCGACATCATCTCGAAATTCCGCTCGGTGATACGCTCCATGACCTTATCTTCATAGAGAGAGGAAAACAGCCTGTCAAGCTCCGCAAGACGTTTGTTCAGCTTCTTTTGTTCTTTCCGCACTTCTCACGGTTGGGGGAAAAGCTGCGGATGTCATACTTCGGCTCTTTCCCGTTCCATGAGATTAAATTGATTTCCTTTGTATAGCCGCTGCCGCTTGCCGACAACACGGCGATTTCCTTTACAATCTCGTACTGGATTTTATTCATTCTCCTACCTCAACTTTCTGTACTTACCTCCCGAAAAGAGAAAATTATCGGCTGTCCCTGCCACGTTTCCTCTGCAATTCACGCTCCAAAAGTCTGATAATGGTGTCCTCCATCTGCTTGGGCGTTGTTCCTTTCGGGAAGTATTTCTTTAACCTTTCCATGCCAATTTTCACGGTTTCTTTCTGGTTTCCCTTTTCCTCGGTCATAATGGAAAATATCATATCCATGTCAAGCCGCCCGCTCTGGCTTAGGCTTTTCATCCGCTGTGCCTGTGAGAGTGAGGGCGTTGCTTCCTCGCTTTCCATCGTGGCAAATAGATTTTTCTGCTCGCCTTTCTTCAAAAAGGACAGCTCCACCGCAGGCGTAAGGGCGATTTTCCCCTCGTCCACCATCTGCAAAATCGGCGGTATCAGCTCCGTCAAGCGGATAAATCTCTGCACGGTCATCCTGCCAACGCCGAAGCCCTGCGCCACCTTATCGTCCGTCCGCAACTTCGTCCCAACTTGTGACGAGGTTAAATCCGTGCGGAAACCCTGCCGCTTCATGGCTTCGGATTTCATCTTGTAGGCGAACGCCCGCTCCGATGGCAGGATATTTTCACGCTGTAAGTTGCTGTCCACAAGGGTGATGATGGCTCGGTCACGGTCTAAGGGCAGGACAAAAG
>CAJUES010000082.1 GCA_910585765.1 uncultured Lachnospiraceae bacterium | reverse complement strand
TTATGAAAGTATTGATTTTATTTTTTTATCATATTTCAGTATGCGAAGTATGAGTGATAATTATGTCAAACTGTTTACGGATTTTTCGGTGTTTCATTTTCCGAAAATGTTGTTCAATACCTTTTTGGTTGCCACAGCCAGCTGCCTGATTTCTACATTTTTTGTAATAGCAGTGGCTTACACTTTGTCGAGACTGCGCTTTAGCGCCAGAAAGCCTTTGATGAATGCAGCCATGATCATCCATCTGTTCCCGGGTTTCATGTCCATGATTGCTGTTTACTATATCATTAAAATGATCGGGTGGACGGCAGGCCCCATGCTGCGCGTTGCCATGATCGCTGTTTACGCCGGGGGAGCGGGCTGCGGATATCATATCGCGAAAGGATTTTTCGACACCGTGTCCACATCGCTGGACGAAGCTGCCAAGCTGGACGGTGCCAGCAATTGGCAGGTGCTCACGAAGATTATCATGCCATTGAGTAAGCCGGTTGTAGTTTACACGCTGCTGACATCTTTTGCCGGTCCTTTCAAGGATTTTATGCTGGCGAAGGTGCTGTGCGGAACCCACAGGGATTACTATACAGTGGCAGTGGGGCTGTATCAGATGCTCGACGTGGAATATATTGACCAGTGGTTCTGCAGCTTTGCGGCGGGGGCGGTCATTATCTCGATACCGGTAGGCGCGCTGTTTTTGGCGACACAGAAATATTATGTGGAAGGTGTCAGCGGAGCTGTAAAGGGCTGACAGATATTCGGCTGTGCATTATAAAATGCCTTGAAGATACCTTCGAGGCATTTTGCATTATTCCAGGAGCCGGACAGGGAAAGTTCGGATCGGAAATGGCAGAAGAAATATAAAAATTTGCAGGAAAGGAAAAGGCGTATACAATGCAGGAATATTTGAACGCATTAAACGAGGGGACGGAGGTTCTTATGGTTTTGTCGGTCATATTATTTGCCGGGTTTGTCATGACAAGACTTACGAATACGTTAAATCTTCCCAAAGTAAGCGGTTATATACTGGCTGGCATATTCATCGGCCCGTGCGGTCTGGACATGATTCCGACGGATATGATCAGCCATATGGGATTTGTCAGTGACCTTGCCCTGGCATTTATTGCTTTTGATGTAGGAAAATTTTTTAAAAAAGAGATTATTATGAGAACGGGAAGCAGGATCATTGTCATCACCTTATTTGAGACATTAATGGCAGGGGTACTTGTCACGCTGTTTTCCAGGGTTGTATTTGGGCTGGATATAGAGTTTGCTCTGATACTGGGCGCGATTGCAACGGCGACTGCCCCCGCCAGCACGATGATGACAATTAATCAATACAAGGCAGAGGGAGAATTTGTTGATACGCTTTTACAGATTGTTGCACTGGATGATGTGGTGTGTCTGATGGCATTCAGCATTGTGTCAGCGGTTGCAGGAAACACGAACGGGCAGAGTGTTGCGGCAAAAGAGATCATAATGCCCATTGCATATAATATCACGGCACTGGCTTTCGGGTTTTTCTGCGGTTATTTTTTAAGCAGGCTCCTTATTCCCGCAAGGAGCAAGGACAACAGGCTGATCCTGGCAATTGCCATGCTGATTGGTATCTCGGGACTTTGCGCATCCTATAATATATCTCCATTGCTGGCATGTATGGTATTTGGGGCGGCGTACATTAATCTGACCCGTGACAAAAAATTATACCAGCAGCTGAATAATTTTACGCCGCCTGTTATGTCTATATTTTTCATCGTATCAGGAATGAACCTCGATGTTTCCTCACTGAGGACAGTCGGCGTAATCGGGGTTAGCTATTTTATTGTCCGCATCATTGGAAAGTATCTGGGCACGTATATCAGCTGCCTGCTCCTAAAGACAGGCAAAGAGATCAGAAATTACATGGGGCTTGCCCTGATACCACAGGCGGGCGTCGCAATTGGACTTGCATTCCTGGGCGAGAGGCTGCTGCCCGGCGAAAAAGGTAAATTGCTGCTGACCATTATCCTTTCGTCTTCTGTTTTATATGAAATGATAGGGCCGGTTTGCGCCAAAATAGCTTTGATTTTTTCGGGATGTATCACAACAGAAGCGATGAGAAAAGCAGAGACAGAAGTGATCAGGGAAAATCAGAAGGATGCTTTATTGCCCGTACAGGCTTCGGGGGCTCTGTCCGGAAACAGGGACGGCGGGAAAGCGGAGGGCATGAATGAAAATATAGGCAAAGAAACGCTTGTGAAATGTATGCAGGAATTAGGGGCGGGTGTAGAAAACCACGAGTTTTTTGATATTGAGCGGGAGGTTCCGTCAAACGTTCAAAAGAAAGGGGAAAAAGGCGAAGGAAAAGGGAAAAAGAAAAAATTAAAGGCGAAAGCCGCAACTGTAAAATAGTATATGGATGCATTTGCAGATGGCTATTCCGCAGTTATGCAGTTTCTTATGCAGAGGGAGTGATGACCGGAAGAAATCCATGTCGGTATACAGAGCGAGAAGTGGATCGTGAACTGCCAGATCCGCCCCATACAGACGGAGAGAAGGCTGCATAGGACAGAAGTGATTTCAAAATCAGCAGCAAGGGGCTTGTGCGCCCCAAAATAAGGCGCACAATAAGGGAAAAGAGATCAGGTCTGAAAACTGTCATTTTCCGACAGCCCCTTGCCCATGGCAAAAACGATTCTGTTTACACGGTTTTTAAGTCAAATCCGAAGTAATTCACCGCATTATTATACGAAATACCCTTCACGATCTCCGCGAGCGTCTCCTCGTCAGCCGGGAATTCGCCGTTCTCCACCCAGTTTCCGATGAGGTTGCACATGATCCTCCTGAAATACTCATGCCTGGTGTAGGAGAGGAAGCTTCTGGAGTCTGTCAGCATGCCGACAAAGCCGGAGAGGTTTCCGAGGTTTGCGAGGGAGATCATCTGATCCTGCATGCCGGTCTTGTGATCGTTGAACCACCATGCGCTGCCCTGCTGGATCTTCGCGCACGCCGTGGAATCCTGGAAACAGCCGAGGATCGTGCCGATCGCCTGGTTGTCGTTCGGGTTCAGGCTGTAGATGATCGTCTTTGGCAGCTCGTCCGTGCGGATGAGTGCGTTCAGGAAATCGGCAAGCTCGGCGGACGGAGCGTAGTTGTTGATGCAGTCGTATCCGGTGTCGGGACCTAGCTGGCCGTAGCGCAGCGTGTTGTTGTCGCGCTTGCAGCCATAGTGGAGCTGCATCACCCAGTTCAGCCTGTGGTACTGTTTTCCGACAAAGAGCATGAATGCCGTCTTGTACTGGAGCTCCTCGAGCCTGGTGACAGCCGCGCCGCTTTTTCTCCTGGCAAAGATTGCCTCGATCTCGTCGTCGGATGCAGGCTGGTACATCACGTACTCCAGCGCATGGTCAGACACGGAACATCCCATGGAAGCGAAGAAGTCCAGTCTGGCCAGCAGCGCTTTTTTCAGATCCGCGAAGGTGTTGATGGCTGTGCCGCTCACGTCGGCGAGCTTTGCGAGGTAGTCGAAATAGTCGGGTTTCTCGATATTCATCGCCTTGTCCGGTCTCCATGCGGGGAGCACCTGCACGTCGAAGGTGTCGTCGTCGGCAATCTGCTTGTGATACTCGAGGGAGTCGACCGGATCGTCCGTCGTGCAGATCAGTGTCACGTTGGAGCTCCTGATCAGCCCGCGCACGCTCATGCTGTCGTCTTTAAGTTTCTCGTTGCACAGATCCCACACTTCCTCGGCTGTTTTCTTGTTGAGTACACCCGTGTAGCCAAAATACCGCTGCAGCTCCAGGTGCGTCCAGTGGAAGAGCGGGTTTCCGATCGCCTTGCCGACGCATTCTGCCCACTTGATGAATTTTTCCTTGTCGGACGCGCTGCCTGTGATGAACCGCTCATCCACACCGCAGGAGCGCATGAAGCGCCATTTGTAGTGGTCGCCGCCGAGCCACACCTGCGTGATGTTGTCAAACTTGCGGTTGTCTGCGATCTCCGCGGGATTGATGTGGCAGTGGTAGTCGAGCACGGGCGCCTTTTCCGCATAGCTGTGGTAAAGGTCGCTCGCCGTTTTGGTCTGGAGCAAAAAGTCCTGATCCATAAAAGATTTCATGATGATCCCTCCGTTTTTTATATTTTTATTTTTATAATTTTTATATTTGAATATCAAAGAGTGGTGCCTCTTTTGACCAGCTCGCCGGAGAAGATGACCTTCTGGGGCATCTCCTGGTCAGTGAGTATGCCGATCAGTGTCTTCACAATGTGGTGGCACAGCGTTTCGAGGCGGTTGTCGACGCTTGTCAGCTCCGGCTCACAGCATGTGCTGAGTATGGAATTGTTGTAGCCGACGATCGACAGTTCGTCAGGTACGGACAGCCCTTTCTTGTGTGCGTACTTGACGGCGCCGATGGCGAGATTGTCGTCGGCGGCCACGACTGCCCTGTATTTGAGGGATCTGTCAAGCGCTGCCAGGAAATCCGCGATCGCCGGAAGGTTTGCGTGGTTTCCTGGGAAATACTGCATGTATTCCATGCGCAGCGGGAGTCCTCTCTGTGTGAGCGCGCTCTGGTAGCCCGACAGTTTTCTGAGTGCCGAGAAGGACTTTGAGTTGTACAGGTACAGGATATCCTCGATGCCGGTCTCTATGATATAGGAGGTGGCCTGCATCGTCGACTTGAAGTCGTCACAGAGGCTGCAGTACACATTCTCGCAGTCAAAGTCCGCATTGAGCAGGAGGATCGGCACCTCGCCTGCCGCCTCGCGGATATAGTCGTTTTCAGAGTCGTTGTCGGCTATGAAATTGGAACCCACCAGGATCACACTGTCGACCTTTTTGTTGACGAGAAGGTTCAGGTATTTCTGTTTGTCCTCGAGCCTGTAGCCTGTGCAGCACAGGATGCAGTTGTAATTGTTTTCCCTTAATTCCTGCTCGATATGGTATATGGCATTGGCAAGATATAAGTCGGAAGAGTCGGCACACAGGATGCCGATGGTGTTCATTGAATTTAAGCCAAGTCCTCTCGCAAAAGCGTTTGGTGTGTAGTCGCATGCCTCGATCACCGCCAGAACCTTTTGGCGCGTCTGGGCGCTGACGTTGTCGGAACCGTTCAACACGCGCGATACAGTTGCTATGGATACACCGGCTTTCTCAGAAACGTCATATATTGTCATGAGAGTATCCACCTTTCAGAAAGAATGTGTGACCTGCGGCACACGGAGTATGCGCAGGTGTAATGTGAGTAATGCGAATCACCGATGCAGCAAACTGTTGTAACAAACTGTGAAAGCACTACCACAACTTAAATAAATTATAGGATGAAAATGACCGAAAATCAAGTAAAAAATGAATTGTGTACCAAAGGCGGAACCGCCGTGAATATTTAGTTGACTATTTGGCGTCCGTGCGATAAAATGTAAGTACTTACAGCACGTCTGTGCCTAATAAAGAATGGACTGTCATAAATTGGAAAGGGAAGGTATATTATCATGGAATTGAGAACTGCTGCATCACCAAAGGACGTCAGGAACTATACGACGGGGAGGCTCCGCGAGGAGTTTCTGATCGATGATCTGTTCAGGAAAGGCGAGATCAAGCTCGTGTACAGCCACATCGACCGCATCATCACAGGCTCGGCGGTGCCGGTGGAACCGATCGCACTCTCAGCCGGCGAAGAGCTCCGCGCAGAGTATTTCTGCCAGAGGCGTGAGCTCGGGGTGATCAATATCGGCTCGGCAGGCGTGGTAACAGTCGACGGCAGGAAGTACGAGGTCGGACATAAGGAGGGCATGTATATCGGCATGGGGGCGAGGGATATCACTTTTGAGTCCGCCGACGCGGAGAATCCGGCAAAATTTTACTTAAACAGTGCGCCGGCGCACAAGACATATCCCACGAAACTGATCAAACCGCAGGGTGAGGCGTCGGAGGATGTCGTGATCATCAAGGATGAGAACAAGGTGGAGCTCGGCTGTCTCGAGGATGCAAACCACAGGGTGATCAACAAGTACATCCTTCCGGGGCAGGTCGAGAGCTGCCAGCTCGTCATGGGCATGACGGCGCTGAAGCCCGGGAGCGTGTGGAACACGATGCCGTGCCACACCCATGACAGGCGCATGGAGGTCTACCTGTATTTCGATATGCCGGAGGACGCGTTCGTGATGCATTACATGGGCGAGCCGCAGGAGACAAGACATATCGTCATGCGGAACGAGCAGGCGGTGATCTCGCCGAGCTGGTCGATCCACGCGGGGAGCGGCAGCCGCGCGTACACTTTCATCTGGGGTATGGTGGGAGAGAACCAGGATTTTGACGACATGGACGGAGTGCGCATGCAGGATCTGATGTAGTGTCCGTTCCCTGACAGGAGCTTTCTGACAATGCCTGGATTGTCAGGGGGCTCCTTTTTTTATGCACACGGGCACCCAAATAGGGAGAAGTCACAAAAAAGCGGAGTGCGATCTGATCTTTTGTGGTAAAAATGTGTAAAAAATATGTAAATCCATCAGAAGCGTTGCGCCATTTTGGAAATTCATGTAAAATTAATGTATATACGCACTTTTTACCTGTACTAAATGTCTATAAACAAATTATGAAGTTATTGGTTCGTAGGTTCTAAATGCTGCATGTTTGGTTAGAATGATATCAAGGGAGGATTGTTATTTTATGAGATATATCGGTTCGGGACTAGAACGAAAGTATTATCCACCGACGGATGAGGTTGGCGGTTTTCAGGTCCGCCCCGGAAAGTTTTTGGAAAATGGTGCGATCAGGGTGGATGAGGGAGTGAATTTCACGATTCATTCCAACGGAGCGAAATCCTGTAATCTGTGTCTGTTCCATGTGGGGGAGCAGGAGCCGTATGCGGTTTTGCCGTTTCCGGAGTCCTGCCGCATGGGAGGCACGTATTCCATGGTGGTATACGGGCTCAAGCCAAAGGAGTTTGAGTACGCATACCAGTTCGATGGAGAGTACAATACCAGCAAAGGGATGCTGTTTGACAAGACAAAGTATATTTTGGATCCTTACGCAAAGTCTGTGGCAGGTCAGGAGATCTGGGGCAAGGAGAGGCCTGCCTCAGAGCGCATGTACAAGGCGAGGGTGGTGGACGGCGGATATGACTGGGGAAATTTTAAGAATACCAGCCTGGAGCCAAAGGACATGATCATCTACGAGCTGCACGTGCGGGGGTTCACGCAGGATATATCCTCCGGCGTGGAGCACCGGGGGACTTACGAGGGGATCCGCGAGAAGATACCGTATCTCTTAGAGCTCGGCATCAACGCGGTGGAGCTCATGCCGGTCTTTGAATTTGACGAGATGGAGGATGTGCGGATCGTTGACGGGGAGAAGCTGCTCAATTACTGGGGGTACAGCCCGGTCTGCTTTTTTTCGCCCAATATCGCGTACGCTTCCGATACGCGGCCGGGCAAGGCGGGCAATGAGTTCAGGAGCCTGATCCATGAGCTGAATGCAAACGGCATAGAAGTGATCCTCGACGTCGTGTTCAACCACACGGCGGAGGGCAATGAGATGGGACCCTGCTTCTCGTTCAAGGGGATCGACAACAACATCTACTATATGCTGACGCCCGATGGGAAGTATTACAATTTCAGCGGGTGTGGGAATGTCATGAACTGCAATCACCCGATCGTGCAGCAGTTTATCCTTGAGTGCCTGCGCTACTGGGTGGTGTCCTACAGGGTGGACGGTTTCCGCTTTGACCTTGCCTCTATCATGGGGCGCAACGAGGACGGCTCGCCGATGAGCAAGCCGCCCCTCCTGCAGAGCCTCGCGTTCGATCCGGTGCTCGGAAACGTGAAGCTGATCGCCGAGGCGTGGGATGCCGGCGGACTTTACCAGGTGGGAAGCTTCCCGTCGTGGAACCGCTGGGCAGAGTGGAACGGGAGATACCGTGATGATATGCGCTGCTTCCTCAAGGGCGACTACGGCATGGCACAGGCGGCGATCAACCGTATCACGGGCTCTCTCGACCTGTATGGCAAGGAGAACCGCGGGGAGAACGCCACGGTCAATTTCATCAACTGCCACGACGGTTTTACGCTGTATGATATGTATGCGTACAATCACAAGCACAACGAGAAAAACGGCTGGGACAACACAGACGGGGCGAACGACAACAACAGCTGGAACTGCGGTGTCGAGGGGGACACGGATGATCCGGAGGTTCTGACGCTCAGGAACCGTCTGCGCAAAAATGCCTTCGCGCTGCTCATGTGCAGCCGCGGATCGGCAATGTTTCTCGCGGGAGACGAGTTCTGCAACACGCAGTTTGGCAACAACAACGCATATTGTCAGGACAATATCGTGTCATGGCTTGACTGGAACCGCAAACAGGAGTACAGTGAGATGTATGAGTTCTGCAAGTTCATGATCAGCCTGCGCAAGAAACACCCGATACTGAGAGGGCGCTCAGGACCGAGCGGCTGCGGATTCCCGGAGGTTTCCATACACAACAAGACCGCGTGGAACAGCAACTGCGGACCGGACACGCGCACGATCGGCATCATGTTTGCCGGGCGTACCGAGGGCAACCGCGAGGATGATATCATTTATATCGGTGTGAATGCGTTCTGGGAGAAGGAGGCGGTACAGCTTCCCAGGCTTCCGCTCGGCAGAAAATGGCGCATCATCATGAACACGGAATTTGAGCACACGGCAGAAACGGATTATCACAAGTTGACAAAGTGGGCGGCAGGTGATACGATCGTCATGTATCCGAGATCGGTCGTGATTGCGATTGTTGACAAATCCTGACTGTGAGGAGGCGAATATCGTTTTGATAGGTTTTAGAAAGGTGGAGGAATATGGCGCGAGTGCTGGTAGTGGACGACGCAGTTTTTATGAGAATGACGATCAGAAAGATGATCGAGCCGGAGGGATATGAGGTTGCCGGCGAGGCGGGAAACGGTGTGGAGGCTGTACAGAGATATATGGATATACAGCCGGATGTGGTGCTGCTTGACATCACGATGCCGGAGATGAACGGGATCGATGCACTGAAACGCATCAAAGAGTTTGACCCGAAGGCAAAGGTCATCATGTGCTCGGCGATGGGGCAGCAGGTGATGGTGGCGCAGGCGATCCAGAGCGGCGCAAAGGACTTTGTCGTCAAACCGTTTGAGAAGGACAGGGTGCTGGCTGCGATCAAGAGGGTATTGGGATAAATAAAAATGTGGAAAAATGAAAATAACGGTAGACAAACCGTTATTTTTATTGTATGATAAAGAAAACGTTTTCTGGAAAACGTTTTCTAAAACGATAACGATCAGTGACAATCAATAGCGGAAGCGATCGGATTCCCAAAAGTTTTCAGGCATTTGGAGTCCGTGTGCAGAAAAGAAGGTGTTGTATGAATTGGTTTCAATAAGGGATGTCGCAAGGGAAGCGGGGGTGGCGATATCGACCGTCTCAAAGGTGCTCAACCACTACCCGAACGTGCGGGAAGAGACAAAGGAAAAAGTCAATGCGGCGATCGCCGAGCTTGGCTTTGTGCCCAACACGATCGCCGCGGCGCTGTCTTCCAAGAAAACAGGGAGGATCGCGCTGGTCCTCGATGTGAACAGGCATGCGCAGACGGTTGACGAGATCCCGATGCAGTACATTATCGGGGCGATCAACAGGGCAAAGGAAAAGGGGATGGATATCATCACGGTATTCTTCACGATGATCGCGGAGATGAGCGTGGATGAGATGGTGCGTTATTTTCAGTCGCAGAGCATAGAGGGGCTGATCATATGCGGCCTGTCCAAGGATGACGTCATGTTGAGAAGGCTGGTGGATGGGGGAAAGTTCAAGTGTGTGCTGATCGATGCCCCCGGAGTCGGCGAAAATACGTCGAGCATCCATGTTGACAACGAGAGGGCGCAGTATGAGGTCGCGAAAAAATTTTTGGAGGGAAAACCCTATAAAAAGATCCTGTACCTGTCCGGAAAGAAAAACGGCTATGTGTCGGAGGAGCGCCTGATCGGAGTGAACAGGCTGGCGCAGGAGCTGGGGCTGAGTGTTCTGGTCAGGACGGGAAATTTCAGCGAGCTCGAGGCGAGAAAGCTGACAATGCAGTACGCGGCGGGCAAGGACGCGATCATCTGTGCCTCGGACCTGATGGCGATCGGCGCGATGAAGGCGCTGATCGATATGGATATCTACAGACCCGTGTGCGGGTTTGACGGGGTCAGCCTGATGGGGTACGCCGGGAAACAGATGCATACCGTGCGGCAGGATTTTCAGAAGATCGCCGCCAGTGCGGTGGAGGAACTCTCCCGCCTGATGGAGGGAGGGAGCGGGCAGGATATCGTGGTGCCGCACAAATTGATCCGGATCAAGTATCTGGATGTGATCTCATAGCGCATACAGCGGGTTAAAATATTGTTTTTATGAAACAATGATAAAAAGGATCAAAAAAAGATCAGAAAAAGAGGACTATAATAAAAACAGAACTATAATATAATGTATGATCACATGCTGCATGCCGCAGCAGGAAAAGGAGTAAAAAATGAACGTTAGATCAAACTTAGAAGCAGTGGCACAGAAGATGTACGGCAGGGCGGTCAGGGAGCTCGATGACCGCCGGCTGTATTTTGCGATCCTCAACATGACAAAGGATATGATGAATGGAAAAGGCGTGATCAAGGGGAGCAAGAAGATCTATTATATCTCTGCCGAGTTCCTGATCGGCAAATTGTTGTCAAACAATCTGATCAACCTGGGCATCTACGAGGAGCTCGACGCAGTGCTCAAGGAGGAGGGAAAGGAGCTTAGCCGCATCGAGGAGGCTGAGCCGGAACCGTCGCTCGGAAACGGCGGACTCGGAAGACTTGCGGCATGTTTCCTCGACTCCATCGCAAGCCTTGGGCTTCCGGGGGACGGCATCGGTCTGAACTACCATTTCGGACTGTTCAAACAAGTGTTTAAGGACAGACAGCAGACCGCCGAGAAAAATGACTGGATCGAGGATCAGTCATGGCTGACAAAGACAGACATTTCCTTCCCTGTATACTTTGGAAAGAAGAAAGTGATGTCCAGACTCTACGATATCGACGTGATCGGATATGAGCAGGGCATGAACAAGCTCCACCTGTTCGATATCGAGACGATCGACGAGGACATTGTGAAGGACGGCATCGATTTTGACAAGGCGGATATTGACAGAAACCTGACATTATTTTTATACCCCGATGACTCCGACGAGGCAGGGCAGCAGCTGCGTATCTATCAGCAGTATTTCATGGTGTGCAACGGTGCACAGCTGATTCTGAAAGAGATGAAGGACAACGGCTATGATCTCCACAGGATGTATGAGCACGCGGTGATCCAGATCAACGATACGCACCCGACAATGGTCATTCCCGAGCTGATCCGCATCCTCACAGAGGATGAAGGCTTCGGCATGGAGGAGGCGATCGACGTGGTGAGCAGGACCTGCGCGTACACAAACCACACGATCCTTGCGGAGGCGCTTGAAAAATGGCCTGTAAAGTACCTGCAGAAAGTTGTTCCGCAGCTGATGCCGATCATCTGGGAGTTAGACAAGAGAGCGTCCATCAAATATAAGGATCCCAGCGTACAGATCATCGACGACAACATGCGCGTGCACATGGCACATATTGATATCCACTATGGTTTCTCGGTAAACGGTGTTGCGGCGATCCACACACAGATCCTGAAAGACACAGAGCTCAACAACTTCTACAGGATTTATCCTGAGAAGTTCAACAACAAGACAAACGGCATCACTTTCAGAAGATGGCTCCTCTCCTGCAACAGGGAGCTTGCGGCGTGCATCACCAGGACGATCGGAGCGGGCTACAAGAAGGATGCGGCAGAGCTCGAGAAGCTGATGGAACATCTGGATGACACGGCACTCCTGAAGGAGATCAGGGCGATCAAGAAGACCAAGAAGGAGGAGCTTGTCTCATACCTGAAAGAGAACGAGGGACAGGACATCAATCCGGAGTCGATCTTTGACATCCAGGTGAAGCGGCTTCACGAGTACAAGCGCCAGCAGATGAACGCGCTCTACATCATCCACAAGTATCTGGAGATCAAGGGCGGCAGGAAGCCGTCCACACCGATCACGTTTATCTTCGGGGCGAAGGCGGCGCCGGCATACATTATCGCGCAGGATATCATCCACCTGCTGCTGTGCCTGCAGGAGATCGTGAACAATGATCCCGATGTGAAGGATCACATGAAGGTCGTGATGGTCGAGAACTACAATGTGAGCTATGCCGAGAAGCTCATACCGGCATGTGACATCTCCGAGCAGATCTCGCTGGCATCGAAGGAGGCGAGCGGCACGGGCAACATGAAGTTCATGCTCAACGGCGCCGTGACACTCGGAACGAGCGACGGTGCAAACGTGGAGATCCATGAGCTTGTCGGCGACGACAACATCTACATCTTCGGAGAGAAGTCGGAACAGGTGATCGATCACTATGCAAAGTCGGACTACGTGGCAAGGAATTTCTATGAGAAGAGCAGTGTGATCAGGGAGGCTGTGGACTTCATCACGGGCAGCGAGGTGGTGAAGGTCGGAAACGAGGAGCGCCTCAACAGACTCAGGAATGAGCTCATCAACAAGGACTGGTTCATGACGCTCCTGGATCTCGAGGACTATATCGCGACAAAGGATAAGATGTTTGAGGACTACACAGATGAGGCAAAGTGGGAGAAGATGATGCTTGTCAACATCGCAAAGGCGGGCTTCTTCTCATCCGACAGGACGATCGCGGAGTACAACAGGGATATCTGGAAGCTGAACTAAAAATCGCAGCGCAGTGCGAAGTCCTGGGCTGACCTGTAACACCCCCAGACAGTTTCTCTGCAGGGTTGTTTCACGAAGAATAATTGAAACTAATAGATACGGCATTTTTACGA
>CAJUES010000081.1 GCA_910585765.1 uncultured Lachnospiraceae bacterium | reverse complement strand
GGAGGCAATGCGGTGGCATTGTTGACTGACGACAACGCAGTACTGGTGCAAATAGTAGGTGCAGTATTCACTGTTATTTGCGCAATGCTGTACTAGCCTATTTTGGAGATCCCGGCGCGATCGTGCATTTCATCGAACAATTCGGCGGGGAATATGAAAACTTTCTTGCAGAATCAGTAAAGAGAACCCCGGCAAATACAACAGTCTGGATGTTAAACAGATGTATCAATGCCGGAGAGCGCACAGCGGAATTTATGGGCATATTGAAAGAAATCGCAGGCAGGACAGGTGTTGATAAGGACATAAAAGATAGGGCGCAGGAATTTATAGACTTTCAAGCAAATCAGTAAATCGATATTTTAGAAGATCCGTTAAAGATGTGTGAACTGGTTGTCAGAAAATCTGTATTCAATTTTTTATCGGAAAAGGAGGGAAATGTTTTGTATGGAAAATAAAGAATGGGTCATGCCGACACATATCATTGCCTGAGCAGGGATCGTAACAAATGAGAACGATGAGGTCCTCATGGTAAAAACATATAATGCAGGCTGGGTATTTCCCGGAGGACAGGTCGAAGTTGGAGAAAATGTGATCGATGCTGTAAAACGAGAGATCATGGAGAAGTCTGGTATTGATATTGAGGTTGGAGAAGTGTTTTGCATATCTTCCAATACCGGAAAACATCCTGGTTATAACGGAGTCAAAGAAGTGCCGACCAAAATCATGCTTGACTTTATATGCAAAGCAAAAGGCGGAGATCCGAGACCATCTGACGAAAATTCGGAATCTGCATATATTCCAAAAGAGAAGGTGTTGGAATTGATCCAGGCACCCGCCATTATCGAACGGTATAAAGCATACCTGGAGTATGCAGGCAGACCAATTTATTTGGAGTATGTTACAAAGCCAACCTTTCAGTTAAAATTGAAAAGGCTGATCTAAGCAACTGTTCCAGCGTCCCCGATATCATAGAAAGGCAGAAGGAAGTATCGGCAATTTATTCATTCCGATACCACTTCTGCCAAATGAATTACATGCTAATTTCTGTCTGAACGGAGCATCGGTCACGCAACGACAAACTTCTCAAGCTTTAACAGGAGCTCTGCCCGCTCTTCTACCCCGGCATGGATATCGAGAAGCAGTGGTTTCCTGCAGTCGCAGCTCAGTACGCCAAGCAGTGATTTCGCATCGAGATATGTACTTCTACCGCTGATCAGATCGATATCGTACGGTGCGCTCCTTGTGATATCGATAAAATCCCGTACCTTGTCTACTGAATCAAGCAAAACTTTTACTCCCATGATTAACTCCTTTTCTCCCCATCTGCCTGGGCATCTCTGATATACATATTTCCATCAACAGCTCTTATTATCGCTTATTTTCACCCTGCATGCAAGCCTTTACTTACTTTTCTCTTTTTATCGCATTTTAGACTATATGTATATTTCAGTTTTGTGCAAATATCACATGAACGAACACAACATATCCAGTTATGCCCAGTTATTTGTGATGTTTTTGCACACTTATATGTTATCATGTTTCTCATTTCGCTTTGCAGGCTCTGCGGCATCCCATTCACCTCATGCAAAATCAACCATTTATACGTTTTACAGATATGCTTTCAACGCTGTGATAACTGCCTCGTACTCCGCGTCTGACAGTGTTTTCCTCTTGGGATCCATGGCAAATGTGCTGCCCCACTCAAACGCATCCTCCTTGTATTTGGGAACCAGATGAAAATGCAGGTGGTGCCCGGTGTCCCCATATGCGCCATAATTCACCTTATCCGGCGAAAATGCCTTGTGTATCGCTTCCGCCACATGATTCACATCGCGGAAAAACGCGTTTCTCTCCTCCTCGGAGAGCTCGGTCATCTCACTCACATGGTGTCTGCTCGCCACGATCACCCTACCCTTATGGCTCTGTTCTTTGAACAGATACACCTTTGATGCCGCCAGCTCACAGATCTTGATGCCGAACTTGTCTACAAGCTCCCCCTCCACACAATATGCACAATTAGTATCTACCATAATGATATGCCTCCTCTATCCTTTCGCATTCTTCAATTTTTCAAAATGCCGCTGCAAAAGCGCCACGACAGCGTCCTTATCCTCCATCTTGTCCAATATGACACAGGATCCGAACACATCGTCATACTGGAAGATCAGCCTGTACGGATCGCCTTTGATCATAAACTGGGCATCGCCCTCATAAGGCTGAAAAGCCTCTTTTCCCATCTCCTCCGCCACACTCTGCACGAGCAGGCGGATCGGTTCTGACGCCCAGCCGTCTGTGTCCAAAACGATCCAGCCGTCATTCTCCGTGATCATATTGATCCTGTATAACATTTTCAACGCTCCCTTCCCACTCTTCAATGAACCAGACTCCGCCTGGGAACTGTGACTGTTCGCAAAAAGGCACCACATTTCGCGTGATGCCTCTTTGTCATGCCGCAGCCCCATACAGAGGAAAGTTCCTTATTTCTGTACCAGATGAACCGCGAAACCGCCAATCTCCTCGTCGAGATAGATCGCCGTGAGTTTTCCGTTCTTAACCACCGCGGAATCCTCGATGAACTTCACATTTTTCACAGACTCCAGGTAGTTCTTTGCACGCGCCACACTGTTCGTACCGATCGCGATATGCCCGTTCGCACCGCGTCCGACCGCCTTCATCGCTTCGACCTCGATCCCTGCAAAGATCGAGCTGTTTCCCGCTTTCCTGGCAAAACCAAACAATTCATCATATCTGGATGCCACTGCGTCTGCCGCTGCCTCATCCTCACAGTTCACACCGATGTGCCTGAGCTCAAAACCCAGCATCGTCCGCACTGCCTCCTCCGTGAGCGCCTGGATCTCATCATACTTCCCTGCCGCCACGAGGTCCTTCTTAACCATCCAGGAACCGCCGCACGCGATGATCTTGTCAAACGCAAGATACTCGCAGATATTCTTTGCCGTGATACCGCCTGTCGGCATGAACTTCATCTGCGTGTAGGGCGCTGCCATGGACTTGATCATGTTCAGTCCGCCTGCCGCCTCCGCCGGGAAAAACTTGACCACCTCGAGACCAAGCTCTATCGCCTGCTCCACATCCGAAGGATTGGATGTTCCCGGAGTCACAGGGACACCCTTATCGATACAGTATTTCACGATCTTGGGATTCAGACCAGGGCTGACGATAAATTTTGCGCCCGCGTTCACTGCGCGGTCGACCTGCTCTGTCGTGAGCACTGTACCAGCGCCGACCAGCATCTCAGGAAACTCGCCTGCCATGATCCTGATCGATTCCTCAGCTGCCGCCGTCCTGAAAGTGACCTCCGCGCAGGGAAGCCCCCCCTTGATCAACGCTTCCGCCAAAGGCTTTGCGTCCTTTGCATCATCCAGCACAACAACCGGAACAATACCTATTTTACTGATTTTTTCTAATACTTCGTTCATATTTTCCCTCGCTTTTATAATGAATCCAACCGCTGATTTATTTGGGCTGCTTTCCAATGTATGCCAAGATACCACCGTCAACATAAAGTATATGTCCGTTTACGCCGTTCGATGCATCGGATGCAAGGAATACAGCCGGTCCGCCCAGCTCATCCGGCTGCAGCCATCTGTTTGCCGGTGTCTTTGCACATATAAAGGTATCAAACGGGTGTCTGCTTCCGTCCGGCTGCCGCTCTCTCAAGGGCGCCGTCTGCGGTGTCTCGATATATCCCGGTCCGATACCGTTGCACTGGATATTGAACTCACCGTACTCGGAACATATATTCTTTGTAAGCATCTTCAACCCGCCCTTGGCTGCAGCATACGCAGATACCGTCTCGCGTCCAAGCTCCGACATCATAGAACAGATATTGATGATCTTGCCGTGCCCTTTCCTGATCATGGAAGGGATGACAGCCTTTGACACGATGAAAGGCGCGTTCAGATCGACATCGATCACCTGTCTGAACTCAGCGGCTGTCATCTCGCACATTGGGATCCGCTTGATGATGCCCGCGTTGTTCACAAGGATATCGATCACGCCGACTTCCTTCTCGATCGCCGCCACCAGCTCATTGACCGCGTCCTCGTTTGTGACATCACATACATATCCGTGAGCGTCTATGCCCTCTTCCTTGTATGCCGCAACGCCCTTGTCCACAAGCTCCTGCTTGATATCGTTAAACACGATCGTAGCGCCTGCATTTGCCATCGCCTTTGCGATCGCAAAGCCGATACCATATGAAGCACCTGTCACCAGAGCGATCTTGCCTTCGAGTGAAAACGGATTTGTGTTTGCCATCTTTCATTTCCTCCTACATATAAATTTTGTATATAAAGTTTTACAGCCACGTATTTCTTTAGTTTTCTTTTTTGATATAAACTCTAGCGCTGTACCCTGCCTGAAGCGTCGCCGCCTGCAAGCGTCTCGACTTCCTTTCTCGACACAAGATTGAAATCACCGGGGATCGTGTGCTTCAGCGCAGATGCCGCCACGCCGAATTCCAATGCCGCCTTGAAGTCCTTGCCGTCGAGCAGTCCGCAGATCACGCCGCCTGCAAAGGAATCGCCGCCGCCCACACGGTCAACGATCGGGTGGATGCTGTACTCTTTTGAGTGGTAAAACTCCTTTGTATCTCTTGAGTAGATGCATGCCGACCAGCCATTATCAGAGGCGGAATGGCTCACCCTGAGCGAGGATATGCAGTACTCAAAATTGTAGTCCGCAACCATCTGCTCGAAGATGGACTTGTAGCCCGCAAGCTCGAGATCACCGCTTGTCACGTCTGTGTTGCCCGGCTTGTAGCCCAGTACCAGCTCTGCGTCCTCCTCGTTTCCAATGCACACGTCAACGTACTGCATCAGATTCTTCATGACCTTCTGCGCCTTCTCGGAAGACCACAGCTTCTTTCTGAAGTTCAGGTCTACAGAAACCTTGACACCGTGCTTCTTCGCCGCTTTCAGTGCCTCCTCCGTGAGTACTGCTGCCGAGTCAGACACAGCCGGTGTGATCCCCGTGAAATGGAACCAGTCAACACCCTCAAAAATCTTGTCAAAATCAAAGTCCGCAGCCGTCGCCGTGGAGATCGAGGAGTGTGCCCTGTCGTACACGACCTTGGAAGGTCTCATAGCCGAACCGGACTCCAGATAGTAGATCCCCAGTCTCTCGCCGCATTTTGCGATGTTCTTCGTGTCGACACCGTACTTTCTCAGAGATGCGATCGCGCACTCGCCCAGCTCATTGTCCGGCACCGCTGTCACAAAGCCCGCATCATGTCCGTAATTTGCCAGCGAGACAGCCACGTTCGCCTCACCGCCGCCATAGTTGATGTCAAACTCGTCTGCCTGAATGAACTTCTCATTGTTGGGTGTAGAAAGTCTCAGCATGATCTCACCCATTGTAACTACTTTTTTTGCCATGATTATATTTCCTCCATTTATTTTGGAGTGCCCAAAAATTCACAGGCACTCTGTATTACAGTATCGCCAGGTATGGGAAATCAGCCCCATATGTATGAAATCAAAGTGTCACACCCTGCTTAAAGATCGCCATATCGTGAAATCCCGCAAGTTCACTCTTCACCTTCCTGCCGGATGCGACCGCCACAACCTCGTCGAACAGGCGCTGTCCTGCCGCATCCAGACTTTCGCCCTCCGCGACAACGCCGGCGTTGAAGTCGATCCAGTTGTCCTTTTTGCCCGCAAGCCTTGAATTGCTGGAGATCTTCACAGTCGGCACAGGGCAGGCAAACGGTGTTCCGCGTCCTGTCGTAAACAGTACAATATGCGCACCGCTGGCTGCGAGCGCTGTCGCCGCGACCAGATCATTTCCGGGTGCACTCAGCAGATTCAGCCCCGGCGTACTCACCGTCTCTCCGTAGGCCAGGACTCCCTTGACGACCGCGCTTCCCGATTTCTGTGTACAGCCAAGGGACTTGTCCTCCAGCGTAGAGATGCCGCCCTTTTTGTTGCCCGGTGAGGGATTCTCATAGATCGTCTGGTTGTGACGCTTGAAATAATTCTTGAAATCGTTGATCAGGTCAACTGTCTTGTCAAACAGCGCCTCGTTTGCACAGCGGTTCATCAGGATCGTCTCCGCCCCGAACATCTCCGGAACTTCCGTGAGAATGGTCGTCCCTTTTTTGCTGATCAGTATATCCGAAAAGCGTCCGACGGCAGGATTTGCCGTGATTCCGGAAAGCCCGTCGCTGCCGCCGCACTTCATGCCGATGACCAGCTCCGAAACGCTGATCGGCTCGCGCTGAAACTGCGCCGCGTACTCCGCAAGTCCCTTCACGATCCCGACACCCTCGGCGATCTCGTCATCGCTCTCCTGCGCCACCAGGAATTTCACCCTGTCCGAATCGATCTCGCCCAGATATCCTTTCAGGACATCGATATTGCTGTTCTCGCAGCCAAGTCCCAGCACCAGGACACCGCCCGCATTCGGGTGATTGATCAGGTTCGCCAGGATCTGTCTTGTGTGCTCCTGATCGTCGCCCATCTGGGAACAGCCATACGGGTGCGGAAAGGCACATACTGCCTCGATATTTTCCCGCACAAGTCCTTTCGAGAGTTCTGCGATCCTGCTCGCCACGTTGTTGACACAGCCGACTGTAGGAATGATCCAGATCTCATTTCTGACACCTGCCCTGCCATCCCTGCGCCTGTACCCCATAAAGGCGGCGTCCTCCGTGAACTTCTCCTCGGCCAGATCCGGCTCATAACTGTATTCCAGCAGATCGCCCAGCCCTGTCTTTAGATTGTGTGTATGGATCCACTCACCCTTCTTTACAGCGGCTGTCGTGTTTCCGATGCTGAACCCGTACTTGATCACCGGCACTCCTTCCGCGAGATCCGCAAGCGCAAACTTGTGCCCCGCCGGGATTTCCATGACGGTCGTCACCTCCGTGCCGTCCACGCTCACAGTGGTGTCCGCCGGGATCACTTCCAGCGCCACAGCCACATTGTCATTTTCATTAATCTTTATAAAATCAGCCATTTTTTATCCTTTATCATATACTTACCATACATCGATCCGCAATTTTTATGCAAAATTTTTCTCGATCGCTTTTCTCATGCCCAGCGTCCTGATATCTTCAAGATATGCCGCCACTGCGTCGGCAAGTCCGGCAACCTGCGTCAGATCCTGTCCGTGGAAGTCCGCGCTGCCAAGATATGCCTGCACAAACTCCGCGGAAGGCTTTGCACTGTTCGCCGCAAAAAACGTGAGCACATCCATGTCATCCATGATCCTGTACTCCTGCCCGTCCCGGTGTCCGATCAGCGCCTTCTCCCGGATCTCGCTTCCTGTGTAGAATGCCATCAGCGCAGCGATCGAGAATGTCAAATGCCTCGGAAGCTCGCCTTTTCGCTCCACATATCCCAGCAGCGACGGCAGGCATCTCGCCCTCCACTTCGATACGGAATTCAGTGAAATGGCCAGCAGCGCGTGTTTGATGTACGGATTCCGAAACCTGCCGTCTACTGCCTTTGCAAAGTCAAGCAGATCCTGCCTGGGCAGATCAAGTGTCGGGATCACCTCGTCGTAGATCGTCCTGTGCATGAAATCACCGATCACCCCGTCCTCCATGGACTCTCTCACATAGTCATTTCCCGCAAGGTATGACGCCAGGACAAAGGAAGTATGTGCACCGTTCAAGATACGTACCTTTCTCTGCTTGTACGGCTTCTGATCATCAGTGAAGATGACCGGGCAGCCCGCGTCGGGAAGCGGAAATTCCCTGCTGATATCCCTCGCGCTCTCGATCACCCACAGACCAAACGGCTCCGCTGTGACAACGATATTGTCGCGGTAGCCAAACTCCTCCCAGAGCTCCTGCGCGTCGTCTCTCGGATAGCCTGTGACGATGCGATCAACCAGCGTCGACGTGAACACACACGCCTCGTCAAGCCACGCAAGGAAGCCTTCCTCGAGATCCCAGCGCTTTGCAAACCGGACCACACACTCCTTCAGCTGGATCCCGTTGTCGTCGATCAGCTCCACCGGGAGCATCACAAGCCCCTTGTCCGCCGCACCGTTAAAATGTCTGTACCTCGTATAGAGGAACTTGCAGAGCTTCCCGGGATAGGTTTTGGGCGGCTCTGCCTCAAACCTGTCCGCATCGTCAAACACGATGCCAGCCTCGGTCGTGTTCGACACGATATATCTGAGTGTATCTAATTTAGCATACTCGCTGTACTTTCCGTATTCTTCGTAAGCATCTACCACATCCGCAACGCTCGTCACGACTCTCCTGACCACTTTGGGTTCGCCGTCAACCATCCCCCGCAGGCACACCGTGTACTGGCAGTCCTGATCGTGGAACATATTGAGGATCCCGGCGCCGTCGATAGGCTTCACCAGCACAATGTCGCCATCGAATCTGCCCTGTTCATTCGCGATATCGATAAAATAATCAACAAATGCACGTAAGAAATTGCCCTCGCCAAATTGAAGTACCTTAATCGGTCTTTCTTTTTTTCCGGTCTTTGCCGCATTTAATAATTCCATGTCACTTTCTCCTATCAATTTTTCATTCAATGATCCTGTAAAAAAATGCCGTTTGTTGTAAGTGCTTACAATTTGCATTTTATATCGTTTCAAGCAGAAAGTCAACTATATTTGGCGTCTTTTTCCAGATACCGTCAATTTTTATGAAAACAGTTACATCCGGAATTTCAGCGCATTTTATATATGTTTCAGCGCTCTATCCGCTGCCTGATCCTGTCAACCGTCTTCCTTCTCCGCAAACGCTCCTGCTGGTCACGCGCGAGCACCTCGATCATGAAACCTCCAGTCTCCCAGAAGACCTGCTTTGTCTCGTCATTCATCCCTGAGTACTCCTGCATGATCGTGTGAAGCTTTTTTGCGACATCCCCGCCTTTTACATTCCTGAGATCCGTCAGCGTTTTCGCCTCCGTGATCTCTATCATCTTAAAGAGACTGTCGATGAAATCCCCCACCTGCTCGATCTCCATCGCAAGGATCCAATGGTTGATACGGTTATACAGGTCCTTGCGTTTGGGTTGCTGCGACTCGGAGCGCTCAAAGCGGTCTCCCTCGACACACCACGAGAAACAGACATGCTGCTGCACGCCGACCTCCGTGCTCCGGATCAGTTCGTAGTCGCTTTTCTGCTCCATCAGCATTCCCACAAAGGATTCGTCCGGAACGATCTTTAAGATCTTGTCCCTGATGCCGTCATAGTCCAGTTTTTCCATAAAGTCCGGACGGAATCCCGGCCCGTCCATGTTGTAGATCTTTCCGATCCTGTGCTTCACACCCTCCTCACAGGTCATCGCCGCATACACTGCCAGATTCCCGCCCTTGGAGTGCCCTCCCAGATAAAATCTGAGACTGCGCTTCCTGGCAAGAAGCTTTGCGACCCTGTTCACATACGCCGTGCTCCTCATCTGGGCACCTACAGGCGTGCGGTACGCCATATAGAAATCTTCTTTCCACCCGATCAGCGCATCGTCCGTTCCCCGGAACGATATGAACGTGTCACCGTTCCCGAGCAGAAAAGTCACCGCACAAAACTGTGTACCCTCATCGGCATCCATCTTTGCCACCAGATAATTGGCTTTTGCATTCCGGTATCTGCGTGAAAAAGCCACTTTGAAAAAAAGTTCCCTGTTTTTGTCAAGCTCCCATTTTACCGATATAAAATTGTGCCAGTCCATCTTCTGCGCCACATCGCACAGCGCGACAGACGGCTCATTGTCGTCTATCCCAGGAACGATCCCATCGAAAATGAAATACGAAAGGTGTGAAAAGACAAGCCCGTCAATCTCACAAAAGGGCTTTTCCGTAAAGGTAAAGCCCCCAAATTCATATACATATGAAATGATGTCCCCCATAGAACCCCTCCATACAATCTCCCAAAATCAGTACAGCTCCCCGTCATAATACGTCAGCAGCAGCCCCACCACGTTGTTATATTGAAGCATTCCCTCCTCGACACCGTTCAATTTCAGCGTCGTGTCCATGAGCGTGTCCGAAACCTTCTTCACCGTGGATGTCTTCACGATCGCTGTCTTCTCTACTGTCTGCCATGTCTCCCTTGTCAGGAAAATATTGTCGTCTGCAACGCCGTCACTGATCCGCACATGACTTTTGTATACACTTTGATTTTTTCCGATCGAATCCAAAAAGTCGTTATTGACATAGCTCAGCACACTGAGATATCCGCAGTACTGCAGGAACAGATCGTCCGAATTGATGCATGCCAGATAGCCGATCATGTTGGCATCATCCTCGTAGATAAATCCCTTCGTGTGTGCAAGCTCGTGGCAGACCGTCGGCGCCACATTAGTAATATACATCATGGAATTAATGTTTGCCTCCATGGAAAATGGGAAGTAGTACCCCATTATGTACTGCTGGCTGAAAAAATCAGAAAAGCTCAGATATTTCGGCGTTACGTAAAACCCGGAAAGCTGGTCATATTCCTCGCCAAGCTTCATCATCGCCCGTCTGGATGCCTCGACGAGATCCCCGTCATAATAGGCTCTGCCGCTGTCATCGTGCGGGATCATCTTCTCCAGCTCATTGCACTTTCTGACGATATAATCCCTCAGCACCGCAAGCTCTCTCTTTGTGTATGCCCTCTCGACGGCAGCCGCGTCCTGCCCTGCATACGCCTGCACCACCGCGCGGTCGGAAACGCCCGCAACCATCATCTCCGCTTCCGGCCGGTCCGCCAGATATTTCTCGGAAAAGCTCGAAGTGTGATACAGGATAAAACAGTTCAGCGTCATCACATAGCACACCGCCAGCACTGTCCATGCATAAAAACTTCCAAATCGTTTTACTGCCTTTTTATACCTGCGACTGCAGATGAGGTTCACGGTCCAAAAACCGATCCCAAATACAGTGACCGCGACCGCAAGGATCAGCATGATCTCGCCCACGCTGAAAGGAATCTTGCTCGTGAGACGCGCATAGGTGTTCAGCCAGACAGGAAATATATTTTTAATATACCAGTCACTGAATCTCACACTTCTCCACGATGCCGCATTCAACAGCACGACACCCGCTGCACCAGCCGCATATATGATTTTGTGCACTTTCACCTTACAGATCGCTTTTTCTCCTGTATTATCCATATTTTCCCCTCCGGCAAATGTTCTTTCCTGCTGCTTATTATACAGAATATCACATTATTGTTATGAAAATATAGATAAATTGTGAACATTTGCCAGTCGGTCAGCCATTTTATGGTAAAACCATAAACTCCGTGTACCTCGCCGCATCGATGCGGCTCAGATTGGCGTCAAGATACACGCCTTCCTCGCGGTACTCCATCCTGTGCACTACCGCGTTATCATTGAGATAGGACACGATGTCACCCCTTTTGTACGGAATGACAAACTCACAGTCCCTGTATCTCTGTGACAGTTTTCCCGTGATCAGTGTCAGCAGCGTGTCGATCCCGCTCTGCGATCTGGCTGACATATACAGTCTGTCGTTCCCCTGCACCGTCGCGAATGTTCCCATGCCGCACAGATCCGCCTTGTTGAATACATAGATCATCGGAATCTTCGCCGCGTCAAGTTGCCTCAATGTATCCTCCGTCACCCTGATATGCTCCATGTAGTTCTCATCCGAATAATCGATGACCTGGATCAGCAGATCCGCCTCCCGGACTTCCTCGAGCGTCGAGCGGAACGCCTTCACGAGATTGTGGGGAAGATTGGATATGAATCCCACTGTGTCGGACAGCAGAAACGCATTCTTGTCCGGCGGGTTTATCCTTCTGACGGTCGTGTCGAGGGTTGCAAAGAGCATATCTTCCTCATAGACCTTCTTTTCCTCGTCGCCGACATACGCCGTCAGCATGGCGTTCATGATCGTCGACTTCCCCGCATTGGTATACCCTACCAGTGCCACCCTGGGGATCCCTGACTCTGCCCTTTTCTTGCGCTGTGTCTCCCGCTCGCCCGCGATGCCCTCAAGCTCCCGTCTCATGCTTGTGAGCCTCTGTTCCAGCCTCCGTCTGTCCAATTCCAGTTTTTTCTCCCCGGCTCCTTTGCTGCTCATCGCTCCGCTGGCGCCTCCCTGCCTTGACAGGGCGTCGTGAAGTCCTACCAGCCGCGGCAGCATATACTGCAGCCTTGCCACTTCGACCTGCAGTCTTGCCTCCCTCGTCCTCGCCCTTGCGGAAAAGATCTCCAGGATCAGTGTCGTCCTGTCCATGACCGGACAGTCAAGTTCCCTGCTCAGGTTTCTCAGCTGTATCGGAGACAGGCCATTGTCAAACACCACGATATCCGCCTCCAGCGCCCTGACCATCTCACGCACTTCCAGGACCTTACCTGCACCGATGTATGTGGCGGTATTCGGCGATTCCATATTCTGCTCGATGCGGCCCACAGGCTCCATATCACACGCCTTCACCAGACTGACCATCTCGTCCATGGCAAGGTCAAAGCTTCCCTTTTTTCTATTCGGATCCGCTCCTGCTGTCATATTCATACCCACGATCAATGCCTTATCCATATATTCCTCCCTCCTCTAAAACGCCCTCCCCAGAGCGTTCCTTCCTGTCCCCGCCTTTGCCCGCACAGGGCGCGGCAGTTGTTTCCTACAATATCCAGTATACTGCTTTTTTGCCGAAATTTACACCCTTTTGCAGCAAATTTAACAATTTCATTTCCCATTCCCTCCCCATTCTCATGGAACCTGTGAAAAGTTATTTTTTCCTAATACACCGTTTGTGGATGATCGGCAGCAACAATAAAGAAAGCTTCTTCCGGCAGCAAAGAATTGGGAGGATGCTGTCACGAAGAAGCTTTCTTCAAAGGATTACTATATTGAAAAAGAGTTAAGTGAAAAACATTCTTTCGAATGTCGCACACAAATGCGTATTCGCGATCAAATTATCACGAATCTATAAATAATATACTAAATTGTCAGACAATTGTCAATAGGTTATGCAAATTTTCTCAATTTATTATTTTTTTGATTTTATATTGACAGATTGGATCATTTTCTATCCCGTTTTAAACACTTGACAAAATAATAAACGGCTGAAATCCTTTGTTTATG
>CAJUES010000080.1 GCA_910585765.1 uncultured Lachnospiraceae bacterium | reverse complement strand
TGCAAGCATTTTGGCGCACGTTTTTCACTACTTTTATTGACGAGTGAACAGTAACTACAGTTCAGCCCAGGACTTCACACTGCGCTGCGAAGTCCATGAGAAAGCATAGCGGCCTGGATGCATCAAGCCCGATCTGGCACGACGCTCAGCAGGTGTTTTGCGAACTCGCCGACGAGCTTGACACAAAAAAGGGCAATGTCCCAATATGCATAGGACTTTACCCCTTTTTGTATCAGGACTGTCAGAGCGCGCTGATCCTGTCAAATTTGCTGTGAAGCTCCGATGCGACCTGTCCGATCATCGTGGCGGAGGATGCGATCTCCTCCGTGCTCGCCGCCAGGTTCGATATCCGCTCATTCACATTGTCCACGACCTTCATCAGATTTTCCGAACTCTCCATCAGCTTCGTCATCGCCGACACGATCTGCTCCTTGTTTTTGCTGCTGTCGTCGGCAGCGCCCCTGCTGACATCGCTCAAAGTCTTGATCTCCTGCGCCACCACCGCGAAACCTTTTCCGACTTCGCCAGCCCTTGCCGCCTCTATGGAGGCATTGAGCGACAGCAGGTTTGTCTTTGCCGCGACCTTTGTGATATTCTCATTGTTTCCGCCGAGCTGCTCTAGCAGCTCATGGATCTCGCCAAAGGATTTCTTCATCTCGTCGCAGAAATCGACAACCTCCACCATCGCCATGCTGATGTTGGTACTCTCATCCGCATTGCTGTTGTTGCCGACGATCATCTCGCCGATGGACGCATTCAGTGTCGTGAACTCGCCGTTCGCCTCCGACACCATCTCACTGATCTTCTCGTTCTTCCTTGCCATCTCCTCATTCTTGGCTTCCACCTCATACGAGATCTCCTGGATGTGCTCTTTCTCTCGTTCCGCTACATTTTTAATGTAATGGACACAGCTGTCCTTGTTATTGCAGCCGTTGAAAATAGCCGTCGCCATCTCCGTACAGGTATCATATCCGCAAGCGCTGCAGTCGATATGCTGCTGTATGGTGTTTATCTTGTCCATATCCCTGAAAATATCATTGAGCTCCGCCTGATTTGGCTTGCGTATTTCGTTTCCGCCTGACTTATCTGTGTACTCGCGCATGAAATCCCTGAGATCAAGGCGCGCAAACTGTCTGTTGAGGCTCCGCAGTCTCTGTGCGGGTGTCGCCTTTCTCGCCCACGCGCTGCTCCTTCTGTTGGATTTGCTCGCCTCCTTGATCGCCTGGAGTTCGTAGAGAATGTCATCCGTCCTGGTTTTTTCCTCCTCCACGCCCGTGCCGTAGATGCAGCCCTGCGCGCAGTTTAGCGCATCGACCATAAACGGAAGCCGTTTGCCTCCAAGAACCCGCTCCTTGTAATCCTCCAGGAACTCGTACGCATGCTTCTCCCCCTCGATCTGGCGTATGAACACTTCCTCACCACAGAACCAGTATACATTTTCTTTGAGCCCGCCGGGCATGGGATAGATCGATCCCAGACCGTACTCGATCTCATTCGGTGCCGGATCCGCCTTGATACTGTGCTGTTTTGCATATTTTGCCAGATGGTCAAATGTCACATTGTAGCTCACGTACCCGCCGTTTTTGGGATCGCTGATCTCATCCTTCTTGGCAATGCACGGGCTGATAAAGGCGAGCTTGTCCGTGATGTGCAGATATTTCTTCGCGTAGATCGCCGCGCACATGAGCGGACTCTGGACCGGTACGAGCTTTGGTATCAGTTCCGGTATGTAATGTTCTATATAATTGACGATCGCCGGACACGGCTGGGAGATCCCTCCCTGGAAATTGTGTCCCGTGATGTATCTGATATATCCCCATGTCGTGATATCCGCGCCGAAACTCACGCTTATGATGCGGTTTGCGCCAAGCTTCTTCAATCCTCCAAGGATCTGCCGGTATTCATTCGGATAGTTTGCCGCAAACGCAGGTGCCCACAAAACCGATATTTTTTCTCCTCTTGAGAGCGCTTCGAAAAATGCCTCCGTGTCATCCACATACTCCCTCGCATTGTGCTCACACGCATCAAAACATGCTCCGCACGCAATGCATTTGTCACCGTCCACCTCGATCCGCTGGATCCCTGTTTCTGTCTTGACAGCGCGGTTTGCAACGATCACCGGACATGCCGAGATACATTTGTTACAGCCGATGCACTTGTCATTTGTAAAAACCAATCCTTTCTGATTCCCGTACATTGTGTACACATCCTCTCTCGTTAATTTATTAACACATATTATTTTAGCACAAAGTTTTTTCCGCGTACATGATTCTCACTGTTTTTCTACATGTTTATTCAAAATTTTGTTAAATTTACACAAATCGGGCTGTCGGGAAACAGACAGCCCAGAACAGGGGCGATGTGATCCATACGAGTCACATCGCCCCTTAATATTTTTCTTCTCTCCGGTGCGGTTGGCAAGGACTGCCTGTTCCGATACGTTCCCCCATGCGCACGGGTGTCTCCCTCCCTGCCCTGCTGTCCGCCCAGATCCTGTCGTTCACGGTGAGTCTCCCCCGTTGAAAGCACAAAATGACCGTGGAACCGCCAAATTCAAAATACCCTTTTTCCTGCCCCTTTCTGACCTCTGCCTGCCCGTGAAGGTTTACAATCCTGCCGACCAGCATTGCCCCTACCTCCATCATCAGAACCACGCCGAAATTCTCGGTTTTCAGAAGGGAATACTCTCTCGCATTTTCCGCATAAACCGGCACCGTCCCTGTAGCGACAGGACGAACGGTGTGCAGAACACCCGGTATCCGCACAGTCTTTGTCCTCCGCCCATCCGCAATGTAGCAGAAATGGTGGTAATCGTCCACGGTCAGACGAAAAACCAAAAGGACGCCTCCCCGGTAACGCTCTGCCAGCCGCTTGTTTTTTAGCAGGCCATCCAGCGTGTAGACCACGTGCTTTACCTGAAAATGACTGTTCTCCGCGATCGGATAACAAGACAGTCTCCCGTCGCAGGGACTCACCAGCGCTTCCCCATCCGGCGCGATCCGGCGTTTCTCCGGAAGGATTTTCCTGCAGAAAAAATCATTGAAGGAATGATATTCCCGCTTTTCGTAATCGTCCATACAGATTTTGTATTTCCGCATAAAAGGTCCAACCATGCACGCAGACAGTCTGGTATTTAACAGAAATCCTCCGATCCTGGAAAAAACAGGACTGGTAAGCGGCTTCAACAGCAGTCTGCCGGGAAGCGTCCGGTAAAGTATATTCAGCATCCCCATCCCTCCCATGCCAGCAAAAGCAACAGCGCCGCCGCCACAATCGCCGCAAAAAACGCCAGCCCTTTTCTTTTTAATGTGGGAAACGGCATATCAAGGACAAACAACAGCCCCATCGCCGCCAGTATAAAATGCAGCAGCAGGACAAAGATCCCTGCCGGGATCCGTGTCCCAACCAGGCACATAACAGGCAGTACCACGGACGCGGAAGTGATCGGAAGCCCTCTGTAACAAAGTTTTTCTTCCGTTTCCCCTGAACGCCCCTGTGCCGTCACATTAAACTGCGCCAGCCGTATGACCCCACAGATACAGTACCATGCGATCACAAGCATTCCCGCCGCGCCGTTTACCCCCAGCGTGAAACATATCACCGAGGGAAAGACTCCAAAACACACAATATCGCAAAGGGAATCAATCTGGATGCCAAACGCCTTCTCATCCTCCGTCCTGTCCGTCTTTTTCCTGGCGATCCGCCCGTCAAAGGCATCGCACAGGCCGGAAAATGCCAAACAACATACCGCATTTGTCCTCCTCCCGCGCAGCCCCTCCATCATCCCCACTATGGAAATAAATAAACCAAAGTATGTCAGCCATACCGTATAATCATAAACCCCAAGCAGCTTTACCTTTTTGCCTGTACTCTTGCGTTCCATATGTTTCGTTTCCTTTCAGCAAACCATTGTGTCAATTCAGATTCAGATCAGATAACGCAAAAATGTCGCGATCTCTCCCAGCACATAATGGATGATACACAGACCCCAGATATTCCCCTGCTTATGATAGAAAATTCCCAAAATCCCCAATAAAAGGGATGCCGCCAGCATATACGGAAATCCATAGGCAATATGAAGGACGCCAAACACAAGGGCTGAAACTACAATTGACAAAAGCCCGGCATATTTTCCCGCAAAAATGCGGTTCAGATTTTCCTGCATGACGCCCCTTGCCAAAAACTCCTGCAAAACAACGGTAAACGGATAAATGACATCCGCAAAGGTTCCTACGCTCCAATCCCAGAACGGAGCGCCCTCCGGGAAAAATCCGGGCGCAATGCGCAGGATAATAACTTTTCCGACAACCAGCAGGACGCCTGCCGCCAGGGTGATTGCAATATCCGGGACAAAGGTTTCCTTTGCATTTGTGATCTTCAGTCCGATATCCCGGATGGAAAAACTGGTCGTTTTCAGAATAATAAAGAACATGATGATGGAAATGCCCTCGATGACCAAACTCATAACCTGTCCGGGCAGCTCCACATTCAGATGGCGCAACAGGCTCCAAAGAAACAGATATGTGCATACACAAATCATCAGTACGGAAAATACGGCGGAAGCCTCCCTTCGCTGCCTGTTGAGCTTTGCAACCTCCGTAACATCAGAAAAAACGACCACGATCCCTATCTTTTTTTCGCCGTCCTCTCCGTACAGGAAAGAGGACGTAAGGCGGAATGATTTTAATTCCTGATCCTCCGCCTGATACACAGCCTCGCCGGTATGGGTATGCTCTTTGTCGTAGACTGCATCCAAAACAAACTGATGAACTCCGTCATTGTTTCCATTATCCCGGTCTTCCAAGAATACCTTGCCGTAATTCTTCCCGGACACATTTTCGTCCACGCCGAGCATGTCGCATCCCCTGTCATTGAGAAAGATAATCTTCCCATGCATGTCTACCACCAGGACACCGTCATTCATATCCCGCAAAATCCGCGGAATAATCCCATTTTTTTCCACTGTCATATCGCACCCACCCCATCGTCAATACATCTGCAGATCCAAAGCAGAGCAAGTTTAGTCCTCTTCGGATTATATCACACTGTACTTCCTTTGTGGGCATATTGGGATGATTCGCATATTTTGCGGTATCATTTACTTCATACAAACAATAATACACGATCGCGGTTCCGGGGAGGGAGATGCGATCTGAAAACTGTCAGTTCCCGACAGCCACACTGTTTTACATTCTCTCCGGCGCCGAGAACCCGAGCAGACCGATCGAAGTCTCGAGCACATCCCTTGTGAGCACAAGAAGCGCGATCCAGCCAGCCTTCCTGGACTCGTCCTCCTCCGCGAGGATCTTTGTCTCGTGATAAAAATGGTTGAACGCGTTGGCAAGATCGTAGATGTAGGCACAAATTTTGTGCGGTGCGTACTCCTCACACGCTGCCTCCACACTCGCGTTGTACTTTGCAAGCTCCATCATCAGCTGCTTCTCGCTGTCGTTGACCGGCGCCTTGATCCCGCCGCACACTGCCTGCACATCGCCGCCGTTTTCCGCATACTTTGCGAGGATCGACTTGATGCGCACGATCGTGTAGAGGATATACGGCCCTGTGTCCCCCTCCGACGAGGTAAAACGGTCAATGTCAAAGATGTAATCCTTGCTCGCCTGGTTGGACAGATCGCCGTATTTCAGCGCGGCAAGCCCTACCACCTGCGCAGTCGCGGCTGCCTCCTCGTCCGTCGTCTCGCGGCTCTCCTTGATCTTGCGAAACATCTCGTCATTGATCTCCTGGATCAGGCTTTCCAGGCGCATCACCCCGCCCTCGCGCGTCTTGAACGGCTTTCCGTCCTTTCCGTTCATCGTGCCGAATCCGAGAAATCTCAGCTCCGTGTCCTCCTGCACGAGCTTTGTCTTGCGCGCACAGCGGAAAACCTGCTCAAAGTAGAGTTCCTGGCGTTTGTCGACCACATAGACGATCCTGTCGGGCTGCTCGACCTCCATGCGCATCATGATCGTCGCAAGATCCGTCGTGTTGTAGAGCGCCGCTCCGTCCGACTTCAATATCATACACGGTGGTACTTCCTTTGTGTCCGTCTCCTGCTTCACATCGACGACAAGCGCGCCCTCGCTGACATAGGCGTAGCCGCCCGCCCGCATCGCATCGACCATCTGCGGTATGAGGTCATGCACCGCGGACTCCCCGTTCCACAGGTCAAAATCGACATTCAGCCTCTCATAATTTTTCTTCAAGTCCGCGACAGAGACCGCTATGATATGGTCCCAGAGTGCGCGGTATCCCCGCACGCCGCTCTGCAGTTTGAAGGTGCACGCCATCGCGTCCGCCTTGTACGCCTCATCCTCCTTGGAGCGCTTGCTCGCAAACGGGTAGATCTCCTCCAACTCCGCGATCGTGAAGGGCGGCTCCGCGGGATATGCCCCCGCGTAATCCTCGTCGAAATAGACAAGCTTTGGCTTTCTGACCCTGAGCTCGTTCATGATCAGTCCCATCGGCTGCCCCCAGTCGCCCAGATGGATATCGCCGACCACCTTATGTCCCATATAGCGCGCGATGCGCTTGATGCTCTCCCCGATGATCGCGGAGCGCAGATGCCCTACGTGCAGCGGCTTTGCGACGTTGGGTCCGCCGTAGTCGATCACAATCTTTGCCGGAACCTGTGCCTCCTCCAAACCGTATTTGCTGTCCGCCCGCATATCTCTGATATATTCGCCGACAAACTCCTTTCGCAAGGTCAGATTCAGAAAGCCTGGTGCGACTGCCTCCGCCCGCTCAAAGACCTTGCTGTCGGCAAGCTTTGCCGCGACATCGCCCGCGATCATGATCGGCGCCTTTTTGTACTGCTTTGCGCCCGCCATCGCGCCGTTGCACTGGTATTCGCACAGATCGGGCCTGTTTGAGAGCGTCACCTTGCCAAGCTCGCGCGCATACCCCGCCTGCTCAAATGCATTTTTCATTTCATCTGAAATCAGTTCTATTATTTTCTTCATTGTCCCCTCCACTTGTTATCCTAACAATAATAAATACGCATCACGCATTGTCCGCCGACTGTGTCTGCGAGTACACGCACCCGCAGTAATTCTGTCTGTACAGTCCATACTCCGCCGACAGTTCGATCGAGCGCTTGTAGCCGTTTTTCTTTTTGAAGTCGGACGGCAGCCAGGGGATCCGGTATTCCTCAGCCAGATGCTCGCCGATCGCATTCAGTTTCGCCGCATTTTTCAGCGGACTGATCGTGAGCGTCGTCGCAAAGTAGTCCTGTTCTGACTGTACTGCCAGTTCCGCCGTCTTTCTGAGCCGCAGCTCATAGCAGGCCAGACAGCGCTCTCCGCCCTCCGGGCACTGCTCTTTGCCCTTTGCTGCCGCATAGAAAACCTCCGGCTCATAATCGCCCTCCACGACAGCGATCGGATATCCGCTGCCAACCATCTCGTTGTAGGCTGCGATCAGCCGCTTCTGCTCGGCGACGCGCTTGCGATACTCCGTCTCCATCGATATATTCGGATTATAATAAAACACCGTGATCTCGAAATACTGCCGCAGATACTCGAGCACATAGCTGCTGCACGGCGCACAGCAGCTGTGCAGCAGAAGGCGGGGCGGCGCTGTCAGCCGTTCGAGGATCCTGTCCAGTTCTCTCTGATAATTCCTTGCGTTCGATGATCTCTGTGCTTCCATATTAACCCCTCACTATTTTATTTGCGATCCACCTCGATCGCCGATCGCGCAGCCGGGTGCCCTGCACATAGAAAAAGTGCCATCAGATGACACCTTTTCTATTTCGGATCCGGCGACTTTCCTATGCTCATTTTGCCATGTCCAGGACAGAAAAGTACCTGCTATGAATCACAAATCCGCGATGTTCACCAGCGAGAGCGGTTTGTCGTCCCTGCTCTCGAGGCTTGTCGCCAGCGCCTTTGCCGTGTCCAGCGCCGTGATACAGTTGACGCCTGTCTCGATCGAGACTCTCCTGATCAGGAATCCGTCCCTCGACTTGTCGCGCCCCTGCGTCGGCGTATCGATCACAAGGTCGATCTTGTGACCGAGGATCAAGTCCATGACTGTCGGCGACTCCTGCTGGATCTTATTGACCTTTTTTGCCTTGACGCCCGCGTCATTCAAAGCCTTCGCCGTGCTGCGCGTCGCATAGATCGTGTAGCCGAGCGCCTCAAAACGCCTTCCGATCTCGATCGCCTCGCCCTTGTCCGCATCCTTCACCGTGATGATCATGCGCCGGTGCCTGGGCAGGTCGATCCCGGCGCCGAGAAATGCTTTGTACAGCGCCTCGTTAAAGGTTTTTGCGATGCCAAGACACTCCCCTGTGGACTTCATCTCCGGTCCGAGGCTGATCTCGGCGCCCCTGATCTTCTCGAAGGAGAACACAGGCATCTTGACCGCGACATAGTCCGCCTCCTTCTGCAGCCCTGGCTCATACCCGAGCTCCCGGATCGTCTTTCCGATGATGACCTCCGTGGCGAGATCCACGATCGGGATCCCTGTCACCTTGCTGATGTAGGGAACAGTCCTCGAGGAGCGGGGATTCACCTCGATCACAAACACTTCCTCGCCGACAGCAATGAACTGGATGTTGATCAGCCCCTTCACATGCAGTGCTTTCGCGAGCCGTCTCGTGTACTCCGCGATCGTCTCCTTCACCTTGTCCGTGATCGTGTGCGCGGGGTAGACAGAGATCGAGTCGCCGGAGTGAACCCCTGTTCTCTCTATGTGCTCCATGATCCCCGGGATCAGGATGTCCGTGCCGTCGCATACAGCGTCCACCTCCAGCTCCTTGCCCTGCAGGTACTTATCGACGAGGATCGGGTGATCCTGCGCGATGCGGTTGATGATCTCCATGAACTCCTCGATCTCCTCGTCGGACAGCGCGATCTGCATCCCCTGTCCGCCAAGCACGTACGAAGGTCTGACAAGCACTGGATATCCCAGGCGGTTTGCGACCGCCTTTGCCTCCGCCGCCGTGTAGACCGTGCCGCCCGCCGCGCGCGGGATCTGCGTCTGTTCGAGGATCCTGTCAAACAGCTCCCTGTCCTCCGCGGCGTCGACGTCCTCCGCCTTCGTCCCGAGGATCGGCACACCCATCTTCATCAGGCTCTCTGTGAGCTTGATCGCCGTCTGTCCGCCAAACTGCACCACCGCCCCGTCAGGCTTCTCGATGTTGACGATGTTCTCCACGTCCTCCGGCGTGAGCGGCTCAAAGTAGAGCTTGTCCGCAATATCAAAGTCCGTGCTCACCGTCTCGGGATTGTTGTTGACGATGATCGTCTCGTAGCCTGCCTTTGAAAATGCCCATGTCGCATGTACCGAACAGTAATCAAACTCGATCCCCTGCCCGATGCGGATCGGTCCCGAGCCGAGCACGAGCACCTTTTTGGGCGGATTCGTCTCCACAGCCTCGTTGACCCCATCGTAACATGAGTAATAGTACGGTGTGCTCGCCTCGAACTCTGCCGCACAGGTATCGACCATCTTGAATGCCGCAACAATACTGTTGGCATAGCGCATTTCCCTGATCTCCCGCTCGTTCTTTCCCGTGAGTCCGGCGATCACATTGTCCGGAAATTCGATCCGCTTTGCCTCCTTCAACAGTTCCACTGTGAGCGGCTGCGTCTCCAGCGCATGTTCCATCTCCACGATGACGGCGAGCTTGTCGATGAACCATCTGTCGATCTTTGTGATATCGTAGATGGTATCGTAGCTGATCCCCTTTCTGAGCGCCTCAGCGATCACATAGATCCTCTGGTCGTCAACCCTCTCCATGCGCCTGAGCAGGGCATCCTCGTCAAGCGCAGAGAAATCATAGCTCCTCAGGCAGTCCACATGCTGCTCCAGCGAGCGGATCGCCTTCATCAGCGCGCCCTCAAAGTTCGTGCAGATGCTCATGACCTCACCCGTCGCCTTCATCTGCGTGGTGAGCGTCCTCTTTGCCGTGATGAACTTGTCAAACGGGAGCCTAGGCATCTTCACGACGCAGTAATCCAGCGCCGGCTCAAAGCTCGCGTACGTCTTGCCCGTGATGGCATTTTTGATCTCGTCGAGCGTGTAGCCGAGCGCGATCTTTGCCGCGACTTTCGCGATCGGATAGCCCGTCGCCTTGGAAGCCAGCGCAGACGAGCGGCTCACGCGCGGGTTCACCTCGATGACGCAGTACTCAAAGCTTGTCGGATGCAGGGCAAACTGCACATTGCAGCCGCCGGTGATATTCAATTCCGAGATGATGTTGAGCGCCGATGTCCGCAGCATCTGGTACTCCTTGTCGCTCAGCGTCTGCGAGGGCGCCACGACGATGCTGTCACCCGTGTGCACCCCGACAGGATCGATGTTTTCCATGTTGCATACCGTGATGCAGTTGCCGGCGCTGTCGCGCATCACCTCGTACTCGATCTCCTTCCAGCCTGCGATGCAGCGCTCCACGAGGACCTGCCCCACACGCGAGAGGCGCAGACCGTTCTCGAGGATCTCCTCCAACTCCAGCTGGTTGTGGGCAATACCGCCGCCGCTGCCGCCGAGGGTGTACGCAGGGCGCAGCACCACAGGATAACCGATCGTGTTCGTGAACGCCACCCCGTCCTCGACGTTTTCCACGACAAGCGACGCCGCACAGGGTTCCCCGATCTTCTCCATGGTGTCCTTGAACTCCTGCCTGTCCTCCGCCTTTCGGATCGTCGCCGCTGTCGTCCCCAGAAGCCTGACATTGTGGGCAGCCAGGAACCCGCTCTCCTCAAGCTCCATGCCAAGGTTCAGCCCCGCCTGTCCTCCCAGCGTCGGCAGAATGGAATCCGGTCGCTCTCTCTCTATGATCTGCTCCAAAACCCTCGCGGTCAGCGGTTCAATATACACCTTGTCCGCGATATCCCTGTCCGTCATGATAGTCGCGGGATTGGAGTTCACCAACACGACCTCAATGCCCTCCTCCTTCAAGGAGCGGCACGCCTGTGTGCCCGCATAGTCAAACTCCGCAGCCTGTCCGATGACGATCGGTCCCGAACCGATCACCATTACTTTTTTCACATCTGGATTCTTTGGCATTATCTCGTCACCTCCGTCTTCCCGCCGTCCATCATATCGATAAATCTGTCAAACAGATAGCCGGAATCCTGCGGACCGCAGCACGCTTCCGGATGGAACTGGACGGTGAAAATATTTTTTCCCGTGTAGTCGAGCCCTTCGTTTGTACCGTCATTGACGTTGATAAAGGCAGGCTTTGCAACCTTGGGATCCAACTTTTCCATGTCGACCACGTAGCCGTGATTCTGCGAGGAGATATAGACCCGCCCTGTGGCGAGATCCTTTACCGGGTGGTTGCCGCCGCGGTGCCCGTACTTCATCTTGTAGGTATCTGCCCCCGTCGCGAGCGCCATGAGCTGATGCCCGAGACAGATCGCAAAGATCGGAATGTCCGTGTCGTAGAGTTTCCTGATCTCCGCAATGATCCCGGTGCATTCCTTCGGATCTCCCGGTCCGTTCGAGAGCATGATGCCATCCGGACGTGACGCGATGATCTCCGACGCCGGTGTCGCCGCCGGATAGACTGTGACATCACAGCCCCGCATTTTGAGGGAGCAGGCAATATTGTCCTTCGTGCCGAGGTCCAGCAGCGCTACGCGCCTGCCAGCGCCGTTCAGCGCTCTGACAAGGGAGGGCCTGCTCTCGCGCACTCCCGCTTCGTAGTCCGCCGCCACAAACTTCGCGCTCCCGGACAGGGCACCGTTTTCTGACAGATCCGCGGCGCCCTTTACCTCGTATTTTTCTTTGCAGGTGACTTTCTCAACCACCATGCCGGTCGTATATGCCTCCAATCTGGGAAGCACATCGTCGAGACGGTACTGTTCGTTTGTCGTGATCATGCCGTTCATCGTGCCCTTCTCGCGCAGGATCTTTGTCAGCGCCCTGGTGTCGATCCCCGCTATTCCCGGCACATCATTCTCCTGCAAAAACTGCTGAATGGAAAAATCCGCTCTGAAATTGCTGAAATTCCTGGACAACTCCCTGACGATAAACCCGTCGGGCCAGGGTTTCTTAGACTCCATATCATCCTTGCAGACGCCGTAATTTCCGATCAATGGATATGTCATGCACACCGCCTGCCCCGCATAGGACGGATCTGTGAGCACCTCAAGATACCCTGCCATAGACGTGTTAAATACGATCTCGCTGATAATCTCCCTGTCGGCACCGATCTGAGTGCCCTCAAATACAGTGCCGTCTTCCAATATTAAAAATGCCTTCATCTCATCACCTGTGCCTTCCAACATAATCGATTCATTATATCACAAGAAATTATGTCCTTCAAGGAATATGTGCATACGCTCCCCCGCCCGAACTGCATATTGATCCGTTCCGCAAAAGAGCTCCTCACATCATCCCTTTCAACTGTGCAAACAGGTCGAGGTCGCTCTGCGTGATCTTCATGTTCGTGTTGTATTCCCTGCCATCCGGGCTGGTGACTTTCACCTCTATGATCGTGCCGTCCGCCATCGCCTCGCGGCCTACTGCCTGCACAAACGGCACAAATTTGGGGTGGTTCCTGGTGAATGTGTCCCATGCTCCCTTAAATTTCATGATCGCTGAAAAATCCATCATACTTTTTTATCTCCTTATCCTGTTTTCTTTTTTGATTATTTATATTATCAGAGACCTGCCTTTTTGTAAAGATACAGCAAAAAAGCATCACGCGGCGTGATACTTTTGTCATATGTACTATATCAGGTAATGAACACTGTCCTCCCCCAGATCCTGCGTGGCTAACGCCGCCTTTGCCTCCTCTGTCTGGAGCCTGTTGATCTGAAAAGAATACTTGATCCTGCTCTCAAAATGACCTTTTTTCATCTCCCGCACTTTGTCTACCTTGATCAAGTAGGAGATGCCCTGTTTCAAGAAGGCTTTCTCGATCCTCTTCTTTACCGCTTCATCAAATGTTTCTGCAAAAGCGGTCTCCCGCCCCTGTCTCTTCTCTGCCATAAGCTTTCACTTCCTTAATGCAGCGGGACTGGACTGAACCAAACTAAATTGAACCGCACCGCCGCCTGTTTCTGTTTTATATCATTATATATCTATAGTATAGACTGATTTGGCAGAAAAGTACAGTTGACATATTCACGAATTTATTTTTTTAATCTATTTCTTTTTCTACAAAAATTTTGTTACAGTTCAGCCTATGCGTTTAACCACGGCTTCTAACACCGGCTAGAAA
>CAJUES010000079.1 GCA_910585765.1 uncultured Lachnospiraceae bacterium | reverse complement strand
TTAAATAAAGGATTCTATAAAATTTAGATATTACGTAAGTGTTTAAAACCCGATTGATTCCCGACCTTTTGGCTTTCTGAGTTTTGATCTTATACATATCTCTGATCATTTTTTTATTCCAATTTTTTGAATTTTTTAATTGACTTCAAAAAGGACTTGTGGTAATATGTAGGGTGCACTATTGTGAAAAATTGTACCTATTTCAATGAGCGTCAATGGCTACAATCAAATATGATAGATGTATTAAAAAAGAACGGGGTGAAATGTCATGGAAAAGAACAGAATACGTCCAGTGGTCTCCGGTAAGACGTTGCGTATGAGTTATCAGAGACAAGAAGAGGTTCTGGAGATGCCGAATCTGATTGAAGTCCAGAAAGATTCCTACAAATGGTTTCTTGAGGAAGGCTTTCGGGAAGCGCTGGCAGATATCTCGCCGATAACCGACTACAGTGGGCGTCTCAGTCTGGAATTTGTAGATTACGTTTTGGCGGAGGACGAAATCAAGCATACGATCGAGGAGTGCAAGGAGAGAGACTTAACATACGAGGCTCCGGTGAAGATCAAGGTTCGTCTTCACAATAAGGAAAAAGAAGAAATCACAGAACATGAGATCTTTATGGGTAATTTTCCTCTGATGACAGAGACAGGAACTTTCGTGATCAACGGCGCGGAGCGAGTTATCGTCAGCCAGTTGGTTCGTTCACCTGGAATTTACTATGGCATTGCACATGACAAGATTGGTAAGAGGCTGTTCTCATGCACTGTTATTCCCAATCGCGGTGCATGGTTAGAGTATGAGACTGACTCCAATGACGTTTTCTATGTCCGTGTAGATAGAACAAGAAAGGTGCCGATCACCGTGCTGGTCCGCGCGCTCGGTGTAGGTACGAATGAAGAGATACTGGATCTCTTTGGCGACGAGCCCAAGATCCAGGCAAGTTTTGCAAAAGATACTTCCGAGAACTATCAGGAAGGCTTGAAGGAGCTGTACAGCAAGATCCGTCCCGGCGAGCCGTTCAGCCTGGACAGCGCGGAAAACCTTGTGACAGCAATGTTTTTCGATCCCAGAAGATATGATCTTGCGAAGGTCGGCAGATATAAATTCAACAAAAAGCTCGCTCTGAAAAACAGGATCAGAAACCAGATCCTCGCGGAGGATGTGATCGACCCGTTCAGCGGTGAGGTTCTCGGTCAGAAGGGCGAGATAGTTACGATTGAGATGGCTGAGAGCATCCAGAATGCAGCTGTTCCTTTTGTTTGGATTCAGACAGAGGAACGGCTTGTAAAGGTACTCTCAAACATGATGGTCGACATCACAAACTTTGTCGACTGTGAGCCGAGAAGCCTCGGTATCACAGAGCAGGTTTACTTCCCGGTTCTGCGTCAGATTCTTGAGGAGTACTCTGAGAATCCGGAGGAGCTGGCGGATGCGATCACCAGAAATGTGCATGAGCTTATCCCGAAACATATCACAAAGGAAGATATCCTGGCATCCATCAACTACAACATGCATCTCGAGTACGGGCTTGGGAACAGTGACGATATCGACCATTTGGGCAACAGACGCATCAGGGCGGTCGGTGAGCTTCTGCAGAACCAGTACCGCATCGGTCTTTCAAGAATGGAGCGCGTTGTGCGGGAGCGGATGACAACACACGACTCGGATGAAGTGTCGCCGCAGGCGCTGATCAACATCAAACCTGTACAGGCTGCCATCAAAGAGTTCTTTGGCTCCTCGCAGCTGTCACAGTTCATGGATCAGAACAATCCGCTCGGAGAGCTGACACACAAGAGGCGTCTCTCCGCGCTGGGACCCGGCGGTCTTTCCAGGGATCGTGCGGGATTTGAGGTGCGGGACGTGCACTATTCGCACTACGGCAGGATGTGCCCGATCGAGACACCAGAAGGACCGAACATCGGTCTGATCAACTCGCTTGCATCTTATGCAAGGATCAATGAATACGGGTTTGTCGAGGCGCCCTATCGCAAGATCGACAAGACAGATCCCAAGAATCCGCGCGTCACGGACGAGGTGGTCTACATGACTGCCGACGAGGAGGACAATTACCATGTAGCGCAGGCGAATGAGCAGCTTGACGAGAATGGTTATTTTGTGCGCAATTCCGTGTCGGGGCGCTATCTCGACGAGACGCAGGAGTATCCGAAGGCAATGTTCGACTATATGGACGTGTCTCCCAAGATGGTATTTTCCGTTGCTACGGCGCTGATCCCGTTCTTGCAGAACGACGACGCGAACCGCGCACTGATGGGTTCCAACATGCAGCGTCAGGCGGTTCCGCTCCTCTTTACGGAGGCGCCGGTAGTCGGTACGGGTATCGAGGTGAAAGCGGCCGTTGACTCCGGCGTCTGCGTGGTGGCAAAGAAGGCGGGCACGATCACCTACGTGTCGTCAAAGCTGATCAGGATCACCTACGATGACGGGGAGAAGGCGGAGTTCAGGCTGCACAAGTTTGAGCGGAGCAACCAGTCGAACTGCTACAACCAGAAACCGATCGTGTTCAAGGGAGATCATGTGGAGGCGGGTCAGGTGATCGCTGACGGTGCGTCCACCAGTGGCGGGGAACTTGGACTTGGCAAGAATCCGCTGATCGGTTTCATGACATGGGAAGGCTATAATTACGAGGATGCCGTACTTTTGAGCGAGCGGCTTGTCATGGAGGATGTATATACTTCCATTCATATAGAAGAGTACGAGACAGATGCGCGCGACACGAAGTTAGGACCCGAGGAGATCACAAGGGATGTCCCGGGTGTCGGTGACGATGCGCTCAAGGATCTCGACGACAGGGGGATCATCAGGATCGGTGCGGAGGTTCGCGCCGGAGATATCCTTGTCGGCAAGGTGACTCCGAAGGGGGAGACCGAGCTGACAGCCGAGGAGCGCCTGCTGAGGGCGATCTTTGGCGAGAAGGCGAGGGAAGTGCGCGATACTTCTCTGAAAGTACCGCACGGTGAATACGGTGTGGTTGTCGATGCGAAAGTATTTTCGAGGGCAAACGGCGACACGGAGCTTGCGCCCGGCGTGAACCAGACAGTGCGGATCTACATCGCGCAGAAGAGAAAGATCTCTGTCGGTGACAAGATGGCTGGACGTCACGGTAACAAGGGTGTTGTTTCGCGTGTGCTCCCGGTGGAAGATATGCCGTATCTGCCAAATGGACGTCCTCTTGACATTGTGTTAAATCCGCTCGGCGTGCCTTCCCGTATGAACATCGGACAGGTACTCGAGATCCATCTCTCGCTGGCGGCAAAGGCACTTGGTTTCAACGTCTCCACGCCGGTGTTTGACGGCGCGAACGAGCTGGATATCATGGATACGCTCGACCTTGCGAACGACTACGTCAATCTTGAGTGGGAGGCGTTTGAGGCGAAGCACAAGGAGGAACTTCTGCCCGAGGTGCTCGAATATCTCTCTGAGAACAGGGCGCACAGAAAGCTCTGGAAGGGCGTGCCGATCTCCAGGGACGGTAAAGTGCGGCTGCGCGACGGAAGGACGGGCGAGTATTTTGACAGTCCGGTCACGATCGGCCACATGCATTACCTCAAGCTCCACCATCTGGTAGACGACAAGATCCATGCGCGCTCGACGGGACCGTATGGTATGGTCACACAGCAGCCGCTCGGCGGTAAGGCGCAGTTTGGCGGACAGCGTTTCGGCGAGATGGAGGTGTGGGCTTTGGAGGCATATGGTGCATCCCACACGCTGCAGGAGATCCTGACAGTAAAATCCGATGACGTTGTAGGACGAGTTAAGACTTACGAGGCGATCATCAAAGGTGAGAATATCCCTGAGCCCGGCATCCCGGAATCGTTTAAGGTGCTGCTCAAGGAGCTTCAGTCGCTTGGCCTTGATGTGAAGGTGTTTGACGAAAATCAAAATGAAGTGGAACTCAAGGAGTCCGTTGATTACACAGAGACAGATTTCCGCGTTGAGATGGAAGGGGACCGCAAGTATGACAACAGGGAGAATCTTGACGGCTATCAGCAGAAAGAATTTGACGCTGTGAGCGGGGATCTGGTTGACGCCGAGGATGATTTTGAGGAAGACGATTTCTCTGATGATGATTTTGAGGGCGATGATGATAACTTTGATGACGATGAATTTTAGTAGAAAGATTCGGAAGGAGTGCCAAAATGTCTGAAATGAAAAATGAACAGAGCCAGTCGATCTCTTTTGACGCGATCAAGATTGGTCTGGCTTCCCCTGAGAAAATCAGGGAATGGTCAAGGGGCGAGGTAACGAAACCGGAAACCATCAACTACAGGACGTTAAAGCCTGAGAGGGATGGACTGTACTGCGAGAAGATCTTTGGTCCCAGCAAGGACTGGGAGTGCCATTGTGGTAAATACAAGAAGATCCGCTATAAGGGCGTCATCTGCGACCGCTGCGGAGTGGAAGTCACAAAGTCAAGTGTGCGCAGGGAGCGCATGGGACATATCGAGCTTGCCGCTCCCGTGTCCCACATCTGGTACTTCAAGGGGATTCCGAGCCGCATGGGTCTCATACTCGATCTGACCCCGCGCGTGCTTGAGAAAGTATTGTACTTTGCATCCTACATCGTGCTGGATCCGCGGGAGACTACACTGGAATACAAGCAGGTGCTGTCGGAGAAGGAATATCAGGACAATGTGGAGAAGTGGGGGAAAAGCGCCTTCCGCGTCGGCATGGGTGCGGAGGCGATCAAGGAGCTTCTCGAGGCGATCGACTTGGAGAGAGAGTGCGATGAGCTCTCGACAGAACTGAAAAATGACAATACAAAGGGGCAGAAGCGCGCCAAGATCGTAAAGAGACTTGAGGTTGTTGAGTCTTTCCGGGCATCTGGAAACAGGCCGGAGTGGATGATCATGGATGCCATTCCAGTACTCCCGCCTGATCTGCGTCCTATGGTCCAGCTCGACGGAGGCAGATTTGCGACCTCCGACTTAAATGACTTGTATCGCAGGATCATCAACAGAAACAACCGTCTGAAAAGACTGCTGGAACTGGGGGCGCCGGATATCATTGTCAGAAATGAGAAGAGAATGCTCCAGGAGGCGGTCGATGCGCTGATCGACAACGGCAGACGCGGACGGCCTGTTACCGGTCCTGGAAACAGGGCGCTCAAGTCGCTGTCTGACATGCTGAAGGGTAAGGGCGGACGCTTCCGTCAGAACCTGCTCGGAAAACGCGTCGATTATTCGGGGCGTTCCGTTATCGTCGTAGGACCCGAATTAAAGATATATCAGTGCGGTCTGCCCAAGGAGATGGCGATCGAGCTCTTCAAGCCTTTTGTCATGAAGGAGCTTGTGTCAAGGCAGATCTCGCAGAACATCAAACATGCCAAGAAGCTTGTCGAGAAACTCGATCAGGCTGTCTGGGATGTGCTCGAGGAGGTCATCAAGGAGCATCCGGTCATGCTGAACCGTGCACCGACACTTCACAGGCTTGGAATCCAGGCTTTTGAGCCGATCCTGGTCGAGGGTAAGGCGATCAAGCTCCACCCGTTGGTATGTACGGCGTTCAACGCCGATTTTGACGGTGACCAGATGGCGGTACATCTTCCGCTGTCGGTGGAGGCGCAGGCGGAATGCCGTTTCCTGCTCCTGTCCCCCAACAATCTGCTGAAACCCTCGGACGGCGGACCGGTGGCTGTTCCCTCGCAGGATATGGTGCTCGGCATCTACTATCTGACGCAGGAGAGACCCGGGGCAGTCGGTGAGGGCAAGTATTTTAAGAGTGTGAATGAGGCGATCCTTGCTTATGAGAACAAGGCGTGCACACTGCATTCAAGGATCAAGGTGCGCGTGACAAAGACAACGCCGGAGGGCGAGGAGCTCACGGGCATCGTGGAGTCCACGTTGGGACGTTTCATATTCAATGAGATCCTCCCGCAGGATCTGGAGTTTGTTGACAGGAGTAAGGCTGAGAACAAGCTGCTTCCCGAGGTGGACTTCCATGTGGGCAAGAAGGGCTTGAAGCAGATCCTGGAGAAGGTCATCAACATCCACGGCGCGACAAAGACGGCGGAGGTGCTCGACAGCATCAAGGCGATGGGATATAAGTACTCGACGCGCGCTGCCATGACTGTATCCATCTCGGATATGACAGTGCCTGCCGACAAGCCGCAGATGCTTGCGGAGGCGCAGAAAATAGTTGACCGCATCACCGTGAACTTCCGGCGCGGTTTGATGACAGACGAGGAGCGCTACAAGGCTGTTGTGGAGACATGGAGGGAGACGGATGACGCGCTGACCGAGAAGCTGATCGGCGGTCTTGACAAGTATAATAACATCTTCATGATGGCGGATTCCGGTGCGCGCGGTTCCAACCAGCAGATCAAACAGCTTGCCGGCATGCGCGGTCTGATGGCAGACACGACAGGCCGGACGATCGAGCTGCCGATCAAGTCCAACTTCCGAGAGGGACTCGATGTTCTGGAGTACTTCATGTCAGCGCACGGCGCGCGGAAGGGTATGTCCGATACGGCGCTGCGAACCGCCGACTCCGGATATCTGACACGCCGAATGGTCGATGTCTGCCAGGAACTGATCATCCGCGAGATCGACTGCTGTGAGGGCAAGGATTTCATACCGGGTATGGAAGTGGCAGCGTTCATGGACGGCAAGGAGACGATCGAGGGACTGAAGGACAGGATCACAGGCAGATATTCCTGTGAGGACATCAAGGACAGGGACGGCAATGTTCTTGTCAAGAAAAATCATATGATCACGCCGAGCAGGGCTGCAAAGATCCTGGGCAAGGGCGTCGATGAGAAGGGGGATCCGATCGAGAAGGTAAAGATCCGCAACATTCTCTGCTGCAAGTCCCACATCGGTATCTGTGCAAAATGCTACGGCGCGAATATGGCAACGGGCGAGCCGGTCCAGATCGGTGAGGCTGTCGGCATCATCGCCGCGCAGTCGATCGGTGAGCCGGGTACGCAGCTCACGATGAGAACATTCCACAGCGGCGGCGTTGCCGGTGATGATATCACACAGGGTCTTCCCCGTGTAGAGGAGCTTTTCGAGGCGAGAAAGCCGAAAGGACTTGCGATCATCGCAGAGTTTGGCGGCATTGCCACGATCAAGGATACCAAGAAAAAGCGTGAGATCATTGTCTCGGACGGCATCAATGAGAAAACGTATCTGATCCCGTACGGTTCCCGCATCAAGATCGCGGACGGCGCCGAACTCGAGGCGGGTGACGAACTGACAGAGGGTAGTGTCAACCCGCACGATCTGCTCGAGATCAAAAAGATCGGTGCTGTCCAGAATTACCTGCTGCGTGAGGTTCAGCGCGTTTACCGTCTGCAGGGTGTTGATATCGCCGACAAGCACATCGAGGTCATTGTGCGCCAGATGCTCAAGAAGAAGCGCATCGAGACAAGCGGTGACACGGAGTTTTTGCCAGGCACGCTTGTGGACGGCATCGAGCTCGATGACATCAATGAGCAGCTGACTGCGGAGGGCAAGCAGCCTGCGGAGTACAAGGATGTGATCCTCGGCATCACGAAGGCGGCACTTGCGACAAGCTCATTCCTGTCGGCGGCTTCCTTCCAGGAGACGACAAAAGTTCTCACAGAGGCAGCGATCAAGGGCAAGATTGATCCGCTGATCGGACTCAAAGAGAACGTCATCATCGGTAAACTCATCCCGGCAGGTACGGGGCTCAGACGATACAGGAATGTAAAGCTGAACACCGATATGGATCTGGAGTCCACACTTGATCTGGATGATGAGATCGAATATGGATATGACTCGGACACAGACACGGAAGATGAGGACAGCATGGCTGGCGCGGCACAGCAGGTAGGAGTCATGGAATAAATGAGACCGGGCAGATATAAAACTGCCCGGTTTTTCGCTGCCGGGGGATTCTTTTTCCGAAAATCAGGAGAAATGGTGCCGCACATAAATTGTTTATAATAAAATACAGCAAAAAAGCAAAAAATAATGAAAAAAGTGATTGACATTCCCAAATACTGTAAGTATACTATTCTAGTGTGCGATCAAACACACAACGTGCCTAATCGCAGGATTGCTGCGGCTATTTAGGATTGGATCTATGCATCAGGCTGCCACAGAGTGGTTTGTTTAAGTCTGGTGCGCGTAACTATGAAGGTACTGAATAGTTACTTGGCATTTAGAGAATAAAACAGGAGGTGAAAAAGAATGCCAACATTTAACCAATTAGTAAGAAAAGGACGCCAGGAAACAGTTAAGAAGTCTACTGCACCAGCACTTCAGAGAGGATACAACTCCCTGAGAAAGAAAGCGACAGATACATCTGCTCCTCAGAAGAGAGGCGTATGTACAGCAGTTAAGACTGCAACACCGAAGAAGCCTAATTCAGCGCTCAGAAAGATCGCCAGAGTTCGTCTTTCCAATGGTATGGAAGTAACAAGCTACATTCCGGGAGAGGGACACAATTTACAGGAGCACAGTGTTGTACTGATCAGGGGCGGACGTGTTAAGGACTTGCCAGGTACAAGATACCATATCATCAGAGGTACACTTGATACCGCGGGAGTTGCTAACAGAAAGCAGGCTCGCTCTAAGTACGGAGCTAAGAGACCAAAAGCAGGTAAGTAGGATTTACTGCCTCGTACCACAAAAAACTAATTAGTGTTGGGATTCTGATTTCATACCCTTATCATATAGGAATACAGTGAAGTAAGGTTAGAATGGAAAACCGCACGAACACAAAGTTTTAATAATGTGAGTACCGTTGATTTAATCAAGTAGTGTACAGTCCGCTGTAGCGGCGGTCATACTATCAGTAATTAAGGAGGGAAGAATCGTGCCACGTAAAGGACATATTCAAAAAAGAGATGTATTAGCAGATCCTATTTACGGTAACAAAGTGGTCACTAAGCTGATCAATAACGTAATGTTAGACGGTAAGAAGGGTGTAGCGCAGAAGATCGTATATGGAGCATTTTCCAGAGTAGAGGAGAAGGCACAGAAGCCGGCGCTGGACGTATTTGAGACGGCTATGAACAATATCATGCCGATGCTTGAGTGCAAGGCGAGACGTATCGGTGGTGCTACGTACCAGGTGCCGCTCGAGGTAAAGCCGGAGCGCCGTCAGACATTGGGTCTTCGCTGGCTGGTACTTTTCGCGCGCAAGAGAGGCGAGAAGACCATGGAAGAGAGACTTGCAAATGAAATTCTGGATGCATCGAATAACACGGGTGCTGCAGTAAAGAGAAAAGAAGATATGCACAAAATGGCAGAGGCAAACAAGGCTTTCGCGCATTACAGATTCTAGTTATACATGTTATGTGCGCAAAATCCCCGGCTTTTGCACATTATAGTTTCGAGATTTTTTAAGGAGGAAGAACTTTGGCTGGAAGAGAATATCCTTTAGAGAGAACCAGAAACATCGGTATTATGGCGCATATTGATGCTGGTAAGACTACTCTTACAGAGCGTATCTTATACTATACCGGTGTTAATTATAAGATTGGTGATACACATGAGGGTACTGCGACCATGGACTGGATGGAGCAGGAGCAGGAGAGAGGTATCACGATCACATCAGCCGCAACAACATGTCACTGGACACATCAGGAAAACGCAAAGCCACAGGACGGTGCACTGGAGCACCGCATCAATATCATCGACACACCAGGTCACGTGGACTTCACGGTGGAGGTTGAGCGTTCCCTTCGTGTGCTTGACGGCGCAGTAGGTGTTTTCTGCGCAAAGGGCGGTGTGGAGCCGCAGTCAGAAAATGTATGGCGTCAGGCTGATACCTACAACGTACCGCGAATGGCATTTATCAACAAGATGGATATCCTGGGTGCTGATTTTTACAGCGCGGTAGAACAGATTCGTACGAGATTGGGCAAGAATGCGATCGTTCTTGAGATACCGATCGGCAAGGAAGATGATTTCAAGGGGATCATCGATCTGATGGAGATGAGGTCTTACATCTACAACGATGATAAGGGAGATGACATTTCGATCGGCGAGATTCCTGCAGATATGGCGGACGATGCAGAACTTTACCACGCAGAGATGGTGGAGAAGATCTGCGAGCTGGATGACGATCTGACAATGATGTACCTCGAGGGGGAGGAGCCCACGGTAGAACAGCTCAAGGCAGTGCTCAGAAAAGGAACCTGCGAGTGTACGGCTGTTCCGATCTGCTGTGGTTCCGCGTACAGGAACAAGGGTGTACAGAAGCTGTTGGATGCGATCCTTGACTACATGCCGGCACCGACAGACATTCCGGCGATCAAGGGTACTGATCTGGATGGAAACGAGGTTGAGAGACACTCCTCAGACGATGAGCCGTTCTCGGCACTCGCATTTAAGATCATGACGGATCCGTTTGTCGGAAAGCTTGCATTCTTCAGAGTATATTCCGGCACGATGAACTCCGGTTCCTACGTGCTGAATGCGACAAAAGGTAAGAAAGAGCGTGTGGGACGTATCTTACAGATGCACGCAAACAAGAGACAGGAGCTGGATAAGGTTTACTCTGGTGATATCGCGGCGGCAGTCGGATTCAAATTCACTACGACCGGCGATACGATCTGTGACGACCAGCATCCGGTGATCCTCGAGTCCATGGAGTTCCCTGAGCCGGTTATCGAGCTTGCGATCGAGCCGAAGACAAAAGCGGGACAGGGCAAGATGGGCGAGGCGCTCGCAAAGCTTGCCGAGGAAGATCCTACTTTCCGCGCTCATACGAATCAGGAGACCGGACAGACGATCATTGCAGGTATGGGTGAACTCCATCTGGAGATCATCGTGGACAGACTTCTGCGCGAGTTCAAGGTCGAGGCGAACGTCGGTGCACCCCAGGTTGCATATAAGGAGGCACTCACGAAAGAAGTCGAGGTTGACTCCAAGTACGCGAAGCAGTCAGGTGGACGCGGACAGTACGGTCACTGTAAAGTCAGATTTGCTCCGATGGATGCAAATGGCGAAGAACTCTACAAGTTCGAGTCCAGTGTGGTCGGCGGTGCGATTCCGAAGGAATACATTCCGGCGATCGGAGAAGGTATCGAGGAGGCAACTCATGCAGGTATCCTTGGCGGATTCCCTGTAGTCGGCGTGTACGCAAACGTGTACGACGGTTCCTACCACGAGGTTGACTCTTCCGAGATGGCATTCCACATCGCAGGTTCCCTTGCATTCAAGGAGGCAATGCAGAAGGCGTCTCCGGTGCTGCTTGAGCCTATCATGAAGGTCGAGGTGACAATGCCTGAGGAGTATATGGGCGATGTGATCGGTGACATCAACTCACGTCGCGGACGCATTGAAGGTATGGATGATCTTGGCGGCGGAAAGATTGTCAGAGGCTATGTTCCACTTGCAGAGATGTTTGGTTACGCAACAGATCTCCGATCCAAGACACAGGGACGCGGAAATTACTCGATGTTCTTTGAGAAGTACGAGCAGGTTCCCAAGTCTGTGCAGGAGAAGGTTCTGGCAGCGAAAGCGAAATAATTGACTTTCAGGGCATCATTTTAGCAAATAATGCTTGAAAAATCCAACTGTTTTTACTATAATGAAAACAGTTGGGTTAAGTTTTATACAATATGAAACTAATGTAATGAATATTAACTTTTTTAAGGAGGACTTTTAAAATGGCAAAGGCTAAATTTGAAAGAAGCAAACCCCATTGCAACATTGGTACAATCGGTCACGTTGACCATGGCAAGACAACTCTGACAGCTGCGATCACAAAGGTGTTGGCTGCAAGAGTCGCTGGTAACGTAGCTACAGATTTTGAGAACATTGACAAGGCTCCGGAAGAGAGAGAGCGTGGTATCACGATCAATACTGCTCACGTTGAGTACGAGACAGAGAAGAGACATTATGCACACGTTGACTGCCCGGGCCATGCTGACTATGTAAAGAACATGATCACAGGTGCTGCACAGATGGACGGCGCGATCCTTGTTGTTGCTGCAACAGACGGTGTTATGGCACAGACAAAGGAGCATATCCTTCTCTCTCGTCAGGTAGGTGTGCCTAAGATCGTTGTATTCCTGAACAAGTGCGACATGGTTGACGATCCTGAGTTAATCGAGCTTGTTGAGATGGAAGTGACAGAGCAGCTTGAGGAGTATGAGTTCACTGACTGCCCGATCGTAAAGGGTTCTGCTTTGAAGGCTCTTGAAGATCCTAACAGCGATTGGGGCGACAAGATCATCGAGCTGATGAACACAGTTGATGAGCACATTCCTGATCCTGTTCGTGAGACAGATAAGCCGTTCCTGATGCCGATCGAGGATATCTTCACGATCACAGGTCGTGGTACTGTTGCAACAGGCCGTGTTGAGCGTGGTACACTTCATGTCAACGAAGAGGTTGAGATCGTTGGTATCAGCGAGGAGACAAAGAAGACTGTATGTACAGGTATCGAGATGTTCCGCAAGCTTCTTGACGAGGCTCAGGCTGGTGACAACATCGGTGCGCTTCTCCGCGGTATTCAGAGAACAGAGATCCAGAGAGGACAGGTTCTTGCAAAACCCGGTACAGTAACATGCCACAAGAAATTCACAGCGCAGGTTTACGTACTGACAAAGGACGAGGGTGGGCGTCATACACCGTTCTTCAACAACTACAGACCTCAGTTCTATTTCAGAACAACTGACGTTACTGGTGTCTGCAATCTTCCAGATGGCACAGAGATGTGCATGCCTGGCGATAACGTAGAGATGACGATCGAATTGATCCATCCGATCGCTATGGAGCAGGGTCTTACGTTTGCTATTCGTGAGGGTGGTAGAACTGTTGGTTCTGGCCGTGTGGCTACTATCATCGAGTAATTATAATTTATTCAGTAAATTCAAGGCTTTCGGGGATTTCTCCGAAAGCCTTTTGAAGCTAGAAGATGTTTTGCATAGTCGTTGTTCTTCTAAATTGCTTCTAAAATATTAAAATAGTGTTCATTTTAGAGGATTGATTTTGAAGATCAAATACTTTTGATATGCCTTTATATTTAGAAATCCAAATAGAACCAGGAGGGGTTGTAATGAAAAAATATGATATACGAAATATTACACTTGAACAGCTTCGGCAGTTGATTGCTGAAGGCGACGATAAACATGATAATCAAATACGTGTTACCAAAGATGGGATGGTTTATTTATCACAAGACATAGTTGCGGCAGAACAGTTGGAAGATATTGCATTTCGATTTGAAACATTTGACGCAGGTAATGATTATGTTGGAAAGGCAGCATCAGAGGATGATAATCTTGTTATACCAATATTTAACGCTTTAAAAGGTAATTGGGAGAAAGGATGTCGTAAGACATATATAGATGATTTTCTACTGTGTGATTATGGAAATTATTGTGAGTAAATTAAAGATTTAATATTATTCATTTTTACCTTATTTATTAATTATTGAGTAATAGTTGAATACTTTATAATAAGGTATAATAGACCAGCGAGTCTTTTCTCCTGGTCTATTAATAATTTACTCATACTTCGCATACTGAAATATGATAAAAAAATAAAATCAATACT
>CAJUES010000078.1:0-13724 GCA_910585765.1 uncultured Lachnospiraceae bacterium | reverse complement strand
TGGCATTGAAAAAGGCATTGAAAAAGGCATCGAAAAAGGCATTGAAAAAGGCATCAAAGATGGCATTGAAAAAGGCATTGAAAAAGGCATCGAAAAAGGCATTGAAAAAGGCATCGAAAAAGGCATCGAAAAAGGCATTGAAAAAGAACGGATTAATGCTATTGAGCGGATGATCCTGGCTAATTTAACAAAGGCTCAGATCATGTCCTGCGGTTATACCGAAGAGGAGTATGCACAAGCAGAAAGTCTTTCATACACAAATGTATAGGCGGCATACCGAAAAGAAACAGTCTTTGTATAACAATTTTAACGTACAGTACAGCGTTGCATTAATAATCGAGTAAATATCACCTGCTATCCGTGTCATCTTCACAAGTTATTTTGCGACTATTCCTTACTTTGTTTTCATCGATCTGGGATGCAGGGACATGAAAGGGCATACTTTTCCTGATCGCAAGGTCGATCCTGTTTTAACAGGCTCCCGAAGTTTTTGTGCCTGATATTTGGAGCGTAAGGAGGAACCATGAAAGTCACAGCAGTCATCGCCGAGTACAACCCATTTCACAACGGACACCTGTATCAGCTGGACACCATACGCCGGACTTATGACACGGATAGCATCATCGTTGTCATGAGCGGGGATTTCATGCAGCGCGGCATCCCTGCCATCGTGGACAAGTACGAGCGCTGTCAGATGGCGCTCGACAACGGCGCCGATCTGGTCTTTGAGCTCCCTGTCTATTTTGCGCTTGGAAGCGCGGAATATTTTGCCCAGGGAGCTGTGTCCCTGATCGACAAGCTCGGCGTCGTCGATCTCCTCCACTTTGGCAGCGAATCCGGCGATATTTCCTTGTTGTATGAATTTACCCGCTCGGCGCTCGCCCACGAGTCTGACGCGTACAGGGCTGCGTTGAACAGACACCTCAAGCTGGGCTGTTCTTTCCCAGCCGCCCGGGACAATGCGCTGTCAGAGCTTTTTTCCGATGATTCCGGGATCAAACAGCTTGTCAGCGCCCCCAACAATATTCTCGGGATCGAATATATCAAAGCGCTCATTCAGAGAGACAGCACGATAAAACCCATAACCCTTGCGAGAAAAGGCGGGGGCTACGCTTCTGATTGCCTCACTCCAGGCAGCTACGCCTCGGCAAATGCCATACGGAAAGCACTTCTTGTCGAAAAGCAGAATGAATGTTTGAATCAAGATACCATCCTTAGTCCGCCCGCATGTATCAGAGACCATGTTCCCACTTCCGTGTTTGCCTCCCTGCAGCAGAACGAACTCGTGTGCACAAATGATTTTTCAGAAATGCTACTGTACAAAATGCTCCAGGATCAGAAGCTTCAAGACGATAAGATCCTAAATAGAAATGAACTGTATGGCAGCCGCAAAGACGCGTTTGCAGCATACTATGATATCGGCGCACCGCTGTCCCACACACTGCACAACAACCTTACCGGTTACACGACATTTGAGGATTTTGCGCTGACATGCAAGACCAGGAATCTGACATACACCCGCATATGCCGCGGACTCATGCACATTCTGCTGGATATGACACAGGAAAATGCTGACGCCTTAAAACAGGACGGCTATGCGCAGTATGCCAGACTTCTAGGCTTCACAGCGCGCGGAAGGCAGCTGCTGGGATCCATCAAGGCAAATTCCTCCATCCCTGTCATCACAAAGCCCTCGGACGCGCTGAGACAGCTTTGCGGCACGGCACTAATGTCCCTGCGCTCCGATATCCACGCCGCAGATATATATGACAGTGTCCGACAGCAGAAACGAATCCGCCTTTCGGACACTGTATCAAGCGATCCGCCCAACATGATCCGCCACAGCGAACTGACCAGACAGATCATAAAACACGGTCAAACTTAATTCTTAAAGCTGTGGATCGGCGCCGGGATCCTGCCGCCGCGGTTGACGAACGCATCGCACGAATACTTGTTGACAGGCATGATCGGCGCATGACCGAGCAGACCGCCAAACTCCGCGCTGTCCCCCACCGTCTTACCGATGACAGGTATGATGCGGACAGCCGTCGTCTTCTGGTTAACCATACCGATCGCAAGCTCGTCGGCGATGATGCCCGCGATTGTCGTCGGTTTCGTGTCCCCCGGGATCGCGATCATATCAAGTCCGACAGAGCAGACACACGTCATGGCCTCGAGTTTTTCAAGCGTGAGCGCGCCTGCGTTGACGGCGTCGATCATTCCCTGATCCTCGCTGACCGGGATAAATGCCCCGCTCAGTCCACCCACATAGGAGGACGCCATCACTCCGCCCTTTTTCACCTGGTCATTTAACAGGGCGAGCGCTGCCGTCGTTCCCGGTGCCCCCGCGTACTCCAGCCCAATCTCGCACAGAATGTCAGCCACACTGTCACCGATCGCGGGTGTGGGCGCAAGCGAGAGGTCAACGATGCCAAAAGGGATCCCGAGACGCTTTGACGCTTCCTGCGCTACCAGCTGCCCCACCCTCGTCACCTTGAACGCCGTCTTCTTGATCGTCTCGCAGAGCACCTCAAAATTTTCTCCGCGCACACTCTCCAATGCATTCTTGACAACACCCGGACCGCTGACACCCACATTGATGATGGTATCCGTCTCCGTCACGCCGTGGAACGCGCCCGCCATAAACGGATTGTCGTCCGGTGCATTGCAGAATACCACCAGTTTCGAACACCCGATTGAGTCGTTGTCCTTCGTCAGCTCTGCCGTCTCCTTGATGATATCCCCCATCAGTCTCACCGCATCCATATCGATACCTGTCTTGGTCGATCCCAGATTGACAGAACTGCACACCAGTTCTGTCTCCGCCAGCGCCTGCGGGATCGAGCGCAGCAGAAGCTCGTCCGCCCCTGTCATGCCTTTTGACACCAGTGCAGAGTAGCCGCCGAGGAAATTAACACCGACATCCTTTCTTGCCCTGTCAAGCGTCCTTGCGATCGTCACAAAATCCGCGGAAGTCCTGCACGCGGAACCGCCAACCAGGGCGATCGGCGTGACAGAGATCCTCTTGTTTACGATGGGAATCCCAAACTCTTTCTCAATCGCCTCCCCCGTCGCCACCAGATCCTTCGCAACGGTTGTGATCTTGTTGTAGATCTTTTCGTTTAACCGCTCCAGGTCGGAATCGATACAGTCGAGCAGGCTGATGCCAAGGGTGATCGTCCTGACATCCAGATTCTCTTTCTCGATCATCTTGTTCGTCTCTAACACTTCATTTATGTTTATCATCTTATCAAATGCCCTCCTTGAAACCATTTCATATGTCACTATAACCCGCTATCCATGCAGACCGTCATGCGCATGAACTAAGAGCCCATCCCATATCGAGCCTACGCCCGATATCACGGCTCAAAGCCTGTGCATGCTGTTAAAGATCTCTTCTCTCTGGCATTTGATAATGACTCCGATCTCCTCACCGAGTCTGTCAAGGTCATCGGACACTTCGCTGACAGATTTGACTGCCCTGCTCATATCCGCGATCATCATCATATTGAAATAATCGTCCACGATCGTCTGGGATATATCAAGGATATTCACCTTGTTCTCCGCCAGATATGTACACACCCTGGCAATGATGCCGACCGTATCTTTTCCCACTACTGTAATGATTGTTTTTTTCATGATCTGAAACTCCTATCTCTATATCGCTCTATATCGTCTTGATTATATCTCAACCAGCTGTGACACCTCACTCCGCCCCGCCACATAGATCGGAAAATCATCTGGCTTGTAGGGATTGTCCGCCATGGAGATCTCCAGCCGGACTGTCTCGTAAGCGAGTTCCGCAAGGTTGTTTTCCTTGCTCAGATGTCCCAGAAATACCGTCTTTAGATTGTCATGCAGCAGTCTGCTCAACAGTTTTCCTGAGAGCTCGTTGGACAGATGCCCTTTGTTTCCCAGGATCCGCTGCTTGAGTGCATACGGATACGGTCCCACCTGCAGCATGTTGATATCGTGGTTCGCCTCGAGCAGCAGGGCATCCATCCCTTTGAGGCTCTCCACCGTGTACTCATTGTAGGTTCCAAGGTCTGTCGCCACCGCCATGCGCTTACTGCCATACTGGAACCTGTACGCCACCGGCTGTGCCGCATCGTGGGATATCCGCATCGGATTGACCGTGATGTCCTTCAGGATGAATTTCTCATCCTCCCTGACCGCACGAAAAAGTGAGTCATCTATCACCCCAAGACTACTCACTCTCTTAATGGCGGATATGGTTCCTTTTGTGGCATAGATTGGAATCCCGAATTTCCTGCATATCACACCCAGACCATTGATATGGTCTGAGTGTTCATGGGTGATCAGTATCCCGTCAATATCTTTTCCTGTAAGTCCCAGCTGCCCCAGTCCTTCCACTGTCCGCTTGCAGCTGATCCCTACATCCACCAGAAGGTGTGTGGCATCTGTGCCGATATAGATACAATTGCCGCTGCTTCCGCTGGCTATACTGCACATTCTCATCTGATTAAACCTCTGTTTTCATATTTTAATTGTTTTACTTCCAATATACCTCGATCTTGTCCCCGTTGAAAAGCTCCTGTGTGTACTGCGCATCCTTTCCGTTCACGAGGGTAGCGATCCCGGAGCCCTGCATCTTTCTGGTGTCAAAGTCGATGTAGTCAAAAATGTCAACAAACATATAACTCTGTTTTCCGCGCATGACGATCGGCTTCTGATTGACGATGACGATGATCTTTTTGCCAATATCCACCGGCGGCTCTTCCTTTTCTTTCGCCGCTGCCTTCCGCTCCTCGCGGTTCTCCCGCTTCACCGCTCCGTACGTGCGCTCTTTTCTGTATCGCTCGGTATCCCTGCTCTCCGCTGCCTTTCGTTCCGGTTCTGGTGCCGCTTCGGGTTCTTTGTGCACTTCCTCTGTTTGGGTCGCGGGTTCTGGCTGTTCTCTCCTGATCTCGGTCTCAGGTTCAGGCTCGGCTTCCTGTGCGGTCTCCGGTTCGGGCGACTCCTGTACAGTCTCGATCTCGACCTCTGTCTTCACCTTTGCCTCTGATTCCGACGCCGGCTCGGCTTCCGCACTTACCGTCTCGCTGTCCTCTGTCCCGGATCCTGTCTCCTCAGTACTGTCCTCCGCCTCAGTCTGCGGCTCCTCGATCCCGCTCTCCGGCTCTGTTGCTGTCACTGCCTCCTCAGCCGGCTCTGTTTCGTCTGTTTTCTCCATGGATTTTCCATTGTCCGGCTTATGCTTCTCGCGCCTTTTTTCCTTTTCTTTATCTTTTTCCTTCTCTTCCTTCTTTGTCTCCCTGCGTTCAATGTGCGATTCCTTGTAGATCTCTTTCAGCTCGTACTCTTTTCTGTTCTTGAATTCCAGCTGATCCGAAGCACAGATTTCCATCGTGTCATCCGCTCTCGCCCCATTGATAAACAGGATCATATCCTCCGGGGAAATCCCCATGTACTCAAAAAATTCGTCGTACTTGTAGGTAGTCGAGACCTGGATCTCGTCCCCATTCTGGATCAGATACTCCTCCGTCACTGCCGTCCCGTTTACCTTGACCGGTTTGGGAAGCGGCATCTCATCCCCCTTGAAGTAGACAACGATCTTGCCGTTGTAGTCGATCAGATCCGCGATCTTCTCCTGCGCCGGTGTCCCGAGCGTCGACTCCTCAAGTACGATGACATCGTTTGCCTTGATATTGTGGCTGAGGCTCACTTCCTCCCCGTTCACGTACACATGTGCGCTCTCACCGTACTCGCCCTTGGTGACACGGTTCTTGCCGTTGACCGTGTAGTGCAGTTCCTCGCCGCGCCTCGGAAAGAGGCCTTCCCGGGTAAAGTCAGCCTGCATTGCCGCATCCGTGACTGTCAGTTTGTTGTTGTCGTACAGTTTGATCCTGTTCCCATTGAAGGTAATGTAGATAAAATTATTGTACTGTTCATAGTATGTGAGACAGATACCGATCGGCGTGATGATGGTGGAGTCCTTCAGCGCATCGTCGGGAAAATCCACATCCCTCATAATCTCCTCGCCGCGGAGCGCCACTCTCTTCGGATCAAGCCCCAGCTCCGCCGCAACCAGCTCGTCAAATCCCTTGATCTTGCCGCCGCCGCCGACAATAAACACGGCACTCGGCGAACTGCCTCCGTTCAATTCCTTGATCGCGCCGGCTGCAAGTTTTGCCATCCGCTCGATCTCAGCCTGGCAGATCGCGATCACCTCCTTGGCAGTGATCATCTGCTCCATGCCCATGATATCCTCATAGATGATCTCTTCCTGCGTTGCCGCCGCCGTCTTGATCATCTCCGCCGTCGTAAAGTCGATCAGACACGTCTTCGCCAGAAGCTCTGTCAGCGTATCACCCGCACAGGGGATCATCCCAAACGCCGTCACGCTTCCGTCATCCGTGACCGAGATATCCGACGTGCCCGCCCCGACGTCGATCATCGCGATATTTAACAGCCTGTATTTTTCCGGAATGGCGACCCGGATCGCCGCGATCGGCTCCAGTGTCAGGTTCGCAACCCTGAGACCTGCAAGTTCCACCGCGCTGTACAGTCCGTCCACGACATCATCCGGCAGAAATGTCGCAATGATATCGGCACCGATCGTCTTTGCCTTATGGTGCTCCGGCTGTCCCATCCACAACCCGTTCAGGAAGTACCTCACCACAGAATACCCCACACAGTAGAAGTGCATGTTGGTATCGTTCTTTTCCTGAAAATCCTCAAATGCCTGCTCTATTCCCAGCGAGATCAGATTGCTCATATCCTCCTTGGTGACATTCCTCTCCTTGTCCAGATCCATATCCACATGAACGTTCATCGTCTTGAGCACACGCCCGGCTGCCGCGATGCACACTTCCTCAAGCTTGATCCCCGTCTTGTCCTGCAGCGCCTGCCTGATATCCGCTATGGCTGCTGCCACCCTGTTGATGTCATGGATCTGTCCGTCGAGCATGGCGCGCGTCTGATGCTGGCGGATCTCCTGCGCAGTCACTACAAAGCGTTCTCCCTGCCTGTAGCCCACAGTACCCACCATACTCCTCGTACCGATGTCAAGCCCGAATACAAGCTCCTCTCCGTTCACTTTCGTCTCATTCATCCTCTAATCCCCCATAATATCCTTAATCTGTTTGTAGGTTTCTTCCAAGTCACCGTTGTTCGATATAACGATCTGACAGTGCTCCCTGAACTCGGCTTCGCTCAGCTGTCCTCTCATGATATCTGCAGTCTTCTGTGCGCTGTAATGCCTGCTCGCTGCCAGCCGCCGCTCCCGCACCGCCGCGTCAGAGTGGATGTACCACAGCTCATCCACGATCTGGTCATACTGCTCCTCTATCAAAAGCGCCGCCTCGATAAAAAAATAGTCCGCCCTGCCCAATTCCCGCTCATGCGCGATCTGCTCTAAAATATACGCCTTCACCGCCGGGTGGACGATCCTGTTCACGCCCTCCAACAGCTCCCGATCCTGAAAGATCATCTCTGCCATCTTTGCCTTGTCTATCGTATTGTCATATTTTAATACACTTTGTCCGAGAAACCCGACAAGCTTACGATAGCACGCCTGCCCGGGTTCATACAGCAGATGTGCAGCCTCATCAGCTCTGATGATCCTGCACCTGTAATGCTGTTCTATATAAGAGAGTACTTTTGTCTTCCCGGCGCCGACTCCGCCGGTGATCCCTATTATTTTCATATCCGTTCCATATCACCCACACTATTTTGCCTCGTACCAGTCCGCGCCGGTGTGAAGGTCGATCTCCAGCTTCACCGCCAGCTCACACGCATTCTGCATCTCGTGCGACAGCACTTCCCGCACTTCCTCAACCTCATCCTCCCTGGTCTCGATCAGGAGTTCGTCATGTATCTGCAGGATCAGCTTTGACCTCAGCCCTTTCGCCTTCAGCGCGTCGTACACATGTACCATCGCATACTTGATGATGTCCGCCGCCGTTCCCTGTATCGGTGAGTTCATGGCGACACGCTCACCGAACGAGCGCTGGTTGAAATTTTTGGATCGCAGCTCAGGAACGGGTCTGCGCCTGCCAAACATTGTCTCGCAGTAGCCCTTGTCCTTCGCATCCGCCACTGTCTGATCCAGAAACTTCTTGATCCCCGGATATGTCTTAAAGTACTCGTCGATATAGGTTTTCGCCTCCCTGGGCGTTATGCTCAGATCCTGGCTCAAGCCAAACGAGCTGATCCCGTACACGATCCCGAAATTGACCGCCTTTGCGTTGCGCCGCTGCAGGTCCGTGACCTCCTCGAACGGTGTGTGGAACACCTTTGACGCCGTGATCCGGTGAATATCCTCGTCCATTTTGTATGCCTCGATCAACTGCCTGTCGTCAGACATATGCGCCAGCACCCGGAGCTCGATCTGCGAGTAATCCGCATCCATGAAGATACAGCCCTCCTGGGGTATGAACACTTTCCGGATGCGCCTGCCAAGCTCCATGCGCATCGGAATATTCTGCAGATTGGGCTCCGTGGAGCTCAGTCTTCCCGTCGCCGTGATCGTCTGGTTAAAGCTGGTGTGTATCTTGTTGCCCGCATCAATATATGCAGCAAGCCCGTCCGCATACGTCGACTTCAATTTCGCAAGTCCCCTGTACTCTAAGATATCCTTGACGATCGGGTGCTCCGGCGCAAGCTTCTCGAGCACATCTGCCGCCGTAGAGTAGCCGGTCTTCGTCTTCTTTCCGCCGGGCAGCTCCATCTTTTCGAACAGGATCTCCCCCAGCTGTTTGGGGGAGTTGATGTTAAAGTTCTCTCCTGCCGCCGCGTGGATCGCCTTCTCGAGCTCCTCGATCCTGCCGCCCAGCACCTCCCCGTAAGCTTTCAGCTCCTCGGGTTTCACGAGAATGCCCTCCCGCTCCATATCAAAGAGCACGTACGTCAAAGGCATCTCCAGCTCCCTGAAAAGCCTGTCCATACTGCTCTGTCCCAAAGCCGCCTCCAGCAGCGGCTTCGCCTTGTACAATACATACGTTTCCTTCGCCAGACAGGACAGGCATGCCTCCCTCCTGTCGCGGTATATGACATTCAGATCCGCTTTTCCAAACAGATCAGACCATTTCTGGAGCCGTATGCCGAGATATTCGTCCGCCACGTCTGCGATCTCATAGTCGCTTTTCAGCGGATTCATCAGATACGCTGCGATCTTGCAGTCAAACAGCTGCCTTGTGAGCGCATCTGACGAGAGCTCCCTGTCCTTTTCCGCAGAGACCATATCCCTGTAATCATTTTTGACATCGAACACAGAGACAGACATCTGATCGGTCAGCAGCATCCGCTCGAGCTGCTCTCTGATATAAGCTTCCGGTATCCGGCTGCTGCTCTCTATATAATAAATCGTTCTCTCATCCTCAGAGCCGCCGCACAGGAGACAGCCAAAAACAGGCTCCTCGGCATCCATCTGCAGGAACATCTGCCCGTCTGCCTTCTTCCCCAGAGCCCCTGGATCCCTGGCACGGATGTGGATCAGCCTGACCGCCGCGCACGCAGCTTTTACCGCCTTGTCAAAAACAGCCTGAACCTCCTCCGCCGTGCTGACGGTTATGATCTCAAGATCCTGATCGATGTCGAGCGTCGGCGCCTTACTTGCATGTTCACACTGTCCGAACTGTTCAAGCTGATCCCGCAGGGAAAGCTTTCTCAGTATCGCTCCCGCCGCCGGCGTCAGACTGACAGCACCCTCCGATCCCAGTTCCATCGCCTCCATCGCATTGTCAGGAAGATCGAGGGCTGTATCTTCACTGACCGCGCACAGCGCTCTGCCGCCTGCGACATCCGCTCTCCTCCCGGTCAGACATTCCCGAATGCTCTGCCCGGATATCTCGTCAATATGCGCATATATATTTTCGATCGAACCGTACATGCCAAGCAGACTGCCTGCCGTGCGCCGCCCGATCCCTGCCATTTCGGTCAATGCCTGCCATTCCGGAAACTGTGCGGGCGTGATCCCGCAAGCCGCCTCCACCTCCATCGGACCGTAATCCCTGAGAACCGTCTCGCCGCCGCCTGTTTCCAGCAGGCACACGCTGATCTGTTCGGAGACAAACTTCAAGAGATCACGCTCTCCCGACACCAGCACGATCTCTCCATTGGGATCCAGCCTGGAACGAAGACACCCCACCACGGCACCAGCCAGCTTGGCAGCCTCCGTATCTGTCCTCTCGAGAATATTGATATCCATGGCGGAAAGCACTTCCCGCAGGACCGGCATCTGTTCCCGGAGTCCGGCAGGCATCCGCCCCGCATCCTCCTCTGCACCAAAGATCACACTCAGGTATACGGGCTTCTCTCTCTCTGTCACCCGCAGCAATATATTCAAAAATCCTGCGATGGCGTTCGTGTGAAATCCCGTCGGATCTGTCATCACAGGCACATTGTAGTACGCCTTTCTCAAGATACTATGACCGTCCATCAAAACAATTCTGCTCATTGCGCCCTATACTCCTCCCAGCACCAGCACAAAGAATATCAGCGAGCCAACTAAAAAAAGACCGGCTTTCAGCTGTTTATATACCTTTCTGCGGGTAATGGTACGATTCAGCCTGTCTTCCAGTTCACTCTGCACATCAATATCCTCGGCATTTTCCAGTCTGTTGATACCTTCTGTCAAAAGGTATTCCACCGTCAGCTCCTCCATACATTCACTGCAGGAGTTTATATGCTCTACCAATCGAAACTCTGTATCCCTGTCCAGCTCGTCCTTCAAAAACAAGTGGATACAGCGCTGTGCCTCTTTACAATCCATTGCTGCCCTCTTCGTTTCCGATATAGTCCTTATGGACTGTTCCTTACCATAACTTGTTTACCTGAGTGCTCCACTCTCCTAATAATACACTATATCCCGCTATTTTTAAAGAGTAATTTCACAAATTTTTCTCTTTTTGTTTAAAAATGACAGCGGCAGCAGTATTCCCTGTTTTGCATACTGCTGCCGCTCCCACACCGGGTTACACGATGATATCCCTGTCACTGATCCTCTGTATCAGCTGCTGCATCTCTTCCTTGCTTTTCACATTCTTGCTCTCAGCGATCACTTTTTCCTTCTCATACTCAGTCATCCTGCCGTAATGGTCGATCGCTCTCTCGTCCATCGCCATGCCAAACGCCAGTCCGAGCGGCAGCACACCGCCCTGCAAGCCATCTGTATAATCCATAACGCCACCTCCAGACATCGCTTTATATGATCTCCCAACACAGCAGGATCCGCTCGCACGGACCTTGCTGTATCACAGTATGAAAAACTGCCGTCCGCAATGACACTGCGGCACTTTCCATACACATACCAGTATTTCCGTTTTTGAGTTTTCTTATGTATTTTGATTGCAACTGTCGGTTATCCGACTCCCTTTTTGTCCAGAGCATGTGACGTACAGATGGCAGGAATGACTTTTCACACACGCTCCGGAATCGAGAAGAATAAAAAACACTTTGAAAAATATCAAAAATGGGTTAAAATATATCCTATACACAAAGAGGGAGCAAAGCCATGAAAAATTATGATGAGATCCGAAATCACTTTTACGGGACGTTAGGTTTTATACAGCTGCTTCAAATGAAGATCACCGAACTCTCAGAGGGATACTGCAAGGGGGAAATGCCCCTGCGCCCCGAAATCCTGAATCCGCTCGGCACCGTGCATGGCGGATGCACCTTTGCGCTCGCTGACACGATCGGCGGCAGCGCCGCGCTCACACACGGCGACAGCATCGTGACGGTCGACAGCAACATCCACTATCTCGCACCGGCATGTGACACCGAAAAGCTGGTCGCCGAGGCAAAGGAGATCAAGTACGGCTCCACCATCGCAGTCTACGAGGTGAATGTCTACAAGGCGGACGGAACCATGGTCGCCACATCCACACAGTCCTATTTTATCATATCTGCCAAAAACAAAAGCGAGTAGTTTCCTGCCCGCTTTGTTTTGACGCTGATTTACTTATAAAGATCCCGCTTATCGATGACGCGGACCGCCTTGCCCTCGCTTCTCGTGATCGTCTTGGGTTCGACCACCTTCACATCCACCTTGATGCCGAGCATCGACTTTAGACCTGCCACGATCACCCGCTCGCGCTCCGCCGTGTTGAACCCGGTATCTGCCGCCATCTCCGGCGTCTTTTCCACCTGAACCTCGATCGTGTCATTGTTTCCGACACGGTCAACCACAATCTGGTAGTTCGCCTCATATCCCTTGTTCAGCAGGACAGTCTCGATCTGTGACGGCCACACATTGACGCCCTTTACGACCATCATGTCGTCGCTCCTTCCCATCGGCTTGTGCATGCGTATGTGCGTGCGTCCGCAGGAACATTTCTTTCTGGTCAGATAGCAGAGATCCCTTGTGCGGTATCTCAGGAGCGGAAACGCCTTCTTGGTGATACAGGTGAATACAAGTTCCCCGATCTCGCCCTCCGGCAATACCTCCCCCGTATCCGGGTTGATGATCTCGGGAATAAAGTGATCTTCCTGTATGTGCATGCCCTGCTGCTCCTCGCACTCAAAGGAGACGCCCGGTCCCGAGATCTCCGTGAGCCCGTAGATATCGTACGCCCTGATGCCAAGCGATCTCTCGATATTCCTGCGCATCTCCTCAGTCCACGGCTCCGCGCCAAAGATGCCGGCTTTCAGCTTGATCTGATCACGCAGTCCCCTCTCGTTGATCGACTCGCCGAGATTTGCCGCGTAGGACGGCGTACAGCAGAGAATCGTGGAACCCAGATCCGTCATAAACTGGAGCTGGCGCTCCGTGTTTCCGGAGGACATCGGCAGCGTGAGACAGCCTACCTTGTGCGATCCGCCGTTCAGTCCCGGACCGCCCGTAAAGAGTCCGTAGCCATAGCAGACGTGGCACACATCATCCTTCGTGCCGCCTGCAGCAACGATCGCACGCGCACAGCACTCCTCCCACACATCGATGTCCCCCTGTGTGTAGAATGCCACAACGCGGCGTCCCGTTGTACCGCTCGTGGACTGGATGCGCACGCAGTCCGAGAGCGGCACGCCCAGCAGTCCGTACGGGTACTGATCACGCAGATCGTCTTTCGTGATAAATGGAAGTTTATGTAGATCCTCTATTCCCTTCACGTCATCGGGTTTCACACCCAACTCGTCCATTTTATCATGATAAAATTTCACATTGTCATACACAAATTTTACCTGTTCTGCCAGCCGCTCGCTCTGCAGAGCCTGGATCTGCTCCACTGGCATCGTTTCGATTTCCGGTTGATAATAGTTTGCCATTCATAACTCTCCTTCACTTTCATTATTTAAAGTAGTATACTCTTAAAGTTTACCACACTTTTTTTTAAATGTTAACACATTTATCATAAATCAAAATATAGTTTTTGACTATCGTTACTGTTCACGCCCAACTAATTCTGACACAATTTTATGTAATGAAGGCGTAAACAGCAACCCATTTGCACACAAAATGCTAAAGTGCAAGCATTTTGGCGCACGCTTTTCACTACTTTTATTGACGAGTGAACAGTAACTGACTGTCTCTTTATAAGTTCTCATAAGCCGGAAGAAGCTCTTATATATTCTCATTTCCCCTCATGTTTTCGCGTCCAAAAGTAGTAAATCAAGTAGTAAAACCTCTATCTACTACTAAGCAATCAGCCGTTCCATTTCTGCCATTGCGCTATCAGAGGCAGCATGGGCGTAATAGTTCAGCGTCATGTGTATGCCTTGTTCTTTAACCGCTCCACCAGATTTGTGATGTTCTCTTCCAGGTG